>CAMOSS010000033.1 GCA_946625055.1 uncultured Caryophanales bacterium
TTTTAACCCTCTTTGGATTATTATATTCTTCGATATTATCTTTAATAGGAGCGATGTTGCATTTCCCATTTCCAGTCATTGAAAGTTTCTTTCCAATAGAGCTGTTCTTGTCGAAAATATAGACTTCAACATCTGGTCTATTTTTCTTTAAATATAATGCTCCAAAGATTGAAGCTGGACCTGCTCCTACAAATGCAACTTTCATATTATTTTATTAATCTATCGGTAATTTGCTGACATTTTTGATACATTTTTTCAATATCTTCACCAATATTGTACTTTCCATCCATGTAGACAATCTTGCCATTAATCATAGTCATCTTAACGATATCTTTGCTTCCAGCGTAGACTATATTTTTCACTATGTTATTGATTGGTTGCATTGATGGTTTTAAAAGATCAATCATGATGATATCAGCGAGTTTTCCAACCTCTAAAACATCACAATCATTTAAACCTACAGCATGTGCCCCATTAACTGTGGCCATCTTCAAAATTTCTTCGGCTTTTAAGAAGCTTGGGTCACCAGTTGTGACTTTAGATAATGATGAGACCAAAGCCATCTCCTTGAACATATTGAGACAGTTATTTGATGCTGCTCCATCTGTTCCAATTGCGATGTTTATATCATGGTCTAATAACTTTTTAACATTAGGAATACCAGAGGCAAGTTTTGTGTTACTACCAGTATTTAAAATTGCAGACAAGTTATGCTTTTTAAAGATTTCCATATCTTCATCATTTAAGTGAACACAGTGATATCCACCACCGCCATAATCAAATAATCCTTCACTTTCAAGATACTTAGTCGCACTCATGCCTCTATTCTTTAAGCAATCATCTTCTTCTTTTTTTGTTTCACTTAAGTGAGTGTAGAATGGGGATTTATATTTTTGAATCAAGCTTTCAATCAAAGCAAAATCTTCTGGTGAGGAAGTATATTCAGCGTGTAAACCAAGCTTCGCACTCACTAAAGAATCTTTTTCATTAAACGTTTGATAATATTCTTCCAACTTTCCATCATTTAAGTATGATGTGGCTTGAAGTTGAATGACAGCCCTCATATTCATATCAAGAAATGCTTTTCTTAACATATCTGGGAAATAATACATTTCCATGACAGCTGTGATTCCACTTGAAAAGTATTCTAAACAAGCAAGTTTAGTTAGTTCATAGACATCATCTTTTGTAAACTTTTCTTCAGCTGGTATGACTTTTCCAAATAACCATTCTTGCAAAGAATAATCATCCGCATATCCTCTTAAGAACACCATTGCAGAATGGGTATGGCAATCTTTAAATCCAGGCATTAATACATTGCCATTACAATCGATGATTTGATCATACTTATCATTAGGTATTTCATTACCGATATAAGAGATACGATTACCATCAACAATAAGATTTCCAAAGAAGATATCTTCTCCAGTCATTTTTAAAATTCGAGCGTTTTTAAATAAAGTTTTCATAGCGAAATCATTTTATCAAATGTTTATAAAGATATCCACATTACTTAGTAATGAAACTTTTTAGTGTTTACTATTTTTAAATATCTTATAAAATAAGATTTAAGAAAGTGAGTTTTAATAATGAGACATTTAATTATTTTTAATGGTGCAGCTCAATCTGGTGCTGCAAGTGAACGCTTTGAAGCTATCAAAAAAGCATTCGAAGGATTAGAACATGAAATGCATTCCACTTCTGCTCCTAAAGATGCAACAAATTATGTTAACGAATATTTAAACAAATTCGCCAAAGAAAAAGTTAGAGTATATGCTTGTGGTGGAGACGGAACAGTCAATGAAGTCGTTAACGGATTAGTCGGACACGACAATGCTGAATTAGTTGTTGTCCCAATCGGAACAGGCAATGACTTTGCAAAATGCTATGGCGGTCCTGAAAAATTCCAAATCGAACAATTAATTAAAGGTGAAGCCAAACCAGTTGACTTAACTTCTATTTATTGTGAAGGTATGGAAAAACCAATGTATTCCATCAACGTTATCAACTTCGGTTTCGACGCCATCGTCGGTGCTGTTGGTAACATTTACAAGGAACAAGGCAAAAAAGATCCTTATGGCAAAGCCCTTAAAGTTGCCATCTTAAAAGGGAGATTCAACAAGATTACAGTCACCGCTGATGGTGAAGTCATCAATCCAAAAGGAAAAATGTTACTTTGTACATTAGCACAAGGACAATATGTCGGTGGTAAATTCCGCTGCGCTCCTAAATCAGTCAATGATGATGGTTTAATCGATCTTTGTTTATTAAAAACAATGCCATTATTCGGTTTCTTAGGAATCTTAAACCCATATACTGAAGGACAACACTTAGACAATCCTAAATTTGCTAAGAAACTTCAATACAGAAGAGTAAAGAAAGTCCAAATCGATGCCCCTAAAGATATCGATATCTGTGTCGATGGTGAAATGATTAAAGGCAACCACTATCAAGTCGAAATTTGTCCAGGTGCAATTAAATTAGTTATCCCTCAATAGTTATGATTATTTTTGGAACAATTCTTGGCGGAGCTTTAGCTCTCGCAATTGCCGGTTCTTTAACATTCTGGAGAGTCGGACATTGGTATGATTTCTACATCCCAATTGTTTTATTCATCGCCGGTATTGTCGGGATGATTATTTTCTGGCTCTTATTAATGCTTATCTTAGAAATTCCTGTAAAGAAACAGATTCATGATAAGCCAAGCAAATATTCAAGATTCTGGCTTGAACAAGGACATGACTTCTTAATGCTTGCTGCAAGAATTAAAGTTCGTATCAGTGGTAAGAATAAACTCCCAAGAGGACAAAGATTTATTTTAGTAGCGAACCATCGTTCAAACTTTGACTCCATGGTTATGACTTCTAAACTCAAAAAATACGATTTAGCGTTCTTAACAAAACAAAGCAACTATAAGATTCCATTCTTTGGAATGTTCTTATACGGATGCTGCTACTATCCTTTGGATAGAAGCGATCAACTTCAATCATTAGAAATCTTTAAAAAAGCTGGTGAACTAATCGCAAGAGACGCTGCTTCAGTCGCTGTCTTCCCAGAAGGCACAAGACAAAGAGAAAAAGTCTTAGGTGATTTCCATGAAGGCGTCTTCAACATCGCCTTAAGAGCAAAATGTCCAATCGTTGTCACCACAGTTGATGGTGGTGAACAAGTCCATAAGAGATTCCCATGGCAAAGCACAACCATCCGTGTCGACATCTTAGGAGTTATTCCTTACGATGAAATCGAAGGACAAACGGCAAAAGCCATCTCTGATAGAGTGCATGACATCATGTACGATCATCTTGAAAAGATAGACATCTTAAGAAACACTCGTTCAAAGAGACAATAAAAGCGACATCTAAGTCGCTTTTTTATGTTAAGGTGTATTTCTTTACTGTCGCCTTTTTGACATCTATATGATATGTTTTTTTGATTTTATCAAGGAAGTTATCAACATACATCTCATCTTCCATCTTGTAGAAGAATGTAAATGTGTTTAATGGGTCATTTCTCATGATGAGTTGAATTCTTCCATAATCACGGTATTCAAGGTCAACCGTGTAATTTTCTACATAGACATAATCAATCTTTAATCGAGGAATATATTTCTTTGATTTATATTTATAAACATTGTTTGTGACTTCATCCGCGACATGGTCGACATAGATGTTAATTCCTTCATTTGTGAGACCGACAGCGATAGGCAAAAACAAAGAATTCTCTTTTGGCTGTAAATAGCCAAAACAGACTGCGATAATCTTTTCACTGCTTTCAAGTCTAATCTCGTAATCCATATAAATTATTTTAACTTATGTTATCTAAAATGTCATTGACGCATCTTTTAATCTGAGAAACAACTTTAGAAAAATTATCCGTATACCAAGGGTCTTCAATTTCATATACATCATCCGTATAAAAATAAATTGGTTTAATCTTATTATCTCTATCATTTAATAAATAAGAAATAATCCTTTTATTAGAATCATCCATATAGAAAATAAGATCTGCATGTATATAATCATCCATGGTTATCTTTCTCGCATAATGTCTTTCATATAGAATTCCAACACGGTCTAATTCCCTTTTCATCGGAGGATAGATATCGTTTCCAATTTCTTCATTAGACAAGGCTAAAGAAGTGACTTCAAATTCACTTTCTAGCCCTCTTCTTTTTAATTCATTTTTAAAGATGAATTCCGCGGCTGGACTACGACATATGCTTCCATGACAAACAAAGATAATACGTTTCATGTTTATATTTTAAAAAGAAAGACAATAAAAGACCACAACAAGTGGTCCTTTATAATGATTAGAATTACTTGTTTAAAAGTATAATTCGTGATGTGTAACCGTTTCTCGCTGCGACGATCATCTTAGTTGGCCATTTAAAGATATCTTGATTCCACTTTAAGGCTAACTTGTTATATTCTTCTATCGCATTAGTGATTTGCTCTTCTAAATAAGAATTCTGACTCATGACATCCGCAATATCTTTATGACCTTTTAAGTTTGGATAAGCTTCAAATTCCACATTGATGCTTTTTGAGATGCTTTGAACATCTTGCCACACTTCATTACGAAGACCATCATTCTCCACTTTTCCGTTTGCTTTATACATCATGATTTTAAGCATGACATCTTTATCTAAGTCTGAGGCTATTTTTAATAACGCTGCAGCGTTTTGAAAGATGACTGCTCTTTGTTCAATATAACTATCCACTTGTAAAGCGCTTTGTTGAATCTTTTGTTGAAGACCTCTGAGATAGTTTTTGGCTTTTATTTTCTTCACTAAAAAGATGAGGCCAGGAATCACTCCTAAGACCCAAAGCATAATTTCAAAAACTAAAGAGAGAGGACCCACTTTGACAGGAACTTGTTTTTCAACAAAACGAACTTCAGTTCCATCATCGTGGTTCACTAAAGATTCATCTACCACTATTATTTGTCCTTCTTTTTGTTATAAAAGTCTGTATAAATTTCTTTTAATCTTTGGCCGACGATGTCAAGGGTTCTAGCCTCAACAACTTTATAGCCTTCTTCCACCATTTTAGAGGTGTCCATATTTAACATTTGATGAAGTTTCTCATTGAACTCTTCGTTTGAGGCCGCCATTAAACAATTCTTATCTTCTGTTAACCATGGATCGTAGACTCCAATTCTTCTAATGAGGACTGGACAATGTGAAGCCAGAGCTTCTAAAACAACAATACCTTCTGTCTCTTCATATGAAGGGAAGAATAGGCATGATGCATACTGCATGGCCCCTTTAATAATGGAGTTATCAATATAACCAGGAAGAATAACATTATCTGGTTTATGTTTCATAGCCTTAAGCATCTTTAAGGATGTCAAAATATGTTGTAAGAAACCAAACCAAATGAATGTCACATCTGGATTCATTCTTGCGACTTCAATAAAATCATGAAGACCTTTTCTTTCAAACGGGAAGCCAATTCCAATGACTACTTTTTGGTCAGTAATATTGAAATGTTTCTTAAAAGCCTCGACTTTTGCTGGGTCTTTTTTATATTCGTTTAAATCTATGCCATTTGTAAGATTAACCACATGATCGCATAATCCATACCCTTTAATTAACTTCTCAGAATATGGAGTTGGGGTGATAATCATCCCGGCATGTTTATACATATAGGTGAGTTGAGGATAGAACCATAACTTCATGACTTTCCATAATCTGAAGCTATTTCTAAAGTCCTCATATGTGGAGTGGCCATGAACAATAACAGGAACATTATTCTTGTTACATTTTTTAAGGAGTCTCTTTGAAGAGCCCCATAAGGTATTGATATGAACCATGTCATAACTATCTTTTGGGTCGATAGTGAAATCCACTCCAGCAGATGTTAACGCTGCCATTTGGTGTCTCATCGCTCTTCCAATACCACTTTTTTTGATCTTATCGATCGATTCAAAATACAATAAAACTTTCATAGTCTAAATATAACACAATTGTGCGTGATGTATATAAAAAACTGCGTTCTTAGAGAAACGCAGTTAATTAGTTTTTTCTATCTCCTTGCTCTGGAAATAATCATTATTACAAAGTAAAGGATTCTAATAAAGATGTAGATAAAGTCAACATAGAGTTGGAAAGCTAAATAGAGTTCCAAGTTTGTTGTCATCTCACCTCTTAAGGCGATTTGTTTAATTCTCCAAATATCAAAGATGGTAATTAAGAGCATCGCACCAAAGGTGGCAAAGGTAATAATCCACATCAATGAGTTCCAAACATCAGGAAGAAGGAACATCATCCACCAGTTGAATAATCCTAAGATAATACTTCCAAAGAATAATCCCATTCCAACGATTAGAAGTCCGTTCATTCTCCCTTTACTAAGAAAAGCAATGAGAGACATGAGGAAGAATGTTCCAGCAGTAATTGCGAAGGCAATACCGAGAACTCTCCAATCAAGGAAGATGGTAAATGAGGAAAGAAGGACACCCATGAATACAACATAAAGTAATCCAGGAATCAAAACTGAGACTCTTCCTCTGATGACGACAAAGTTCACAATGATGGAAGTAACAAGCACTCCAATTGCTGAAACAGCCATGATGGCAATATAAGCCGTTAGAGCACTTTGGGCAATTCCTTCACCAGATCCAAAGAGTTTATAGAATAATGAGCCAAGTCCAAAGGATATACCAGCGGTTATAAGAAGAGCTAAACCGAGGTATCCAAAGACTTTAGCAATTGAGACTACGCCACTTCCGGAACCAGCGTATCCATTGGAGTCAACGATGTTTCCGTTCGCGTCTCTATAGAAAGCCATAAATTACCTCCTATAAGATGTTGTTTAATAAAGCCTCGTAAGAATCAATTTTAAGGGAAGCACCACCGACTAATGCACCATCAACATCTGGGCATGAAAGGTAGGCTTTAACGTTTTCTGGTTTCACACTTCCACCGTATAAAACTCTAATGCCATCTGCGACATCACCGAACATTTCTCTTAAAACATCACGGATGAATTTGCAGATATCTTGAGCGATTTCTGTAGAAGCGTTTTTGCCTGTACCGATGGACCAAACTGGTTCATAGGCGATGACGATGTCTTTGACATCTTCAGCAGCTAATTCTTTTAAGCCAACACGAACTTGTCTTCCAACAACTTCTTTTGTTTGGCCAGCTTCAAATTCATTTAAGGTTTCACCAACACAGTAGAGAGGAACCATTTGATTTTGAAGTAAAGCTTTAATCTTTAAGTTACATTTTTCATCGGTTTCGTTGTCATATGTTCTTCTTTCAGAGTGACCAACAAGTGACCAGTCAATACCTAATTCTTTAAGCATAGGAATGGAGATTTCACCTGTGAAGGCTCCACTTTCTTTGAAGTGAACATTTTGAGCACCAACGATCATATCTTTAGAAGCGTTTTCTTTAACGGTTTGTAAGGATAAATATGTTGGGCAAACACCTAAATCGATGTTATTTTCTTTGGCCTTTTTAGCCAAATCTCTGCTTGCTAAGGCGAATTCTTTAGCTTCGCTAACAAGCTTATTCATTTTCCAGTTTCCAACAAGTAATTTTCTTCTCATAATTAATTACCTAATAATATCAATGCCTGGTAAGTGACCATCATTTTGAATCATTTCAAGTGAGGCACCACCACCGGTTGAAACGTGTGAGAAATCGGCTTTATAACCGAATTGTTTGACCGCGGAAGCAGAATCACCACCACCACAGACGGTGAAGGCTTTACCACTTAAATCACGGATAGCTTCACAAACAGCTTTTGTACCGGCTTGGAATTCTTCTTGTTCGAAGACACCCATTGGGCCATTCCAGAAGACCATCTTGGCTTTTTCAATAATGCCTTTAAATAATTCAGCGGATTTAGGGCCAATATCAACGCCTTGGAATCCAGGTTCGATGGATTCGCCAGCTAATTTAACGATACGACCTTCAACTGGTTCAAAGGAATTGGTGACCACTGAGTCGACTGGTAAAATAATACGACCATGAGCTTCTTCTAAGCACTTTCTTGCATAGTCAAGAGCACTTTCATCTAAGAAAGAATCACCGATTTCAGCACCCATGGCTTTACGGAATGTGTAGCTCATCGCACCACCGATGATGATGTAGTCACATTTCTTCAATAAGGTATCAATAACTTGAATTTTATCTGTGACTTTTAATCCGCCAAGGATAGCGACGTATGGTCTATCTTCTTTTTTGACTTCAACGCATCTTGATAATGCATTGACTTCTTTTTCAACTAAGTAACCGATAGCGACTTGTTTGCCTTCGGCTTTTAAGATTTCTGGGACACCATATGTTGAGGCGTGTGCTCTATGAGCACTTCCGAATGCATCCATAACGAATGCATCAACAAGGGAAGCCCATTCTTTAGATAATTCTGGATCGCATTTTTCTTCACCAGCTTGATATCTTGTGTTTTGAACGAGTAAGACATCTCCATCACCTAATGCATCAACAGCAGCCTTTAATTCTTGACCTCTGTTTTCTTTTGAGAAGGCGACATTGACTTTACGACCTAAAGCTTCTTCTAATCTAGCTTTAAGTGTTTCTTTTGCGATACCTAAATCATTCTTTTTCATTTGGGCATCGATTTCTTCTTGGGTTTTTTCACCTTTTTTAAGTTTCTTCCAGTCAACTTTTCCTAAGTGAGACATTAAGACGACTCTGGCACCTTTGTTTAATAATTCTGCGATTGTTGGGATAGCAGCGCGGATACGGTTGTCATCGGAAATGACTTCACCCTTATGTGGGACGTTAAAGTCAACACGGACTAACACTTTTTTTCCACTAACTTGTAAATCTCTTACAGTTAACATAATGTTTTCTCCTTTATTATAATAAAGCGCCCAAACATATGTTGGGCGCTATTAAGTGATTTTAACTCACCGGGTATAACTACCCATTAGTTTTGCAAAACGATTATTTTAATTCTGCAAAGTATTTGATAGTACGAACCATTTGTGAGGTGTAGGAATTTTCATTATCGTACCATGCGACGACTTGGACTTGGTATAAACCATCACCGAGTTTGGCAACCATTGTTTGTGTGGCATCGAATAATGATCCGAATCTCATACCGATAACATCGCTAGAGACTAATGGTTCTTCAGTGTAACCGAAGGAAGCACTGGCTTGTGCTTTCATTGCAGCATTAATTGCTTCTGGTGTGACGTCTTCACCTTTAACAACTGCGACTAAGATTGTTGTTGAACCGGTTGGGACTGGGACACGTTGTGCGGAACCGATTAATTTACCGTTTAATTCAGGAATGACTAAGCCGATAGCTTTTGCAGCACCTGTTGAGTTAGGAACGATATTGGAAGCACCAGCACGAGCACGTCTTAAATCGCCTTTTCTGTGTGGTCCATCAAGGATCATTTGGTCACCTGTATAGGCGTGGACGGTTGTCATGATACCAGATTGAATTGGGAATGCATCGTTTAATGCTTTGGCCATTGGGGCTAAGCAGTTTGTGGTACATGAAGCGGCAGAAATGATTTTATCTTCTGCTGTTAAGGTCTTTTCATTGACTGAGAAGACGATTGTCTTAAGGTCTTTTCCTGCTGGAGCAGAAATAACGACTTTCTTTGCACCTGCATCGATGTGGGCTTGTGATTTTTCTTTGGAGCAATAGAATCCTGTACATTCTAAGACGACATCAACATCTAATTTTCCCCATGGAAGATTTTGTGCTTTTGGTTCAGCATAAATGGTAATTTCCTTACCATCAACTGTGATTGAACCTGGTTCTAAAACTGTTTTTCCATCTTCTGCTAAAACTGGTTCTTTAGAAGAGACGGTGTGTCTGTTTTCACCGAAAACACCAGCATAACCACCTTGAGCGGTGTCATACTTTAATAAATTGGCTAACATTTTTGGGCTGGTTAAATCGTTAATTGCGACGATTTCGTAACCTTCTGCGCCGAACATTTGTCTAAATGCTAAACGGCCGATACGTCCAAATCCGTTAATTGCAACTTTTACTGACATATTACTTATGTCCTCCTTATTTCACTGCATTTATATTTTACTATATTGATAAAAACTGTAAAGTGATAAACACTTTCAATTCTTATTTTTTCACTTATTTTAATTTGAGACCGTCTTTAAAGGCATTTCCAACCTTTTCAGAGACCAATAAATAGTCATTATTCACTGGATCGAAAGCGATAGGTTCTAACTTTTTGACATCCACTTTACCATTGGTAAGAATGCTTTCATCAATTGAAACATTAACGATTTCACCAATCAATGTTCCACCTTCACCTTCTTCACCATCCAAAGAAATGAGCTTACATTCAAGTGTTAATGGGAACTCTTCAAAAAGAGGGGCATTCACTAACTTGGATGGAATATC
>CAMOSS010000034.1 GCA_946625055.1 uncultured Caryophanales bacterium
TCAATTTCTCTTAAATTATTTTAAAAAGAAAAGCAGACCCTCGATGAGAATCTGCCTTTGTTTTTTATAATTTTTTGCTAGGCTGAGTAGGCTCCACTACCAACTTTCCATTTTCCACCCTCTTGCTCTGTTGGCCAGAATTGAGTGTTTGTGTTAACATCTGAAATATCGATGTCGACTGTTTGTGTTCCGGTTCCGTTGTTGAATATGACATTTGTATATTTAACATCTAAAACAACTTTGTAAACATCTTGGTCATATCCATTCTTTCCAACGTATTCCATGGTAACACCTGGCCATGAGTTGTTTTCAGTGTTATTCCAAGCATAACATTTAACAGTTTCCCAACCTTGGTTATTTGTAAAATAGATTGTCTTTTCGGTAACTGGTTCAACTTTTGTAATCCAAACGCCTGGATCAGCTTCATTAAGTTGTAAATAGAAGTCATATGTACCAGCAGTAACCACTACTAATTCGTTATTAGAACCTTTACTGAAACAATTTTTAGTAGCTGTAGGAAGAGCATCTTTAATTTCGTCATAGCCTTTTGTGGTTTCGCCACATTTGAATAAGACTTTTTGTCCTGCTGTTAATTCAAGACCCATCATATAAACTTCTGTACCATTTTTAACAGATGCGCCTTTAGCGACTCCATCAATATATAAGTCCCAACCATATGTAATTGGAGTTTCAGAGATCCAAATTCTCTTTGCAATATCATTTCCAGTTAAGACGTAGAAATCATATCTTCCTGCTTCTTTAACTTTGATACAATCGGATCTTGAATCTTTTTCAAATTTAGCGAGGAGTCCAGCGTCCATACCATCTTTTAATGAAGAATATCCAGCACGAACTCCACCATTCATGAACATTAATGTGTCTCCAGCTTCAAGTTCAACACCAAGAAGTTTCATTTCGCCTTCTTCATGAGCTTGTAATGCTGTTAAATTTGAATAGTTCTTTAACATTGACCATTGAGCGGCTGCTGGGAATCCATTACCTTCTAGCCACACGGAATAACCATCGTTATAAACTTTTAAATAAAGTTTAGCATCTTCAACATTCTTCACAACGGTTAATGGAGAAGATTCGTGATAAAGGACGTTATTTTCAGCGTTATTATCATCACCAGGTCTAATAGTTGATCTGTTATATTTGAATGAGATTTCATCTCCTGCTGATAAATCTAATTCGTCGAGAACATATTGTTCTAAAACGCCTTCTGGTTTATCAGTGTCGTTACGTGTAAGTCCTTCGATTTCAACGTCATTAACAAACATTTGATAACCCCAGTCAGTAACTGTAACTTTTACTGAAGCTTTGGCATCAGCGTTATATGTTGCAGTGATATTAGCACTACCTTCACCAACAGCGGTAACTAAACCAGAAGCACTAACAGTAGCTACTGATTCTTTATCGGATGACCAAACCAAACCATCTGTTGTGTCAGCTGGAGTTGCACTTGCGTGTAATTGTTTTGTTTGGCCAATTTTAAGGGAGAAGTTTGCTTCTTCAATTTCTGCTGCTGTGGCAGGTTTTAAAGCTGAAGTAACATCAATATGGAATGAGTCTTCTTTTTCTTGATATTTCACTGTGACATCCACGCCATCAGCAACCATACCTTCTGTGAATTCAAATGATGCTAAATTGACTTTTGCAGAATCAATGAAGTATTCAACACCGTCAGCGTTATATAAGACTTCACCATCTGGACCAAAGTCGAAATGGGTATCAATATGAATCTTGGACATATTAATATGTTGTCCAACAACAATTGAACCACCATTATATGTAACAGAAATACTATCTAAGATTTGTGGTCTTTCTGAAATCACTAATTTTCCTTCAGAAATGAGAACTTTAATCGTGTATTGCGTGGTTTTTAAGATTTTGATGTTGTCGCTTTCTCCACTTTCTCTTGCAACTAAGAGAGCATCTGGATTCTTCACATCATCATATCCAAAGTTTTTATCAACCCAGTTATGGTTTGCTCTAACTTTGATTAAATCATTCTCGTGAAGAGGAACGTTTTCAATGACAGCTTCACCTTTTTCTTGGTCGATAACTAATTCTTGATCAGCGGCCCAAAGATCAATTCCATCAATTGTACCAATAAGACCATAGTATGAAAGAACTTGTTCAAAGTTGATGAAAATTGAAACGCTATCATCATTTAAAATCTTATAGAATAATTCAACATGGCCTGTCTTAAGGGCTTTAATATTTCCGCTTTCGTCTGAACCAAAGGCACTATTTGATTCTAAGTTAGCGGCACCAACCCATTTGGTGTTATCTTCTGGTCCAACTTTGAAGATTGCGCCAGGTTCAACATCAAATTCGGCTTTATATTGTTTCTTTGTGCCTTCTGGAAGTGCACTATCATCTAAAGTTAAGACTGTTTCGCATTTTTCAAAAGACCATTGTCCACCTAAACCAATAACTTTTAATGTTGGTTCAACAACTGGTTCTGGATCTTCATCAACAATGTAAATCATTCCATCGTTTCTTAAATAGAAACTGAATACTGAATCTCTTAAGATTTCAATATTTCCACCAGCAGAATATCCAGCGTATGTATATTCAGCACCTAAAGTACCATACCAATCATCTAGAGATAATTCTGTATTTTTATCTGTATATTTATAAATCTTTAATTCGGAATGTTCTTTGACATTAACATTCTTTAATTCGGCATAATTATCAGCATCAATGCCTTCGGTGTCCATTAAGAAACCACCGTTTTGCCATGTTGGTTGTCCTTCACCAACAAATGTTTCATTACCTGTTAGGTAATATCCAGCATCTCTATCTGGAGTAATTGGGTCTCCACCAGCTTCATAACCAGAGACATATAAGACCCATGTTGTGGATTCTTTAACATGCTTCAAATAGAAGCCTGCTGCGTCAGCGTCGTTATGAATTGTAAAGACACCTGCTGATTCATTAAGGTTATTTGTCGCGTCGTTTTCTTTAGCAAAGACAAATGGATTATCACCATATGTAATTGTCACTACTTGATCAGCTTCAACGTCGACGTTTGTGGCTTTATATTGAACATCATATGTTTCTTTTTGTCCGGCATCGATTTCACCTGTGGCGTCTTCAAAACCAAATGTTTTATCCACTCCTAAATGTAAAACATATTTTTGTTCAGGAATGCTTTCATTATGATTTGTAATAAACATAGATGGTCCGGATTGTGGGCGAGCAATCTTTACATAAATATCATAATGACCAGCAGTTAAGACTTTGACGTTGTTGTCAGATTCATCTTGAGCATTTGTCACTCTTTCGAATGCGCCGACTGGATAATGTTCATCGGATGTTGATAATTCATCAAATCCTCTCCAGTCTGTATCAACCATATGAATTTTGAATTCGTCGCCGACTTCAAATTCAATATCCATAATTCTGTATTGAGTAGAATCACTACCATCTAACTCTAACGCGTGTTCAGTCTTGTCAGACATATAGACGACGTGGTCACTTACGATAGGAGTTGGATCTGAATCGCTCCATTCAAGTTCCAAAACATCATCTTGTGTTGGAGTAAATTGATGTCTTTCAGCTTCTAAAATCAAAGCGGCATCAGTTGGGTTATCCCATGAACCCACTGCGAGTTGATAATTCATTGTCTCGCCTGGTTCAGCGCTGACATGTGCAACCCAATAATGTTCTTGCTCATCATAGTCAAATTTAAGAACGTTTTGATTCTCAACTGACCATTCACAGAAGTCACCAATTAAGTAAACGCGTTGACCATATTCAACATCTTTACGAACCACTAATGTTAAATGAACATCGTTGTCTTCTGATTGTTGTTCTGAACTTTGTTCAGATGTTTGGCTTTCTTGACCACCTTGGGATTCTTGGCCACCTTGAGACTCTTCTCCGCCTTGGGATTCATCTGTTCCTTGGGATTCTTGACCTCCTTGAGATTCAGAACCTGGAACCGATTCTTGGCCACCTTGGCTTTCTGTTGATCCATGAGAATCAATACTTTCAGTGGACTCTAATGATGTTGTGGACGTGCCACCTTGTGAGCTTCCTCCACCCTGGCTTGTTTCTGATACGACCGATTCAGTATTACCAGATTGGGATTGGCTATTGCTATTCTTTTTGATTACTTTACATGCAGATGCAATCATCGCAAACAAAATGACTGGCACTAAAAAAGATTTCTTTTTCATAAGCTATGTCCTCTTTTATTAAAATCATTATAGCATTACTTAGTTTTATGGATACCAAAAAACTAAAAACATAAAAAGTGAACCCCTTAAAGGAAAGAGGTTCACCATAAGCTATCAATTATAGCGAGTTTGTTTGATTATCCGGCGTATGCACCATGGCCAACATTCCAGTTGCCATCAGTTTTTGTGTCTAAACACCAGAATTGTTCATTTGTTGCGATTTCAGAAATATCAATATTGACTGTTTGATTTTCTCCACCGCCATTACCATTGTTGAAAATAATTGTTGTTAAAGAAGCATCAATTGAAATCTTGTAAATTGGTTGGCCATAGTCGTTATCTTTGACATATGTCATTTGAATGCCAGGCCATGCATGGTTATTATTTCCACCTTGGAAGGCATAACAATAAACGTTAGTCCAACCTTTATTGCTTGAGAAATATATTTCTTTTAATGTCACAGGATCTGGTTCAGGCATTTCTGATCCTGCTGTTTTAATAACTAATCTTTCATCTTCTATGAGAAGAACGATGTCATAATTACCAGCAGTAACAACTTCGATGTTGCCATTTTCTGCACCTTCTTTAAAAGCAGCACTCTTAGGATTTAAATTACCATAACCGTAGTTAATTGCCCAAGCTTTGTCTGCTCTAACTTTTAATAAGTCTCCAGCAGAAAGAGCAACATTTGAAAGTGTGGCTTTGCCATCAGCGACTGTCATATCAAGGTCAGCCCATTCAGCAGAACCAAGTTTAACAAATACTGTGTATGTGTGAACAACTGGTGCTAATTCGCCTGTTTTAGCAGCGTAGTAATGACCACCATTAGCAGACCATTCAGCAATTTCCTTTGAAGGAACAAAGTAAATATCATAAACACCATCTGCGGCAATTTTATAGTTTGAATCATCGGTTGGAATATGATCATTTGCCCAATCATCGCCTTTTAAGAATTTAAATTCATCATCTTTATGTAATGAAACATTCTTAATGACATATTGGTCAGCTTCTTCTTTTTTATCTTCGTGAAGTTCGAGTTTGAAGTTTTCATCACCTAAAACCCAGTTTTCACCAGACATATTGAATGAACCGACAAGATACCAATCTTCTGCTGAAATTGGGTCTTCTCCGCCACCACTGGTGTTACCCCATATGGCATTAACAACAACAGGTTCGTCAGCAACGACTAATTTTCTATTTGCGCCATCTTCCCATTCAAGGTTTCCTGGTTCTAATTCAGATTTCCATGGGATTAATTCGCCTTCAGCAGGACCGATAACAAATTTATAAACATATGTGCCAGCTTCTATTTTTCCAGCGAGTGTCCAAGCGTGACCTTCGCCTTCAGCCATTTTAACAGCGCCTTTTTCCCAAGCAGTGAAATCACCAGCAACATACATTGCTCTGCCTTCACCGGCATCTTTTGTAATATTAAATGTTACAGCAATTTGAGCTTCTGGATCAGCGGCGAAACCTGTGACCCAAATTCTCCAATGGTTTTCACTATCGAGTTTAAGGATGATTGAGGCAGATGCAGCATCATTATGAACCTTCCAGGCATTGCCATCTTTATAGAGGTTACATTTATTAACTGCATCTTCTGCATCTTTTGTGAATTCTAATGGTTCGTCATCTGCTAAGATTTGAAGAACTGCATCTTTTGCTAAAGCAACACCATCTTTTTTATATTGTTTGGAATAACCAACATCTGGAGTTGTAACTTCTTCCATTTCCACGGCGTCAGCTTCACCAAGTTTATAGGAATAAACTGCGGCTGGTTCAGGTGGCTCTGGAGTATTTGTTTTTGCTAAATAAATTGTTTTGCCTTCATTTGCTTTTACAATGTAAACATTGTATGTTCCAGCACCTGCGGCTTTAACTTTAATATTTCCATCAGATGGATCACCTTCAGCGTTAACTCTTTCGAAGTTTGTTGTTAAATCTGGTGTTTCATCTTTAAGTTGATCGAATTTTCTCCAATCATCTCCGCCTAAGCAGAACGCTAATTGGTCATTTTCAGCTAAAACGAGTGGTTGTTCATTTGTCCATTCATTTTCATTACCACTGTTAGTGACCAATTTAGCTTTAGATTGGTTTTCACCTTTAATAATTAAGGCATATTGTTCAGGTTCTGTTGGATCAGGATCAACACTTCCACCTTCTCTTCCGGAAATCCAGAATGAATAACTGTGGACTTGTCCGTCACGCATAGTAACACTATCATAGTCATAAAGTTTGAAGTAAATATCAACATTGCCTTCAACACTGTTATGAATTGTGAAAGACCATCCGTCTTCTTCACTACCGGTTCTGTCTGCATTACAAGTATCATTTGGTCCAATGTCGTGATTAATGACACCAGCGTTAGATGAGAATTCAATCGCTTCACCGGCTGTGACGCCATTAACTTGTAACTTGTAGTTCTTTAATTCGTTTTCAACATCTTCATCCAAATTTGCTTCTTCAACAAATTCTAATGGTTGGCCTTCACCAAGTTTGATAAAGTATCCACTACCAGTTGGAACTGATTCTTGGGATGTGCCACCTTGGGATTCTTCTGATGTTGGTGTAGATTCTTGAGAAGTGCCACCTTGGGATTCAGATGTTCCACCTTGGGAACCGCCACCTTGTGAACCACCGGAACTAGACGACTCGGAGGTCTTTGGAGTGGAAGAACCTTGACTGTTTGATTCTGTCTGAGATCTTTTCTTTACTGTACAGCCTGAAATAAGCAAAGCCAAAATCGCGACAGGCAAAAGAATTTTTCTTTTTTCCATAATTATTATGTCCTTTACTAGATTTGAAATCATTATATCACAAGATGATATAAGTGAGTAAACAAATTGGATTATTACTTATAGTAATAAAAAAATAGAGTTGTAGTAAACAACCCTATTTATTCTTTTAATTAATTAAAGACTATTGAATGGTTAAATCAACCCAATAACGTCCAGGAACTGGTGTTTGTTCTGAACCTTCGCCTTGTGTCTTTTGAGCGATGTTGCCATCTGCTGTTCGATTCCAAATACCTTCTGATGGCCATTCTGTTGGAAGAGAAGCAACAACTGCTGGATCGCATCTTAAGAATAAGACATGTTCTGGGACTTGTTCACCGACTGAAATTTCGTAGTAAAGTGTTTGATTTTCATCATAGGCTTCGATGTAATTTGGTTCAAACCAGCGATGGTTTGTTGTTTCATCAACATCTGGTGTTGCAGGATCATTTATTCCATCCCATGTATAAGCGTAAACATTTGCGCCACCGCCTAACCACCAATCAATTTTTTGAGAGCCTTTCTTAAGGTAAACTTCAACAACATTAGCGGTTGCTTGAGATTCACTTGTTTCAGGTGTTACTGATTCTCCGCCTTCACTTACATCTGGTTGAGATGGGGTTGAAGGTGTACTTGGTGTACTTGGAGTTGATGGTTGTGAAGGTGTGGATTGTGTGGATGTTTTTTGGCTTGTGCCTTTGCTTTGTCCCTTTGCGCATCCGACGAGTGCTAATAAAGCAACAGGCATCAATAAAACTAGTTTTTTCATGATTATAATATCCTCGATTTCTAATATGAAATATAAAACACTTTTACAGTTCTCTCAATACCTTTTTATTTTCAATTTATAATTGAATACAATCAAGTGCGAGCATGATAACAAAGCCAATTACAAATGACCAAACACCGAAGTGATCATGACCTTCACTGGTCATTTCTGGAATCATTTCTTCAGCGACAACATAAATCATGCATCCCGCAGCGAAAGCCAGAGCCCATGGCATAATTCCTTGGATTTGCATCGCCAAGAAGAGACCAATAATCGCTGCGATTGGCTCTACTATTCCAGATAACATTCCAAAGATAAAGGCTTTAAATGATGAACCGGTTTCGCCTTTAATTGGTAGGGATACCACCGCACCTTCTGGGATATTTTGAATACCAATACCGATCGCGAGTAATAAAGCACCAACAAGCAACGCGTGATTGTCTGGTTGCGATAAAGCGACGCCAAAAGCGATACCAACAGATAAACCTTCTGGGACATTATGGATGGTAACCGCTAAAAACATTTTTGAAGTTTTAGATAATCCTCTAGCTGGTAGACCCTCTTCTTTATTTTCAGAAGCGTGGAAGTGAGGTAATAGTTTATCAATAAGCCATAAGAATCCTGCCCCTAAAACAATAGAGATAACCACTACTGACCAAGATGGCATATAAGAAACTTCGCTTTCTAAAGCTGGTTTAATAAGTGAAAAGAAGGAAGCAGAGAACATTACTCCTGCCGCAAATCCAACAAACATTTTATTGAGTCGAGGAGAGATTTCTTTCTTGCGGATAAAGAAAACAAATAACGCCCCTAAAGTCGTGCATAAAAAGATTAGAGGAATACCGATTAATGGATATACATATTGAGGCATAACATTTCTCCTTTCACTAAGTTAGTCTTAACTAACTCAGTAGAGAATTATAACATTTTAATTGAAAATTAATAAAGTAATTTGCGATATATTTAATTATTTTAACAATTCATTCAAAGAATGAATGACTAAATCAACATAATCCATGTCCTTTGAATACAAAGACATATCTTCCACCATGACGGTAAAACAGCCCGCTCCATGAGATGATTTAAGACCATTAGGAGAATCTTCAAAGACAATAACTTCTTCTGATTTTTTATTCACAAATTTACAAGCGTCTAAATAGACATAAGGAAATGGTTTTCCTCTTTTCGCGTCTTTCGCGGATATAATATCATCCACTAAATCAAAGAGCCCCACTTCTTTCATTATTCTAGTGGCTTTATCTTTTTTATTTGCAGTGACAATATATACATGCTTATTGTTATTTCTTAAATAAGTTAAGACTTCAACCGCTCCCTCTTTTAGTTCAATCGGATGATTTTCTAAATATTTATACATGAGTTCTTTTCTTTTTTCTCTTACGGTTTTATAGTTTAAATCTTTATGAAATGAATCAAAGAATTCTTGCCCTAAGACAGGATCAAGACTTCTCATATTAAGAGCTTCTTCATCACTCATTTCATGTCCATAAAATAAAGAGGCTTCTTTCCAAAACCTAAAATATAGAGGCTCAGTATTGATGAGCACTCCATCTAAATCAAAAAAGAATATATCAAATCTATCAAGGATTTCTTTCATATATTTATATTATATATAAGGTATAAAAAAAGACCCATATCTTTTGATATAGGTCAGTTTAATTATTTGAGTTTATTGATAACGATTCTAGCACCGTTTTCATCAATTCTCTTGATGTTGAGTTCGAATCCGAAGGCTTCTCCAAGACCTTTCTTAGAATTCCATGTTCCATCGGTTGAGTGGAATGGGAAGTTGTTGAAGTTACCGTGTGAACCGAACCAGTCACCTTGGTGATAGAGAATATTGTTAGAACCAAATTCATTCTTTGGAAGAGTTCTTGCTTGTCTATTACCGTTTGGAATGACTTCGATTAACTTGTAGTTAGGGAAGCATGAACCATCAACAGAGTTGTTGTCACAAGCGAATGAGACATAGTATCCAGAGCCAGCGCTGATTGCGGATGTAAATCCTTGGAATTTACCACCGCTGAATTGTCCTGGTCTAGCATCGACTAAGCAAATTCTTACACCAGCTTCACTATAGTATTGTGGATATGTTCCAGCATATCTACGTGTGGTATCGTATTGAGCAACACCAGTTGGAGTTAAGTATTCAACTAATAAGTATTGATCGAGAAGGCTGTAGAAACCTGTTTCTTCGATTGTTTTCTTGCATGGGATAATTAAGAATTCACCAGTATCAGTTGTGGATCTTAAGGTGATTTCAGCATTACCTTGAGCAACGTATGGAGCAACCCAACCATATAAAGCTTTGGAGAAAGCGTTGTGGTCACCGATGTTATGGGCCATCATATCACATCCAGCAATTGGTTCATAACAGTTAGGATCACTACCTTGTTTGCTATAGTCGCCATTGTAGTAATCTGGGACAGATAAGACGTGACCAAATTCGTGAATTAATGTGTGTGAATCTGGTTTTGCAGTGCC
>CAMOSS010000035.1 GCA_946625055.1 uncultured Caryophanales bacterium
ATATTTCTCAAGATATTTCTCTTTGCGATTAGCGAATGGATTATAATCATCACCATTAGAAATAATTCTAACTCTTAAATCGCTACCAACAACTTTGAATTCAACATCAATCACCAAATCTTCTCGTTTCTCATAAGAAATAAGGTTATTAACGAGTTCATCAATAACAATTCCAGCGGAAGCCTTAACTCCTTCGGAAACATATGGGAAAGATTGATTGAATTTATCAACGATCTCAGTGATGATTTCATAATCTTTCTTTTCATAATGAAGTTTTAATTCACTATCAATATATTTAGCGATTAAAATCGTCACATCATCAAATTGTTCTTCTCCAGAAACGAATTCTTCAAGACTCTTGTTGATATTATCAACAACATTATCTAAAGATTCTCCATTTACCTTAGAGAGATTTTCTTCAATTCTTTGATAACCAAACTCTTCATAACTATGGTTAATTGATTCATTTAATCCATCGGTAAACATGAAGATCAAATCGCCTTTATTAAATGGATGAGATTCTTCTATGAATGGATAATCTTCCTCAACACCTAAAACAACATTTGATTCTCCATCTAACTTGTGCACTCCTTTGGAGTTCACAATATATGGCTTTTCATGTCCGGCGTTAATATATCTGATCTCATTCTTCTTGAAATCAATGATTCCAATGAACGAAGTAATGAACAATAATTCTTTGTTGTTTTTCGACAAGCGATTGTTAACATGCTTAATCGCGCTGCTTAAAGAATCATGAGATGCTAAAGAATATTTAAGTAACTCTTTGCCTTTCATCATAAATAATGATGCTGGTATTCCTTTTCCTGAAACATCAGACACTAATACCGCTAAACGATGATCATCCAAATAGAAATAATCATAGAAGTCACCACCGACTTCTTTTGCGGTCTTAATATATGTTCTTATCGAGGTATTACCATCTTCAAATTTATTTGCAGGTAATGAATCAAGTTGAATCTTACTAGCAATCGACAATTCAGCGTTAGTTCTTTCTTTTTCTTGAGTCTCTTTATGAATGATATCAACATAGTTGATAATCGCTCTTTCCATTTCAACAAATGATTCGGCGAGGGTCTCCATTTCATCGTTTGATTTCACTGAAATATCCACTATTTCATTCATGTTCTTATCAACTAATTTTTGTCTAATTTCACTTGATGATTTTGAAAGCTTATTGATATTTCTAACAAATAAAAGATATGAGAACGCCGTGTAGATAGCAATCAAAGCTAAAGAAGATAATCCTAAAATCAATAGTTCATTAAGCAAAGTGTTTTGAGCTTCACTATAAACTTTAGATAAGTCATATTGAATGTAAATCGTTGCAATTATTTCTTGAGGTTCCCCGTCATTAGTAGGAAGAGTGTAAATCGGAGTGAACCTAGTTAAGAATCCATTCAATATATATCCACGATGATTTGAGTGATGTGAATCATCAAAATAATCAGAATCTTTTATTTGATAATAATATCCAGGAACATGGAAATAATCATTTGGTTTACGTTCACTATCATCCATTCTGGAATCACCCAAAAATACCATGTTGTTGGAGTCATCTACATAAGAAACAAATACAGATTGTCCCGCTGAAGACATTTGGAAATTGCCCATTAGATTAAGAATTGTATAATACTTAACTTTAAAAGACGCTTCTTCAGGGGTTAAGAAACCCATTCGAGGATCTTGTGGATAAATCCAAGGATAATTTACCTTATAGAAACTAGCGAATTCTTCAAATGTTTCAAAATCATCTATTGATGGTTTTTCTTCTGGCGAGAAACTATCATACTTATCCTTAACGTAACTTTTTATATCGTTCAGATACCCAACATATACTGCGGTATTTGGGTCTTCTACATCTGTAAAAACATCATCGATTGCGTCTAACGTATAATCGACGTTATCAATAAGAAAATTTTCCGCACTTTTCTTTTGATTAAAATAGGACGCAGTTAATGCTGCACCCGCAGTTAAAATAGACACACCAATGCCTAAAAGAATAACTTTCAAAAGAATAGGGAATTTAGTTTTCTTCATAAAACTATTTAACAGTTAAAATGTTTACAAATCCTGTAACTTTAAATACTTCTGTGCAAATGCTGTTGAGATTATGAACTTCAAAGTTCTTTCCTTTTCCAACGAGCTCTTTTTTCATTGCAAGAAGTGCTCTTAATCCGGCAGAAGAAATATATTCTAATTCCTTCATATCAATAATGACTAAATCTTCATTAACTTCTTCTTTAGCGAATGCATTAAGAAGTTCGGTAGAAGTCACTGTGTCAAGTCTTCCACTTAAAGCGATAACCATGTTATCACCATGAGTTATATTAATTTCCATCAGTTTTTCCTCCTAAACTAATTTCAAATACGGTGTTATTTAAACTTAAGACGCGCATATAAGTCATCTTATTAACTAGTTTACTAATTAATTGTATTCCACTAGTAGAATATTTTTCATCATTATCAAATTCATATTTTGTTGGATCGAATGGTAAACCATCATCTCTGATTCTTAAAAGTAACGAATCTTTATTAATTTTTAAAGAGACATCAATATAGTTTTGTTTACCTTTTTTGTATCCATACATGACGATGTTATCAACGATTTCTTCTGCGGCAAGACCAACGATTTGGCTCTCGCGATTAGCCACTCCATTTTCTAAAGCAAACTTCGTTAAACTTTCTGAAATTACAGAAGCGTTATTAAGTTCGTTAGTAATTGAGACATCGACTGTTTTATATTCTTCATTTTCAAACATAAAGATACCGTGGCATTCTTTTCTTTTCACCTTTTCGTAAATAAGAATGAAGATATAAGTGATGATAACAGTCGCCACTTCAACGACGTTACTCGCTATTACATATCCCATCAATCCTTGAGTAAACAACAAGGTTAGAGTAACAGGTAAAACAACGATTAATTCTCGACATAAAACTGTAACAATCGAAGGTGCGCTCTTATCGATAGAAGGATAATAATTCATAGAGAATTTACTTATTTCATAAGGGATAAACGAAATGAGATAAATTCTTAAAATCATGAATTGATAATCATTATGTACTCCATCTAAATAGCCAAACATAAGTGAATATACATTCGGTAAAACTGCGATAAATAAGCAAATAGCAACTGTCGCAATTAAGTTGATAAGATAGATTCTTCTAGTAAGCTTTTTCAGAGAATAATAATCTTTTTCTCCGTAAAAAATGCCACAAATTGTTGGAATTACATTGATAATTCCTCCACAAATAAGATCAAACAAGAAGACCATATTGGCCACTAATCCATATATCGCTAGTTCATAATCTTGTGTAATTAATTGACCGATAAAGATATTAACGATTAACATTTGAACTGCTGTTAAAGTAAAGTTAAGTGCAGATGTACTACTCGCTCTAGCAATCTCTTTAAAGTGATTGTTCTTTAATCTAAACGAGAAGGTTAAGTTTCTCTTTTTGCTTCTTATATAAAATATAACTGTAACTAAACCAACTAAATATCCTAAACCAGTGCTAATAGCCGCGCCAAAAGTTGCCCATTCACCGAATGTATAAATGAATAAAATTTCTAATCCCACTTTTGCGGCGTTAGAAATAATAAACATAATTGATGAAAGTCTTGGGTTGTTATCAACCGCCATAAATGAGCCAAATAATAACGCTAAAGCAATAAATGGATCGGTTAAGAAATATCCAAGAATATATTGATAAGAATATTCGACTAAATCAGTAGCGAATAATCCTGCAATTGGCTTAGAAACAGGAAATGCTAGGGCGGCAAATAACAAAGACAATCCAACTCCAACAATCATTGAAATCGAAAATGTTTTCTTCGCTCCTTCCGCATCACGCTTCCCTAATAAGTTAGCGACAACTATTGATCCACCAACTCCAAGAGCGAAACCAGGAAGTTGAATAAAATATAAAACAGGAACCACTAATGCTGTCGCACTTAAAGCTTCAGAGCCAATCATATTTCCAACAAGAATTCCATCGATCAACGAACCAAATTGCATCGCGAAAACCATCAATATTGATGGAATCAAATATTGAATAAACTTTTTGTTAATAAGTTTAGAGTTTCTTTCTAATGTCATACATCTGTCCTAACAAAGAAGTCTAATGTCGCAAGCGAATTAATCGCGTTCTTCAAATATTGGTAATCGGTAATTGGCCATTTATATCCTAAATGATATAAGCTCTTGTTGGTGAACTCATTATCAGTAAGGATGAATGAATGGGTATGCATATCACTTGATGAATAAGAGATAAGCGAAGACACCAACATGCTCTTAGATTCATCTAACATCATCTCTTTCATTGATGTGGTAAACTCTTCATCGCTCACCACTTCAATATCAAATCCTAATTCATTTAAGACATAGATAATGTCGCCCATTTGGACCATATGTGAGTTCGCTGAATGGAAAACAGTGAACTTCTTTGGAGTTTTTGATAATAAGAGGATCGTTTTTGCAACTTCATCAATTGGAGAGAAGTCAACTTCGACATCCATAGAATTAACTGGGAACTTATGTAATGTCACATAGCCTTTTAAATCTCTCATAAATCCGTTAGTAATTGAGTTAGCCTGGAATTCTCCATCTTTTTGTCTACTCATTAAGTTACCAACACGGATGACTTTGCCGTCTAATCCGTCTTTTTCCACCGCTTCAAGTAACGCATTTTCTGCATCGAATTTAGAATGGACATATTTATTGGAGACGTCTTGACCAAAGTCTAACATGTTCTCTTTCATCCTAAAGGATGATGGGAATTTCTCATCAATATTTTCTCCCGCAACTGATAAGGTGGAGATTTGCACTAATCGCGATGATTTCTTCTTAGCGATTTCGATGAGGTTTTTCACTCCACCAACATTGACTCGCTCAATGATATCACTATTCGCGAAGTGTTTAACAATTGCTGCAGAGTTAATAATGAGGTCGAAGTCATAATCCTTCAATTTTTCGTAAAGCGTCTCATCAGTAACATCTCCATCGACGATGGTCACATATTTTTCAATTTCTTCACTTAATGGTGAATCAAAATAATATGCAAGTAAGCCAAGGAGTCTTTCTTTAGGATCGAGTGAGCCACCTCTAATCAAAGCGATTGTTTTAATTTTTTGGTCTAATAATTCTTTTAAGATATGAATTCCTAGGAATCCAGTTGAACCCGTAAGAAGAACACTCTTAATGTCGTAATCTTCTTTAACATCGTTAACTTCTTCAACGATATTATGAGCTAAACTACCTAAAGAAGCTTCTTCTTTTTTAACTTCAGAAGAAGTAACATTATCAATAGATAATGAATTGATATATTTTTCTAAGTCTAAGACGGTTGGATTATCAAAGACATCTCCATACGCAATTGGTAGATCCATATTAAGCGCAAGCATTGCAACTTTAGAAACACTTAATGAGGTCCCACCTAATTCGAAGAAGTCATCATCCACTCCAACGTTATCTTTTCCTAAGACTTTCTTAAATAACGATAAGAGTTTTTCTTCTAATTCATTAGAAGCACCTTTAACTTCTTTCTTTTCTTCCTTAACTTCAATTTCTGGGAGAGATTTCTTATCAATCTTTCCATTTGGAGTAAGTGGGAATTTCTCTAATTGCATCACCACTTTAGGAACCATATATGGGGTTAAGTACTTCGCCATATGGGTGAGTAAAGCGTCCTTATCCACTGAAGTGGATGCGGTAAAGTATGCAGCTAAATAATCGCCTTCAGAAGCGTTCTTAACTAAAATGATACTTCTCGTAACAGAGTCATAAGAATTTAGAACTCTTTCAATTTCATCGAGTTCCACTCTTAGGCCTCTTAATTTTACTTGATTATCAAGTCGACCAAAGAATTCGATATTTCCTTCAATATTGATTCTAGCCATATCTCCACTACGATATGCCTTTTCATTGTTAACCGTAATGAAACTTTCTTTGGTCTTATCTGGCATACCTAAATAACCCATACCAACAGATTCACCAGCAAGAGTTAAATCACCAATTGCATTAATTGGTAAGATATGTCCGTGTTTATCTAAAATATAGGCTTTGGTATTCGCGACAGGAGTGCCGATGGTCATATATTTGTCTTTGACTAAAGAATAGGTTGCTGTAATTGTTGTTTCGGTTGGACCATATCCATTTAAGATATTGGCAGAAACGCCTAAACTTCTTAAACGATTACAAAGTTCCATTGGGACTGCTTCAGCACCCATGTCTAAATACTTAAATCCTCTAAGAGCGTCAACAAAGACATCGATATCTAACAAGTTAGATACAAACGAAGGAGTCATAAACATGTATTTAACATGGTTCTCTTTAAGAGTTTTCGCAAGAAGCATTGGATTTTCAATCTCTTCTTCGCTAGCAATAACCGCGGTGTATCCATGAGTTAATGGAATGAACTCTTCTTGTAAAGAGGCATCAAATGATAACGACGCAAATGAACAACTGACACAATCTTCACCGATATCTCGATATGCTCTAGTGGCTAAGTTTGAGCCATCTAGAACATAGTTAAGTAAATTACGATGAGCAATCATCACACCTTTAGGTCTTCCAGTAGAACCGGAAGTATAAATGACATAGGCTAAAGAAGATTGAGGAATCTCAATATTTGGATTAGTAACTTTGTTACTAGTTAAAATATCTTCAATCGCTAAAGCCACTACTTTTGTGGATTTAATCAAATCTTTCTTTTCATTAATAATCTCTTTTGTGGAGACTAAAATCTTACTTTCAGAATTGGTGATGATATAGCTCACACGATCATCTGGGTATTTTGGATCAACCGGAACAAACGCTCCACCAGACTTCACAATGCCTTGTCTAACTACATAAGCTTCTTTAATTCGAGGCATAAACATGATGATTCGATCTCCAATAGAGACACCAGAATCAATTAATTTATGAGCGACTTTGTTCGCTGATTCGTTAAGTTCTTGATAAGTAAGTTTTCCGTTTTTTGCGATAACCGCAACTTTATTTGGTTTTTCTAATGCTTGTTTTTCAAGTAGCTTATTCACTGTGACATTATTTGGAATATCAACTTCAGTTTGATTGAACTTTTCATATAGTTCTTCATCAACTTTAGATAACAAGTTAATATCTTTGATATTCTTCTTAGTTAATAATTCATTCAAAACAAGCTCATATAAGCGTTTAAATGATTCAATCGTGTTGATATTATAAACAGCTTGATCCCATTCAAAATGGGCTCTAAAAACACCGTTTTCTAAGAAGACATCCAAACCGAAATCACTCTTAGGGGTATCACTTTCCATTAAGATCGGAGTAACTTTATATCCTCCGAGTTCTTCGAAATTAAAGTTATCACCTTGATAAGCAAAGATAATATCCGCTTTTAAGTTATAATCACTAGCGACATCACCGAATGAATATAAGTCGTTTTCTTCAAGTCCAGAAAGGAGTTCTTTCATTTCTGTTACTTTAGAAATAACCGCGTCTTCTTCGTTATATTTGATATAAACTGGTAGAGTCTTAACAAGCATTGACACGGTGTTACTGACTTTAGAAGATTTACGACCATTATAGATGGTCTCATAAAGGCTATCATCCTTATAGATGAATTTAGATAACGCAAAGGCAAAAGCAAAATTGAATAAGGCGTTATTTGTTAACTTGTTATTCTTAACAAATTCATCAACTTTCTTATTATCTACACTGAGTTCATAGTCAATCGATTGAAGCTTAGATTGATCTTGAACTTTCAAATCTTTCTTAAGAGTGAATTCTCCATCAACATCTTTAAGAACTTCTTGATAGAATTCTTTTGCTTTGTTAAGCTTTTCACTACTTAAATCTAACTTTTCTTTTAAAGCAACTTCATAACCACTATAGGTTTCTGGAGTTAATTCTTCTCCTAAATATGCTTTATCGATATCACTTAAGATAATTGCTTCAGAAGAACCATCACATAAGATATGATGGAAATCTAAGAAAAGATAATCATCTTTTCCTTCATAAATCTCCACTCTATATAGTTCGGAATTTAAAATAGAGAATGGTCTCACTAAAGACTTAACTTCAATATCCTTTTTAAATACATCAACTTTAGTTGGTTCATGATTACGTCTAGCAAGGATATCACCATTATCATTCATATAAAGGGTGGATTTAAGATATGGGTGGTTATCAATTGCTTTAATAACCGCATCTTTTAATTTAGATAAATCCATCTTCTTATCAAGTTTGAATAAATATGGAATGTTGTAGTTCGTGCTATTTGCCTTAGAAACACATTCAACAAAGATTCCTTCTTGAGTCTTGGTTAAAGGATATTCTTCGTAAACTTCAAATGTTTCATCTTCTTCTTTGTTAGAAAGGAATTCCGCTAAAGAGGAGATGGTTGGATGAGATTTTAAATCTTCATTTTCAACAGACTTACCATATTTCTTTGATAAAAGAATCGTAAATCTAATTGAACTAACCGAAGTTAGTCCAACATCAAACATATCGTTAGTGACACCGAATTGATCATGTCCTAAGATATCTTTTAAGATATTATAAATATCTTGTTCATCATCATTTCTTGGCAAAACCTTCTCTTCCACTTTAAGTTCAGGAACCGGAAGAGCGCGTTTATTAACTTTTTGATTTTGATTTAGAGGAATCTTTTCAATCTGCATCGTATAAGCAGGAACCATATAATGTGGCTTTCTTTCTAAGATGTAATTGTTAAGTCCTTCAACATCAACCTTAGAATCACTGACGACATATGCAACGATATATTTCACTCCACTTGGGTCGGTAAAATCTTTAACTGTCGCGTCTTTAATCCCTGGATAATCACGGATGACTTTTTCAACTTCAGAAAGCTCCACTCTAAAGCCTCTGATTTTCACTTGTCCATCTTTTCTTCCGATGAAATCAATGGTTCCATCTTCTAATAAACGAACAATGTCACCAGTTTTATATAATCTATGGAATTTCTCATCTTTAGTAAAATTATTTACTAAGAACGCTTCGTTATTCTCTTTTTCACGATTTAAATAACCTCTTGCGACTTGAGGACCAGAGATATATAGTTCTCCACTTGTAAGAACTGGTAATCTCTTTTTGTTTTTATCTAAAACATAAATCTTATAATCGCTTAAACATTTTCCAATTGGAATGCGGTGATAATATCTATCAACTTCTTGTTGAGTGCAGAACACTGTTCCTTCGGTTGGTCCATAAATGTTATAGAACTTTACTCCTTTAGGAGGATCCATAGGAACGAGTTTTTCTCCTCCAACCATAAAATATTTAAGAGATTCAACTTCAATCTCACTGATGAATTGTCTACCAACTTGAGTAGTCATGAAAGCGTGAGTGATTTTGTTTTTGTTATAATATTCACCTAATTCCACTAAGTTGAGTCTCATCTCATCAGGAATGATATAAACAGTCGCCCCACTCGTTAATGTTGGATATAAGTCCATCATATCGGCATCAAATCCATATGATGCATAGGCTGCATTACGGCAACCAACACCAAAGTTAAAAGCTTGTCGATAATATCTACAGAAAGCAAAGATATTGCCGTGTTCAAGCATAACTCCTTTAGGAACACCAGTCGATCCAGATGTGTAAAGCATGATAAATAAATCTTCTGGAGATGGTTTAACTTTAATCTCACTATTATCTTTTAAAGATAATAAATCTTCAGTGAATAATACATGGCCATCAAATCCATCAATTAAATCATCAAGTTCTTTTTCTCGAATTAAAATAATCGCACTTGAATCCTTAACCATGAAAGAAAGCCTGTCTTTTGGATAAGTTGGATCAAGTGGTTGATACGCCGCGCCAGATTTAACAACACCTAAGCTCGCTAAAACAATGTTTTCTGATTTTCTCGTTAAAATCGAAACTACTTTTTCTTTTTTGGCGCCAAGTCTAATTAATTCATTAGC
>CAMOSS010000036.1 GCA_946625055.1 uncultured Caryophanales bacterium
TAACCTTAATTGTTTGCATTGTTTCAATGCAAAAGATAACGCTCCACTCAATAGCGAGCTTTCCTATGAAGATATTATTAATATCTTAGATCAAGCTAGTGGCATTGGAATTCATGCCTTTACAATTACAGGCGGTGAACCTTTAGTCCATCGTCGTTTCTTAGATATCGTTAAGGCTATCTATGAAAGAAATATGTATGTGTTTGAACTCAACACAAACGGCTTATTAATCAACCAAAAAATGCTTGATGAATTTAAAGCTCTTGGTTGTGATCCACTTATTAAAATTTCCTTTGATGGCATTGGCTATCACAACTGGATTAGACAACATCCAAAGGCTGAAGATTTGACCATTAAAGCTATTAAGCTTTGTATCAAAAATGGATTCAGAGTCAAAGCCCAAGTTCAAGTCAACCGTAAGAATGTTGATGTGATGATGGATACCGCTAAGTTATTAAACGAACTTGGAGTGGATGAAATGAGAATCATTAGAACCACTGAAGCTCCAAGATGGGAGAAGAATTCTCCTCAATCAAGTTTACCAATTGAAGAATACTATGAAGAGATGCTTAAATTCGCTAAGGCATACACCAAGTCCGAGATGGAAATGGTCGTGGATATCTGGCAGTTCATGAGACTTTATCCAAGACTTAAAGCCTATGATTTAGTCCCGATTGCCTGTGACAAAAACGAATTCAATATCCGTATTCCAATGTGTAAAGGAAATAGAGGCATGATCGCTGTTTCTAGCAGCGGAGAAGTCGTCCCATGTTTACAAATGTCTGGCTATTTCATCGAAAAAGGTATTAGTTTAGGAAACTTATTTAAAACTCCATTAAAAGAACTAGTGAAAGATAGTCCATATCTCGATCTTGCGATGGCTCCATTATTCAAACAAATCATTGAAAATGATAAATGTGCAAACTGTAAATATTACAAAGCTTGCACTGGTGGATGTCCAGCCTTAGGACTTCTTTATTCCAAAGATAGTAACTTCTATCATGAGGATATTACCAAATGCATTTTCTTTGAAAATGGATGGTATGATAGAGTTCTAAAAGAGATTACTGATTGGCGAATTATCAAACCGTTAGATATTGATTAATAAATATAAAATAAAAACACCGGTAATATCGGTGTTTTTTAAAACGCCTAATGATATAATAACTATAAGTTATATGAAAAAGAACAAAGTTAATGTCACAAATCCTGACGAATTAAACAAGTATTTGCAACATACTAATCCTTTAACTTGGATTATTTTAGGTCTTGTACTTTGCATGCTTTCTGCATTTTTTGCATGGTCAGCGATTTATAAGATTGAATATAAAAAATTACTTGGTGATGCGAGTGTTAATAATGGTGAGGCCACATTAGTCATTGATGATGCTGATTTAGATAAATTAGCTGTTGGTCAAACCGTTTATGTCTCCTCTAAAAAGGGAGAGATTTTGTCATTTAATGATAATGGTCAACCAGTAGTGTCTCATTTCGAACTCGAAAATGGTAATTACAAATATAAGATTGTTATCGAAACAAAAAGACCAATTGAATTCCTGATAGGTAAATAAAATGCAAAAAGAAATAAGAAAGCCAAAGACTAACAAAGGAGTGGCAAACACTCCGATAATTATGCAGTTAGAAGCTCTTGAATGTGGAGCGGCTTCTTTAACCATGGTCATGGCCTATTATGGAAAGTGGATTCCTCTTGAACAAGTGAGAGTGGATTGTGGTGTTTCCCGTAATGGAGCGAATGCAAAAAATATTTTAAGAGCCGCTCAAAAATATGGCTTTAAAACTAAGGGCTACGCTTATAGCATTGAGAAACTTAGAAAAAATGGTAAGTTCCCTGCGATTATTCACTGGGGTGGTGGACACTTCGTTGTCTTAAATGGTTTTAGAGGAAATAAAGCCATTATTAATGACCCTGCAAAAGGGTTGGTGAAAGTCGATCTTGAAACATTTGATAAGTTCTTCACTGGTATTTATCTTGAAATCACTCCTGATGAAGGATTCACTCCTGGTGGTAAGAGAAAATCTATTTTTGAGTTCGCTAAAAATAGACTTAAAGGAGCGGCAGCCTTAATCGCCTTCTTTGCCATTACAACGATTGTTTTCTATTTGTTTGGAATAATTAATCCGGTGATGACTCAAGTCTTTGTAGACCACCTTTTAGGTGGAAATAATCCTGATTGGTTATTACCATTCATCTATATTCTTGCGGGTATTGGTTTATTGCAAGTAATTGTCACTATTGTTCAAGCCCTTTATCAATACAAGATTAGAGGTAAGTTAGACTTGATTGGATCAACAACATATATTTGGAGAATCTTAAGACTTCCTATCGAATTCTTCTCTCAAAGAATGGTTGGTGATTTACAAACCCGTCAATCTGAAAACGCCTCTATTGCGGAAACATTGGTGAATGTTTTTGCTCCGTTACTATTTAACACAATCATGATTATCGTTTACTTGGTCTTCATGATTTATAAGAGCTGGATATTAACTCTTATCGGTGTCGCAACCATTGTTTTAAACGCTTTTATCTCTCAATACATCTCAAAAGTGAGAGTGAATATTTCTCGTGTTCAAGCCCGTGATAACGCAAGACTTTCAGGTATGACATCTAAAGGTATTGAAATGATTGAAACCATTAAGTCTAATGGTGCGGAAGCCGCCTACTTTGATTCCTGGAATGAAGCTCATGAAAGTGCAATCGCTGGAAAGTTAAAAATGGCAAAAACTAACGAATCCTTGGGTCTTTTACCAGCTTTTATCTCAACTTTAGCAAATTATTCCGTTTTGATTTTAGGCGTTTATCTCACGATTAGAGGAGAATTCACTGTTGGTTCTATCTTGGCTTTCCAAGGCTTATTAGCTTCCTTTATGCAACCAGCAATGACTATTATTTCCAGTGGTCAAACACTTCAAGAAATGCGTACCCAAATGGAAAGAGTGGACGATGTTTTAGAGTACCCACTTGATAAGAATGTTATTAGATCAATCCCAACAGAAAACATTTCAAAGATTAGAGGGAACTTAGTCTTAAAGAATGTTTCCTTCGGCTATTCAAGACTTGATGAACCAATCTTAAAAGACTTCAACTTAGAGATTAAACAAGGACAAAAAGTGGCGATTGTTGGTTCGACTGGTAGTGGTAAATCAACATTATCTAAACTCATCTCAGGACTTTATTCTCCTTGGGAAGGTGAAATCATTTTTAACGATAAGAGAATCGATGAGATCGATCACGAAATCTTTACTTCATCCATCGCGGTTGTTGACCAAGATATCACTCTTTATGAAGATACGATTATGAACAACTTAAAGATGTGGGATGAATCGATTGAAGACTATGAAGTTATCATGGCGTGTAACGACGCTCAAATACATGAACAAATCACTATGAGAGAAGGTGGATATAATGCCCCTGTTATTGAAGGTGGTAAAAACTTCTCTGGTGGTGAAAAACAAAGACTTGAAATTGCTCGTTCTTTAGCGAGCGATCCAAGCATCATTATTTTAGATGAAGCCACAAGTGCATTAGACGCTAAGACAGAACACGAAGTTGTTAAGGCTATTAAAGCTCGTGGCATTACCACAATTGTTATTGCTCATAGATTATCCACGATTAGAGATGCTGATTTAATTGTCGTTTTAGAAAAGGGCACAATTGTGGAACAAGGAACTCATGATGAACTGATGAAACTCAAAGGTTCATATTATGAATTGGTGACTAACGAATAGGAGTAGATATGGGTTGGTTTGAAGAACAAGTAAAACAAAGAAAGAAACTCGATGAGAAAACCTTCGAAGAATCTTTTATGTCGCTTGCTGGACTCCGTGTTGATGATCCTAATGGTTTAAACGAAGTGGAGTTAAGAGAGAATTTTGCTATCAAGCAAATCCTTTCCTATTTCCATCACCAAATGGTGGATATTCCAAAACAAATCGTAAACTTCACCGATAAACTTAACTATGCTTTAAAACAATACAATATCGAATACCACAAAGTGGAACTTGATGAAAACTATGTTGGTGATAAACATGCACCTCTATTGATTTTCACTATTGTGAATGACATCCCTGTCGTCTTATTCCCTGATGAAAAAGGTAATTATGACTATGTGAATTATAAGACCAAGAAGAAGATTAAAATTCATGGCTCTTTAGTTAACGGTCTTGAAATGGAAGCTTATAGTTTCTATCGCCCTCTTCCAAATAAGACAGTTTCCCTTAAGGAATACTTTAAATATCTTTCTAAATCCATCAAGGTCATGGATATTGTCTTGCTAGTTCTTTTCTCTGCTATTTCTGCGGGTGTTGGATTATTACTTCCATATCTCACCAGAACTTTAACTGGTCAAGTTGCTAAGAGTGGGGACATGAATCTATTTATCTCTGTTTCTATCTATGTTGTTGCGACTGCGATTGGATTATTGCTCATAAACGCGACTAAGAGTTTTGTGAATAACCGTATTGGCATCAAGATTGAAAAGTCGGTAAGAGAAGCGACGATGATGCGTGTTTTAAATCTCCCAACTTCGTTCTTTAAGAAATATAACACTGGTGAATTGACCTCAAGATTTAGTAGTGTTCTCGGTCTCGCGAATATTCTTATCAGCGGTGTCTTTATTACATTAGTTTCTGTGGTCATGTCCTTTGCCTATTTATTCCAATTAATTGGCTTTGCCCCAGTTTTAATCCTTCCAGTTATCATTATTCTTGTTGTCTCTTCAGGATTCTCTATTATGATTTCCTTAATCCAAAGGAATTACACAAGTAGAGCATTAACACTATCTTCAAGAGAAGCCGGTATTACTTATGAAATGATTAACGGTATTCAAAAGATTAGATTATCTGGTTCTGAAAAAAGAGTGTTTGCAAAATGGGCTAATGCATATTCTAAAGCGGCAAAGATGAAATATAATCCACCTTTGATCTTAAGAATTGCTCCAGCAATTACTTTACTCATTACATTACTCGGAAATATCGTTATTTATCTCATCGCTTCACTAAATAAGATTGATATTGGAAACTACATGGCCTTCACAACCAGCTATGGTGTTTTATCTGGATCCTTCTCTTCATTAACCTCAGTGGTGGGTTTATTCTCATCCATCCAACCACTTTATGATATGGCAAGACCAATCTTAGAAAGTGAACCAGAAAATAACCAAGGAAAACTTGTTCTTGATTCTGTTGAGGGCAATATCGAATTAAAAGATGTCTCCTTTAAATATTTAGATAACGGACCACTTATCGTTGACAACATGTCCTTAAAGATTAAAGAAGGAGAATATATTGCGATCGTTGGTAAGACAGGATGTGGTAAGTCCACTTTAGTGAGACTTCTTCTTGGTTTTGAAAAACCACTGAGTGGTTCAATTACTTATGATAATCACAATGTCGAAGATGTTGATTTAACATCTTTAAGAAGAAATATTGGAACTGTCATGCAAGGAGGAAACCTCTTCCATGCAGATATCTTCTCTAACATCATTATCTCTTCTCCAGGCTTGCAAGAAGAAGATGCTTGGGCTGCTGCAGAGATTGCGAATATCGCAGATGATATTAGAGAAATGCCTATGGGCATGAAGACTGTTATCTCTGAAGGACAAGGCGGTATTTCCGGTGGTCAAAAACAAAGAATTATGATCGCGAGGGCTATTGTCCATAAACCAAAGATTTTAATCTTTGATGAGGCTACCAGCGCTCTTGATAATAAGACTCAAAAGTCTATCTCTGAATCCATTAATAAATTAAACTGTACAAGAATTGTTATCGCTCATAGATTATCCACCATTAAAAATGCTGATCGCATTATCATGCTTGAAAATGGTAAAATAATCGAAGAAGGCGATTATCAAACCTTGATCAATAAAAAAGGCAAATTCGCTGAGCTTGTCGATAGACAAAGATTAGATGATAAATAAAAGGGGAAACGAATATGAAACATGTTTTAGAAAATGAAAAACTCACCATTTATTTAGAAGGTGAACTCAATTCCTTTACTGCTGAACAAGCAGAAAATGACATCGAACAAATCGTTAAAGAAAACAAATTTCAATCACTTGATATAGACTTTAAAGATCTTTATTACATCTCTTCAGCTGGCATTAGAATCATCATTAGATTGAAACAAAGATATGATGACACCTCTTTAGTGAATGTCCCTGATGAAATCTTTAAGATTTTTGATATGGTTGGACTATCAAACGTTTTAACAATTAAAAGATTATAGGGAGACTATTATGAAAGTATTAATCATTAATGGAAGTCCAAGACTTAATGGTAATTCATCGATTTTAATCAATGAGATGAAAGCCATCTTTTCTAAAGAAAATGTTGAAGTTGATGTATATCAAGTTGGAAACAAAACTATCAGAGGTTGTATGGCCTGTGGATACTGTTATGAGCATGAAGGCTGCGTCTTTAAAGATGACGTTAATGATCTTGCAAAAAGATTTGAAGCCTCTGATGGATTAGTTGTTGTTTCACCAGTGTATTACGGCTCCGCAAACGGAACAATTATTTCTCTCCTTGATAGACTTTTCTATTCTTCTCATTTTGATAAGAGATTTAAAGTCGGAGCCGCTTTTGCTATCGCAAGACGTTCAGGCACAACTGCCACATTTGATGAATTAAATAAATATTTCACCATCAATCAAATGCCAATTGCCTCCGGCCGTTATTGGAACAATGGTTATGGAAGAGAACAAGGACAAATCTCTCAAGATGAAGAAGGACTTCAAAACGCGAGAATCGTCGCAAGAAACATGGTCTTCTTAATGAGAGCGATTAAAGACGCAAAAGAAAAGTATGGTCTTCCAGAAACCGAACAAATAACATTTACACACTTCATTAAAAAAGAGGCTTAAAAGCCTCTTGTTTTTTTCTGTTTATATTTATTAGGCTTTATAGGAAAAGAAGCCTTTTTTATTCATTAAATAGCATCCAACAAGGAGTGAAGCTTGAGCGATGATATTTACTGATTCTTCTACCCAGTTAGCAGTGGTGACATCCATTGACATCTTTGATGAAAGAGGTTTCATGGCCCCCATGACCATTAAAGCGATAAAGGAAACAATGAATAAAACTAAACAGATCCAGTTCTTATTCTTCACTGCTAAATAGCATAATGTTATAGCAATCATGGTTTCACCGATGACAAGCATTGCGATAAACATAATGCTTCCATCAAATTGTTTTACTGGTGTAGAGGCAAAGGCTAATAGTAAAAGTGGAAGGACACTGATACTTAATGTTGTTTCACTCTTTTTATTTTGTGTAAATAAATAAGAAATTAAACCAACACCAATGAGGACAAAGCCTAATGATTGAGTTGGCATAAACATAATATTAAATGGATAGAAGTCACAGATGTTAAGCGAAACAAGAATCTTCCATATAGCTTTAAATAAGCCAGCGGTAAGGGAAAGAGTAATCCCTGAACATACAAGAGCAGTAAATGGCTTTCTTAATTCATTAAACATAACTTTAATAAGGATACAACCCGCAAGAGCGAATAAAACAACTGGGAATAAATCAACTATACCCATGATAAAAGAATAATCTTCTGCAAAATGTTCACCCATATGTAAACCCCTTTAGTTAAAAATATTTTATCATAAAAGATAAAAACAATAATTAAAGAAATCATAGGCTTATTATCATTTGTGCTTCTATGTATAAAAGCGTAAAATAATGTTAAGAGGTATGAAAATGATTAAATGGTTTAACGTTAAAGCGAAGAATGGTGTCGCTTCTTTATATAGCAATAGTATTACTCTTAACACCACAGCGATGTATCCTTTTGAAATTGCTCATAGAGTTCAAGTTGGATTAACCGAAGAAGGAAACATTGTTATACAACCTCTCACAAAAGCGGTGATTGAAACTGGAAATTTAGATGAGAGTTGTCTTCTTAAAATTGAAAGACATAAGAGCTTTGCAAGAATCTCATCTGTCACATTAATGAAACAAATTGGAGAAGCTTTAAATATCACTTTATCGAGTACACCTATCCAATATGAAACCGCTTGGGACAGTGAAGAAAACATCTTAACTATCCTTGTAAAAGATGGTCCAAAGGGAAAATAAATATTTAAATATACATATAAACACATATATTTATAGTTAAATAAGGATAATAAAATATAAGAAATGATGCGAAAACGTCATTTTTTATTTTCTTTTAACATAGTTAAATACGATTTTTTCGATAATAATTGTAAAGATATGTATAAAAATGTATAATGATGTTGAAAAGAGAATTGGTTGAGTATTGATCTCATTTCTCTTTAGAAGAATAAGGAGGACAAAATTATGTTATGGTTATGGATTCTTCTCGGTGTAGTGGTCTTTGTTTTATTAATTATTTTCTTACTCTGCAGCTACACGAAAGCTGGTCCAGATGAAGCAATAATGATCTCTGGACTCGGAAAAAGAAAAATATTAAGAGGGAAAGCAGGTTGGAAACTTCCTTTCTTACAAAGAAAAGATAGATTATCCCTCAAGGTATTCCAAGTGGATATCAAAACTCGTGAATCAATTCCAACTAATGAATTCATCAACATCAATGTCGATGGAGTGGCAAACCTCAAAATCTCTAGTGACCCTGTCTTACTTGAAAGAGCCTTTGAAGCCACATTAGGTATGAAAGAGGAAGACTTAATTGAACAAGTCAAACAAGTTCTTGAAGGTAACATGAGAGAAATTGTTGGCACAGTGGGAATTAGACAACTCGTCCAAGATAGAAAAGGCGTGGCCTCAAAAGTGATGGAAAATGTGGTCCCAGATATGGAAAAACTAGGTATTGAACTAGTAAACTTCAACATCCAAAACTTCTCTGATGGCAATCATGTCATTGAAAACCTTGGTATTGATAACATCTCACAAATCTCTAAAGAAGCAGCGATCGCTAAAGCAAACGCTGAAAGAGATGTCAGCATCGCTAGAGCAAAAGCCGCTCAAGACGCTAATGAAGCAGAAGTGAATTCTAAGACAATGATTGTTCAGAAGAATACTGAGTATGCTTTAAAAGAAGCTGAATTAAAGATTCAAAGCGATACCGCAAGAGCGGATGCTGATGCCGCCTATAAAATCCAAGAACAAAAAAGACAAGAAGAAATCAACATCGCAACGACAAACGCAGAAATCTCTAAGAGAGAACGCGAAGTTGAACTTGGAAATAAAGAAGTGGAACTCGCTGAAAAGAGATTAGCGGCTTCTATCAATAAGAAAGCAGATGCAGAAAAATATGCTGCTGAAAAAGCTGCTGAAGCCGAACTCTTCAAGAGAAAAACCATCGCTGATGCTGAACTTGTCGAAGCTCAAAGAAAAGCGGAGATTAAAAAAGTTGGTGCAGAAGCTGAAAAGAAAGCTCGTGAAGAAGCTGCAACTGCAGTGAGAATTGAAGCAGATGCAAATAAGGAAGCTGCTTTAGCAGAAGCCAAAGGCATTGAGGCCAAAGGTCAAGCAGAAGCTGATGCCATCAAAGCCAAAGCCGATGCCATGAAGACATATAATGATGCAGCGACACTTAAACTCATCCTTGAATCAAATGTCTTACCAGAAACAGTAAGAGCATATGCAGAACCAATTGCCTCTGCCCTTGCTCAAATTGATGGAATCACAATGTACGGTAGTGGCAATGAAGCCAAACTCGTCAGTGAAATTCAACAACATGGTGATCAAATCTTTGAAGGTTTGAATAAGACATTAGGCATCGATTTAAAATCATTACTTCTTGGATATTTTGGAACAAAAGTTGTCGGTGGAAACAAAAACCCACAACAAGAAAATAATATCTAACAGGTAACTAAACCGGAGACCGAGTTAA
>CAMOSS010000037.1 GCA_946625055.1 uncultured Caryophanales bacterium
GCGGCCTTTTGCATGTTCTTAAGAAGCTGAATGATTGAAACAGAATTAGTGATGTAGTCAGAAACAACAAAGAAAGCTTCTTGATTCATTTCACCGGTATCTGGGTGATAACCTCTTAATGGTTTTAATTTCTTATCAAGTTTCTTTAATAATAAAGAGTTAACAATACAAGCGTGTCCATCATATTTAACAACCATCATTGGTTTATTTGGACAAACTTTATCTAATTGTTCTCTTGAAAGAAGTATTCTTTCTTTGACTGAATATGGTGAAGCACCAAAAGCGAGGATAGTTTTATCTTTAGACTTTGAAACAAAGTCTTTAATCATTTCCATCATTTGTTCATTGGATTCACAATCCATCACGTTAAGTCCAGCGTTAAAGATTGAGAAAGAAGCAAAGTGTTGATGGGAATCACAGAAAGTAGGAATTAAAGCTTTTTCGCCTAATTCAATCATTTCCGCGTTTTTATATTCTTCTGGAAGTTCATTTCCAACAAAAATGATTTTACCGTTATCTTCGACTAAGTATTTAGCGACATCATCATTTTGATTAACTGTTAATATGTTTCCAACATAACATTTCATATTAAAATCTCCTAATACTAATTTTAGTATTGTATGATTTTGTTCATTTTTCAATAGAATATTTAATTTTTGAACAAATCCTATATGAGTCTTTTAAGTTTTCTCATCTGTGATTTTTTGTGATCAAGAAGAGAATGAGCATAGATATTTAAAGTAGTGGAAGCATTGGCGTGACCTAATATCTCTGAGAGTGTTTTGATATCCATTTTGTTTTCTAAGGCTCTAGTGGCAAATGTGTGTCTTAGACAGTGGAAGTTAAGTTGCCTCACTCTGATTTTTCTTAGTAAAGAATTAAACCTATAGATAAATGTTTTCTCTACCAGTTTGCTTCCATCATTTTTTGCGACTATTTTATCCGAATGTTTTCTCTTTTTCACTTCTTTCAACTTTTCTTTAAGAAATGTTGGTAGTGGGATTTCTCTTATGGATTTTTTTGATTTTGGAGTGGATATCTTATAGACCCATTTCCCTGATTCCACCCTTGTTTTATATTGACTCTTATTGATTGTCATAACTCCAGATTTGAGGTTTATGTCCTTCCAAGTTAAGGCCATTAATTCACCTAGTCTTAAACCTGTATAAAGAGTGAGAATATATCCAAAATATTCATCATCGTTTTGTTTATCGATATACCTTTCAATTTTGATTTGTTCTTCTCTAGTGAAGGCTCTTACAACTTGAGATTCATTCTTTTGAATTCTTTTAAGTTTGGTTGTTGGATTATTATTTGTAATTTCAAAATCGTTAGCGTACTCAAAAGCTAGTCTTAATACAATGATTGCAGTGTTAATAGAAGAAGAAGATAAAGGTCTTCTTGTTCTTTCTGATTTCTTTTCCTTTAATTCATTGAGCCATTTTTGAAGATCTCTTGGGCCAATCGAGTTAACATCAAAATCTCCAATGCTTGGGATGATATGAGAAAGCGCAGTGCATTCATATCTCAGAAAGGTTCTTTCTTTGATTTCATTTTTGTGGTTTTCATAAAGCCACTCAAAAAGTAGTTCTTTAATTGTCATAAAAAAACAATTCCTCCTCCTTTAACTATGCAACAAAAAAGGAAGCCGAAGCTTCCAATTTTTAATTTTAATTAAATATTAGTATGACCAAGAAGCGGAGAAGGAGTAGTCTGTTTCACCATTCTTAACGACTTTCTTTGCTAAACGTCCATATTTTGTGAATGTGAGAGTTGTTGATTCTGTCTTGGTTTGTAATGGACTGACATAGTATGTGGTTTTGTCATCTTCTTGAACGGCATCAGCGGTGACGAATGCGGCACCGAAAACTTCTGTGAGGACCCATTCACTCTTATAGCTACTCTTTTCTTTATTGAGTTCCCAACTGTCATCTGACTTTGCATAGACTAATTTGCAAGTCATGTCGACTGAGGCAGTAACTCCGAGAATGGTTGCAACTGCTTTACCTTTTCCGGTGAATGTGACTGCTGATGGGCCACCTGATTGTTCTTTATTTTTTGCTGCGACTGCTTGTTCATTGAATTTTGCGTATTCAACTTTTTGAGCAGAACAGGCACTTAATGACATAAGGGCAGCACCTGCTAAAACTAATGTTGTAATTCTTTTCATGTTCGTATTATTTTTCCTTTCAAAAAAATATTATACTCCAAGGAATCCTAAGGATTAACATTTTTTGAAATTGTTTTACATCTAAAAATAATGGATATAAATTATTGTTATAAGATGTTCTTAAATATTTTAAAGAGATTAAAAAACATATTTGGTTTTTCGCATGATTCAAAATATGTAAAAAGGTATCTCGATAATGCGAATATGAGATCTGGACTATTCATGTCCGGAGTTATTGTTGTGCTCGAAATTTGGATGATTATTCGATACTATGTCGAAGACATCATTCCAGACATGGCAAATAATCCAAGCATCAATTTCTTCCAATATTCATTCCAAAAGAATTCGATGTTCTGGCTTCTTCTTTCCATGGGTTTAGCCATGTTTGCATACTGCGCATATTTCTTGGATAAACATCTTAATAAAAGAAAAACAATAGTGGTGGTTTCTATTGCTATATTTTCTCTTATTCTTTGTTGTTTGTTCCCATTTGAACCAATTAAGGCCTTATCCTCGGATATCGTAAAGTTATTATTACTTATCTCTATTTATTCATCGATATTACTTTTCAATATCAGTGTTATCATCGCAACTATTTATAGGTATAAAGGCGGAAATAATTATCTTATTACTTCTGCTTTAGTTATCACTTTCTTCGCTTTAAGTTGCTTAGCCTTTGGGGTGAGAGTTTCATACCATGACTATGTCAAACTAAGTGAACCAAAGATGATTATCTGTTTCTTAATGATGTCGCTTTATGTCGGATGCCTTCTCATTTGGAAACCATATATTTCAATCTCCATTTTAGGAACAATATTCTTGTTCTTCTATCTCCTTTTAACTTCATTTAAAGATAGAAAACTACCTGATGGTGATTTAGTTAACTACGTGACATTTTTTATCTCTTTGGCCATGGTTTCTATCTCTATGTACGCTCAACGTGTTGATGAAGCTAAGAAAGATGAAAAGCTTGAGGTTTTAGCGACCACAGATTCCTTAACAGGAATTTATTCCTTTGACCATTTCTTAAATCTTGTCGATGAAAAAAGAAGCAAAGAAAAAGTTCTCAATGAATGGTTATTTGTCTTCTTCGATGTCACTGGCTTTAAATTATATAACTATCAAAAAGGATTTATTGCCGGTAATGAACTATTAAAAACTATTGGTAAAATGTTGACTGAAGCTTTCCCAACCGGCATTGTTTCAAGACAAGCAGATGACCACTTTGTGGCTTTTATTCCAAAAGAGAACGCGAATGAAATATTTAACAACGTTAATGAAAAGTTAAAAGCTCTTGATAAAGATATTCGACCATATTTAATCGCTGGTGTTTACGTCTATCAAAATGAGATTGAAGAAACCAATAGATCAGTAGAAAAAGCGAGATATGCGTGTGGTGAATTAAAACATAGAGGTGTTGGTAACTATTATCTTTATTATGACCAAGACATGCATAATGATTACCGTAAAAAACAATATATAATTCGTCGTATTGATGAGGCGATTCAAGCTAGAGAAATTAAAGCCTATTATCAACCAGTTTTCTGGTCTAAAGATGGTTCAATGAGTGGGGCAGAAGCTCTTGCAAGATGGATGGATTCAAAATATGGATTCCTCTCTCCAAATGAATTTGTGAAAGCTTTAGAAGATTCTCAAATGATTTATAAACTCGATTTAGAGGTTTTAAGAATCGTTTGTGAGAATACCCGTTATAACATCGATCACAAATTAGCGGTCTTCCCAGTGTCTATCAACTTCTCAAGAATGGATTTTACTGCGGTGGACATCGTCTCTTTGATTGATGAGATTGTCACTGAATATAATGTTCCAAAGAATTTAATTCATATCGAAATTACTGAATCTGCTTTACTAGATGATGCGGAACTCTTAACTAAAGCCACAAGACGATTAAAGAAACTCGGTTATAGTTTATGGCTTGATGACTTCGGTAGTGGTTATTCATCCTTCAACGTCTTAAAAGACTTTGAATTCGATGTTTTAAAGCTTGATAGAAAGTTCTTAAACGGATTTAATTCCAATGAAAAATCACAACTTATCATTAAGTCGATCGTCAATATGGCTGACTCGATTGGCTTAAAGACACTCTCTGAAGGTGTCGAAACTAAAGAAGAAGCGGACTTCCTTAAAAATAATAAGTGTGGAAGACAACAAGGCTATTTCTATTCCAAGCCAATTCCTTATGAAGAATTAATGAAAAAGATTTTAAAAGAAGAATTCAAAGTGTCGAGTAAAATCGACTAAAAATTCTGACCACTTAAAAAGTGGTCTTTTTTATTTCAAAAAATAGTCAAAAATAGTTGAAAAAATCACTTGAAAAATCGATTGAAAAATTGAAGGGGAAAATCGCGTGTTTTTTGATATAGAAAATCATAAAAAAAGTGAAAAAATTTTTTAAAGCACTTTCTTTGATTTAATCGAAACTTTTTTTAATTTGAAAACCTCGAAAAATCGATTTGAAAAAAATTTTGAAAAAAAGTGTTTGTTTTTTTAAACTTTTTCTTATATATTTTTTGCGAAATTATTTTGATAAAAATTTCACTTGTGTTTTAAGAAAGGAATTGGGGGAAATAATATGGCAAAAGAGAACTGTATTATCTCACTTCAAGGGGTGAGTAAGGTCTTCGATGGGACAACCGTCGTCGATAATATTAGCCTTGACATTACAAAGGGTGAATTTGTCACCATTCTTGGACCATCAGGGTGTGGAAAAACAACAACATTAAGAATGATTGCTGGTTTTGAAATGCCAACTGAAGGAACAATTTTATTAAATGGGGAAGATATTACATCAATCCCACCTTACAAAAGACCAGTTAACACGGTCTTCCAAAGATACGCTTTATTCCCATATCTCGATGTTTATGATAACGTCGCATTTGGCTTGAAGCTCAAAAAGATTCCACAAGTAGTGAAAGACAAAAATGGTAATCCTGTTTTAGATAAAGACGGAAAAGAAAAGATTAAGATGGTTCATCTTTCAAAGAAAGAAATTGACAATAAAGTCATGAAAGCTTTAAGAACTATCGACTTAGAAGAACTCGCAGATAGAGATATTTCTACTCTTTCTGGTGGTCAACAACAAAGAGTGGCCATCGCAAGAGCGATTGTTAACGAACCAGAAATCTTACTCTTAGACGAACCATTAGGGGCTCTTGATCTTAAGATGAGAAAAGAGATGCAACTCGAACTTAAGGATATGCATAAGAAATTAGGCATTACCTTCATCTATGTCACCCATGACCAAGAAGAAGCCTTAACAATGTCTGACACAATTGTTGTTATGAAATCCGGTGAAATCCAACAAATCGGTACTCCACTTGATATTTATAACGAACCAGTCAATGCCTTCGTCGCCGACTTTATTGGAGAATCCAATATTTATAACGCCACCATGACTGGAAATAAAAAAGTTAGATTCTTAAACCATGTCTTTGATTGTGTTGATGATTTCCCAGTCAATGAAAAGGTTGATGTCGTTATTCGTCCAGAAGATGTCATCTTAACCAAAGTCAGTGAAGTAAAAGCTGAAAACTTAACTGGTAAGATTGTTACCAAAGTCTTTAAAGGTGTTCATTATGAATACTTAGTGATGGTTGGTAAGGCAGAAGTGGAAGTTAGAGACACCAAAGATCGTGAAGTTGGTGACTTAGTGAAAATCGATGTTGAACCAATGAACATCCAAATCATGAAGAAAGAACTCACCAGAAACATTTATCCAACCGCTTGGATCAATAATAAGAACCAAGTTATCCTTGGTGAAGATGGTGATCCATTTGAATGTGATGTCACTCAATTACTCAAAGGTTCATCTTTAGATGAAGAAGGATTCTTAATTTCCCAAGATGGAAAGAAATATGATTTAAACGATGCCGATGTGACCGCAGAAATCGGCTTAGATGCTATCGAAATCATCGATGGTTATGACAACGGCGACACCAATGGTGATATCGTCAATATCGTCTATAAAGGCGATCACTACCAAGTGATGGTCAGAACCGATGATGAAGAAGATTTCATCCTTGATACTCTTTACACCTGGAACGAAGGCGACCAAGTCTCCGTTAAAGTGGCTAAAGAAAACATCAAGTTAACCTTGAAAGGTGAGATTAACAAATATGAAATCAAGTAAGCCAAAGTTTGCTTTGTTTAAACGTAAATACCTTTGCATTCCTTATGGCCTATTTTTGGTGATGTTCATTATCATCCCAATCTTAATCATTGTTTATTATGCATTTACAGATGATAATGGCATGCCTTCAATCAATGCTTTAGTGGGATTCTTCACTAACTGGTCAAAGGTTAATGTTTTAATCACTTCAGTATTTATTGCTTTGCAAACAACACTTTTGTGTTTATTAATCGGTTATCCGCTCGCTTATTTCCTCGCGGATAAAAAAGTAAATAAAAATGCGGTCTTAATTACTTTATTCGTCGCTCCTATGTGGATTAACTTTGTTTTAAGAACAGGCGCGACACGTGATTTATTAACATGGATGGGAATCAATGGTGGTAATATGCCATACCTTGCAACTTTAATTGGTATGGTTCAAAACTACTTACCATTCGTTATTCTTCCTCTTTATACAACAATGCTTAAACTCGATAAATCTCAAATCGAAGCAGCAGCAGATCTTGGAGCCAATCCATTCCAAGTCTTCTACAAATCGATTTTACCTCAATCAGTGCCAGGCATTGTTTCCGCTTGCACGATGACATTCATGCCAACGATGTCAAGCTATGTTATCTCTGATACTCTTTCCGAAGGAAAGATTACCTTATTTGGTAACTACATTTATTTAGACTTTGCAAATAATTTATGGCACGATGGTTCCTTCATGGCTCTCATCATGCTCGTGATTATTGGTATTTCAATGTTCTTAACCCGTGAAAAAGGTGGAGCAGAACAGAAAGGAGGCAAATCATGGTAAAGAAAATCTTTGGCCAAGCCTATATCTGGCTCATTCTTCTCTTGATGTACCTTCCTATTTTGGTCTTAATCGCCTTCTCATTCACCACCTCCACAAACGTCGGTGTGTGGAATGGATTCTCCTTTGAGTTATATCCAGCCTTATTTAAGAACAAAGAAGTGATGGTGGCATTAGCTAACACTCTTATCATCGCTGTGAGTGCCGCCGTAGTTTCCACAATTTTAGGAACACTCGGTGCTGTTGGCGCTTTCTATAGCGGTAAGAAATTTAGAAAAGGCTACGAATTTGTTAACCAAATTCCTGTCGTCAACGCTGAAATCGTTATGGCTTTATCACTCGCCATCATGTTTGCCGCTCTTCCAAGCGTTATCTTTAAAGCCGATTTACGTTGCTACTGGACACTCCTTATTGGTCACGTTGTCTTAGGAGCACCATTCGTCTTTATCTCTGTTAAACCTAAATTACAACAAATGGATCCTTCATTATATGAAGCGGCCATCGATTTAGGAGCAAAACCTCATCAAGCTTTATGGAAAGTCACCCTTCCAGAAATCCTCCCAGGTGTCTTCTCTGGATTCTTACTTGCCATCACCTTATCACTTGATGACTTCATTATTTCTCAATTTACAACTGGTCCTGGTTTATTAAGTGCTGGCGATCCAAAGATTGTGACCTTATCTATCCTTGTCCAAGACAAGATTAAGAAAGGACCAATTCCTCCAGTCTTAAGAGCCTTAACCACAATTATCTTTATCTTGGTGGTTCTTGGTGTTATCGGTGTTTCTATTTACCGTTCATATCAAGCCAAACACATCAAGAAGAAAGTGAGGGTCTAATATGAGCAACATTTTACTCGCGTTAACTATGTTAACCTCACTTATTGGAGGTGTTTCAAATAACAATACTTCCATGAAAAACAATATGAAACCAAAAGCCTCCATCGGTAGTGGTTCTCAAACTCTTCGTTTAATCAACGTTGAAGACTATATCTATGAACAAGAATCTGATGAAGATGAAGTAGACTTAGTGATCCAATTTGAAAACTACGCGAAGGAACTTGGTTACACGAATTGTAAGGTGGAATATAACACCACCGATACTCCTGAATCAATGTTTAACATGGTGAAACTTTCACCTGATGGATATGATCTTATCTGCCCATCTGACTACATGATTCAAAAACTTATCGTTAACGATATGCTTGAACCAATGCATATCGATGAAGACCATATGCCAAATTATATTGGTAAGGCTTCAAAAACCATTAAAGGTCGTTTAGATAAGATTTCTGCCGTCAATGGAAAGACTAATGAAACATGTTATTTAAAAGACTACGCGGTTGGTTACATGTGGGGCACACTCGGTATCCTCTTTGATCCAGAATACGGTGGAAGAGACTTTGATACCTCAGTGACCGATATGATTGACTGGTCAGTCTTATGGAATCCAGATTATAAAGGTATTTCCTCAATCAAAGATTCTGTAAGAGACACATATGCGATTGGCTTATTACACGCGTTAAATGATGACTTCGAAGAAAATGGTGAAACTCAAGAAGGCTTTGAAACTTTGATGAATAAGCATCTTGATGGAACATACTCTGATGAAGTCTATAATGAAAAATTCTCCGAATTATTCAATAGATGTGACAATGTCACATTAGAAAAGGTTCGTAAGTCATTATCCAAACTTAAAGGTAATGTCTTCGGTATGGAAGTTGACTCCGGTAAAGAAGACATTGTTACTGGTAAGATTGGTATTAACTTCGCTTGGAGTGGTGATGCGGTTTACTCAATGGACCAAGCTGAAGAAGAAAAAGAATTAGAACTTTATTATTCTATTCCTCAAACTGGTTCAAACATTTGGATGGATGCTTGGTGCATGCCAAAATCTTCTAGAAGAAGTGAAGCTCAAAAAGAACTCGCTGAATTATTCTTAGATTTCTTATCCACCCCAGAAATTACTGCTCAAAACATGGAATATACTGGTTATACTCCATTCACCGCGGGAAACGATATCTTAGACTTAACCAGAGAATGGTATGACTATCGTTACGATGAAGAAACTGAAACATTTGAAGATGTTCAATACACCGAAGAAGAAATGAATGAATTAGGTCTTCAAAAGGTTGACTTATCTTACTTCTTTGATGGAACACTTGAAGATGAATACGCCAGTGATCCAAATGCTTCAATCTTCTATAGTGATTGCTATCTTCCATTCACCTATGAAGATGAAAATGGAGAAGAAGTGGAAAACATTTCCGTCGGTAGACAATTCTTCTGTCAGTTCCCTGATGAAACCACAATCAATAGATGTGCAGTTATGAGAGATTTCGGTCCTCAAAACGAAGCCGTCTTAAAGATGTGGGAGAAGTTCAAGAGCGACTCTCTTCCAGTGTGGGCAATTATCTTATTTGCTACAGAAGGTGCGGCTATTGTCGGAGCGCTTGCTTACTTCATCATTTCTAAGAGAATGAAACTCTCTTTAAGAAAGAAGAGAAAACTCGCTGAGAATCAATAAAAAATAAGGATACAATTTTGTATCCTTTTTCTCTTCTCTGAAAAAAAGTAAAAATATTTTAAGAGAAATTAAAAAATTCTCCCTATG
>CAMOSS010000038.1 GCA_946625055.1 uncultured Caryophanales bacterium
GCTAAAGAATCTTTACCAGTTCCAAAGAAATCATTTCTATCAATGGAAATATTCGCAAAGCTTCCTTCTGGGTGTAAAACCCAGTCTTGTTCTTCTTCAATTGCAATTTCGAGTTCACCGACATTTGAAGATTCATAATAGAAAGTGCCATTATCCGCGCATTTTCTTTTATGATCTCTATTAATTGCGGTGACTTTCCAATAGTATCTTGCATCCTTAGTTGGAAGAGAGAAACTTAAATCATATTTTGGATTAGCGATATTTGATTGTCTTAAATAAACTTCATCTTCGTCGTCAGTCACAAAGTTCATTGTCGTAGCGATTTCAATTTCATAATAGTCAGAATTTGTTGCTTCTTCCCAAGTGAATGTAAACCCTGAACTAGTTGAGAAATCATTTGCTGGAGAAAGTAAATTAAAGGCTCCGATATCTCCACTTTTTCTTGGGTGATCAATCGAAGTTGTTTCAAAAGATTCACTCTCAGTTGCTGGAGCGACATTATTACAACCTGTAAGGAGTAATGGAAGAATAAATAAACCTAATAATAGTTTCTTCATAAATTAAAGCTCCTTACTGGACAGAATCACAAGCGTGCCATTAGGAATGGTAATTTCAACTTGATTCTTAAGACTTGCGTCTATCACTTTGTTATGCATAACAAAACCGTCATCACCGATCTTTAATTCATTAGAGTTATAAATGTAGACATAGACTTTACCTGAATCAGTGAAGTCTTCACTAATTCTAAAGGTCTTAGTCACTTCTTCAGCGTTTCTATTGATTGCCACCACGCCAGCGTATTTGCCTTCTGGTCCGATAACGCCCATGCTTCTGAATAATTCGTCAACTTCTGGGTCATTAGCAGGTGTATCAATAATTTGGCTTCCTCTTCTCATTAAGTTTGTTAATAAGACAGAAGAGTGATACCAAGGTCTTAATCTTTGTTTTGCGGCAGAGTCTGTTCCTAAAGATGAGAACATACCCCATCCTTTAGAGGTCATGTCTCCATCAGCGTGATAGATGAAATGCATTCCATCATCAAAGTCCCAATAAACAATAGAGGAGACTCCCGCGACTGCACATTGAAGGGTGTAATCCGCCATTCTTAAACCATATGAGAAGTTTGTAATTAAACCGTTTGAATCAGTCTCTGGATCTTTACCATCATATAAGCCAGCTTCCCAAATGTGTGGCATTCTTGAAACACCAAGTTCTTTGTCAGCTTTTTTAGTTTTTTTATAAACTTCTCTAATTGTTGGAGCAAGAGTGCCTCTATCGATTGTTTCATTTGGACAATATAGATGGAATCCATAATCACCAACTTGTTCTCTTAAAGTCTTATCTTTAGAGATGCCACCGAAGTATTCTTCGGTTCCTTCAAATCCGGTGGTATCACCACCGATGATTTTAATGTTATTAAATCCTCTTTCATCAAGAACCTTACGAACGTTTTTCACACCTTTTGCCCAGATGTCAAAAGTGTTATTCCAGTTTTTAGAAGCTCCTTCCACACCAGCGTAGTTTGGTTCGTTTGAATTCACAAAGTATTTAATGCATCTAATACCTTGATTCTTGGTTAAATATTCAAGGATATCCGCGGTCATCTTTGCCCATCTGATGTCTGAGGTGATTTCAGTGAACATATCATATTCATCTTTTTTAACGTTTCCAGGAACGTTCCATGCCCCAAAAGCCACTTCAATATTATGATCATCACAATATCTAAGGACATCAATCGTGTTATTCATCAGTTTGCTTGAGAAGTTATAATCCCAAGTATCGTTATTTTTGTCTTTATCACCTTTATCATCAAAGTTTGTGATGAACCAGTCATAGTTAAGCATGCATCTAACGACTTCTGGGTTAAGTCTATCCATAATTCTTAAAGATCTTTCCCAGGAATCGGATGAGAGTCTATCTGGAGCCTCATAAGTTCCCCATTCCACTCCTAAACCTTCAAAGTTAGTTAAAACGACATTCTTTTTTCTAAAAACAATGTTTTCTTTATCAACTACTTCTTTTTTTGCATTGCCGCAACCGGCAACCACACTAAGACAAGATGACAATAAGGATAAAGCAATTATTTTATTAACCTTATTCATAAAACACCTTCCTATTTACCTAATGCAGCGTTAATTTCTGAAAGAATCTTTTTCCAGTTATTATCGTTTTCAAATGTTTTCTTATAAGTATCGAAAGAAATCTTACCAAAGGCATATTTCTTTGCAGCGACATTACCATCGCGGAGAATGGATTCATTCTTATCATATTTTGTTGGAGTATAGAGCCATTCGATATCCGATGGTTCTTTAAATGTTCTTAAAAGATTGGTTTCTTTGGCTTGTTTCATTTCATCAATCCAATTCTTAAGGATGGTATAGTCTTCCATCTTGGTGTATGGATCAATAGCTTTTGTGTCATTGCCTAATGTCGCCATGTATCTAAGGAGTTTTGCACCGTTAGTTTTCTTAACATATTCGCCAGTGGTTTCACTCTTTTCCCAGCCTGTTTCAGTGAGTTCCACTTCATCATTTTCATTGACTGTGTAGTCGTAGCCAGGTTTTCCATAGATAGCAAGTCTTGTTCCATCTTTTGTAAGGAGGAATTCTAAGATATCTAAAATCTTTTCTTGTTTCATATCAGAAATCGCATGGTTAAACATGGTGATGGAGAACCAGTTTTCAATACCTTCAAGTGGAAGTTTCCCGTTTGGATCTAAAACTTTCATTAAGGCAGTGCCATCATTTAAATCAATATCCTTATTAGATGTCTTAAATGAATCTCTCAATTTGATATAGTTCTCTAGTGAGAAGTTATCATAAAGAATTGCAGCTTTTTTACCAATGTATTCCTTGGTGGCTTGGCCATCATCAAAATCAAATTGGTCTTTAGAATAATAGTCTTTATTAACATAGTCTTTAGCTTTTTCAAGACCAACAATGTAACCAGGAGAAGTAAAGTTACAAATAGCCTTGCCATCACTATCTTTGGTGAAGTTGTGTGGAGCGTCTTTATAGAAGTTGGTGATTGATGGGAAACCCCATTTTTCATCAACGATAACTGCTCTTTCAAGTTTGCCTTCATCAGGATAAGTTTTTAAAGCTTTAACAATTCTTTCAAATTCTTCAAATGTATAAGTGTCTCCTTCTTTATATAAAGGAATCCATCCGGCTTTAGTTTTATTAGCCTCATCAATAGCCTTTACTCTATCTCTTCTATAAACATAGGTAAAGTTGGAGAAGTCTTTATCTGGATTAGAAATATCGTTTGCAATAGGAATACCATATAACTTTCCATTAACTTTTAAGGCCTCAATGTTTGTAGTGTTATCAATAATTGATTTGATGTTTGGCCATTTAGACATATCTTCTGGAAGAGGTTTAAGAAGTCCTTTATTTGCCCATTTGATGTATGTTTGGCCAGAGTTATAAGCCTTCAAGTTGAATTGAACTGTATCTGTTAATCTATTAGTGTTCATCGCGTTGTTAACCATCTGATCCCAGTCTTCATAGGCATAATTTGAAGCTTTAATCTTCACATTGAATTTGTCATTTACATATTCAGTGTAAGTATCTTCACCTTTCCATGTATTAAAATAGACATTCTTAAGATTAAGAATTAAACGTCCTTTCTTATCATAAGTATCCTTACCGGTATTTCTATTGCCACAACCGGCAAGAGAAGATAAGGCGAGCAAGACAGTTGCTCCAAAGATAATTTTTGTGTTTTTCATAGATAATAAACCTCCTTATTTATCCTTTGATTGCACCGACAACAATACCCTTAACAAAGAATCTTTGTAAGAATGGGTAGAAACACATCATTGGAACAATGGTGAAGAAAATCGACGCCATTGTGAGACCTTCTGAGTATCCTTCTCTCGCTTCTGGGTCAGAAATTTGAGAAGAAACCTTAGAAATCATATTTCTTAAGACCATTTGTAATGGCCATATATCACTTCTATCTGGCATGAACATCATCGCGTTATACCATGAGTTCCAGTTACCAACTGCGAAGAACAAACCAACTGTCGCAAGCATAGGTAGAGATAATGGTAAGAATATCTTTACAAAGATGACGACATCGTTAGCGCCATCAATCTTTGCAGATTCTTCCATCTCTGGTGGAAGAGAAGCAAAATAGTTTCTCATTAATAACATGTTGAATGTATCAATAGCCCCTGGAATAATCATGACCCAGATCGTGTTCATCATTCCTAAATCATTAATTAAATAGAAGTAAGGAATAAGACCACCACCGAAGAACATGGTAACCAAGATCATATTCATCACTAAGTTCTTACCAGTCCAATTCTTTCTTGAAAGGGCGTAACCAGTAATAACTGTAAAGAACAATTGATAGAATGTTCCTCCGATAAGGAGAATCATAGTAATGCCAAATCCTGACCATAATTGATCATTCGTGAAGACGGATTTGTATGAACTTAAATCTAATTCTGTTGGCCAGAGTAATAAGTCTGAATGTAAGTAAGATGCCTCACTAGAAATAGAAATAACAAAGGCATTCCAGAATGGGAAAATGATAAGACCAGCGTAGATAACAAGAATGATACAAATGATGATATCAAGTGCTTGAATCTTGGATTCCCTTGATTTTGATTTACGGGAAAGAGGTAATCTTTCTAATTCATGTCTACTCATATTAGATAATTCCCCTTTCTCCACAAGCTTTTGCGATTCTATCAACAATGATAACAAGGGTGAAGCTTATGACTGATTTGAATAAACCAATCGCTGTACCAACACCGGCAGAATCACTACCAACAATCGCGTGGTAATAAATATAGGTATCGATGATGTTAACATCTTCGATAATTAAGTCATTTGATAAGTTTAAGATTTGATCAAATCCAGCAGAGAGAACTCCACCAACGGACATGATGAGTAAGAGAATAGCGACAGGCTTAATACCTGGGAGGGTGATATGCCAAATCTTTTGTAAACGATTCGCCCCGTCAATATCAGCAGCTTCATATTGATCTTGAGGAATACCTGCCATCGTCGCTAAGTAAATAATTGAACCCCAGCCTGCTTCTTTCCAAATATCAGAAGCGAAGACTAAGCCAAAGAAGAAGTTTTTATCTGCGAGATAATTAATTCTTCCCGCTCCCATCGCTGCAGATAATGAGTTCACCGCTCCATAATATGAGAACAATGAGAAGACGAAACCAGAAACAACAACCCATGATAAGAAGTGAGGGAAGGTAACAATGGTTTGAATTGTCTTCTTTGTTTTAACCATTCTTAATTCATTAAGTAATAAAGCAGTAATAACCGCTCCTAAGAAACCAATAACAATCTTTACTGAACCAATGATTAAGGTATTTCTAAAGGCTAACCAGAATTTTGGTTCTTCAAAGACTTTTTGGAAGTTTTCCACCCCGTTCCATGGTGAAAGGAAAATACCATCGATTGGGTTGAAGTCTTTAAAAGCAAGAGTCACACCATACATTGGAATATAGTTAAAAATCACATAGAAAACGACGGCAGGCAAAATCATGAGAACTAAATATTTACTTCTCCAGAATTTGCTAGCAAATTTCCTAAATGGATTATTACGTTTCGCAATTGTGACTAGTTCCATAATCTTTATCTTTCGTATTTGAGAATGTAATCAATTACTGTATCGATATCGGTGAACAATAATTCAGTGACTGTATCCGCTCCACCAGCGTATATCGCGATTCTTCCAGTCTTAGAATCTGTTAAACAAGAAACAGGGAATAAGACATTTGGAACATATCCACTGGTCTCATAAATCATCTCAGGAGCGAGTAAGAAGTTTCCACATCTATGTAAGACTTTTGATGGGTCATCTCTATCAACAATCACCGCACCGATGGAATAAACTAAACCAGAACAAGTTAAGTTTGCCCCATGGAAGAAGACGAGCCATCCTAAATCTGTTTCGATTGGGTTTGGTCCGGCACCAATCTTCGTGCCACACCACCACTCATATCCTTTTTCCATCACATGTTTATGATGTCCCCAATATTCCATATCTTTTGAATAGGAAATAAAGATATCGCCAAACATCGTATGTCCACTATCAGATGGACGAGAGAACATCGCATATTCACCGTTAATCTTTCTTGGGAAGAGAACACCATTTCTATTAAATGGAAGGAATGGATTATCAATTAATTCAAAATCTTTGAAATCTTTTGTTCTTCCAATACCAAGTGTTGGTCCATGTAGAGAAGTACAGAAGATGATATAGTAGACACCTTCAAGTTCCACAAGTCTTGGATCATATGCATATTCAACTTTTAATTTATTTCCATCTTTATCATGGAAGACAATAGGATTAACATCGAAGTTAAACTTAATGCCGTCTTTAGAGTGACCTAAGAATAAATAAGGGACTCCACTTTTCGTGTCCGCTCTAAAGACACCAATAAATTCTCCTTTATAAGGAAGAACCGCGCTGTTAAATACTCTTGAAGCATTTTCAAATGGATTCCTATTGATAATAGGATTGTTTGAGTATCTCCAAATTGGAGAGTCACATCCATTTGGTCTTTCTTCAAATGGGATGTTTGGGAGTTCGTTTCCATAAATCTTGTGTTTCATAAAAGCACCTACTTTGTATAAATCTCTTTGTTAGAGTCTCTTTCAATGTAATCACATCTAATAACGATTTGAGATAAGGCCACTTGACGTGACTTAATAGAATTTGCGACATACTTAGCCACTTCTTCCCCAATCTCTTGTCTTGGGATATTAAATGTTGATAATCTTGGGCTCATATATTCACCGGTTCTGATGTTATCAAATCCGATGACTGAAATGTCTTCAGGAACCCTCTTTTCAAGCTTGAAGATAGTTTTAATTGCATTCATTGCAATGATATCGTTCGCACAGACAATCGCAGTGATTGGATTATTTTGTAAGGCATCAGTGAGCATCTCTTCATTCGCATAATCTTTTTTATCGTTGTTAAAGATAATTGAATGAGGATTCACTTGCCCTCTATGAGCTTCCATGCAGGCCATAAAGCCTTCATGTCTTTCTCTAAATGATGTGGAATGAGAATCACTACCATAGAAAGCAATATCTTTATGTCCTTGATTAATCAATCTTTGGACGGCTAAATAAACTGAATCATAATTTGAGAATTTAAATTGAGTGGCTTCTGTATAGAAGGTTTTAGGATCCACCACTACGGTTGGTTTATTCTTTGCAATGACAACATCCATAATTTGTTTTGGAGTGACATGCATAACAATAAACGCACTGCAAGATGATTCCTTAAGTCTCTTAAGTAAAGAGTCATCAATTCTTTCTTCATCGAATGTGAAGTATTCCATGATTAAGTTATATCTAGATAATGTAGAAGATATTGAGGTAATAATTGGTTGCCAGAAATCTTCTTTAAACAATATTCTTGAAGAACTAATCAAAAGAACATGGTTTGAGGAAACCTTGTAGGCTTTTAATTTTGAAGTGTCATATCCAAGTTCAGTAGCTTTTCTAATAATCTTTTCTCTTGTCGCGTCAGAGACATTATTCTTGCCTCCTAAAGCACGAGAAACCAAGCCTTTAGTGACATGACATTCTAATGCGATTTGATCTAATGTTGGTTTTTTCATAATTAAAATATTGGACTCCCTACATATTGATACCCTTCAGGGAAATTAGATGTGATTTCTCCCCCAGAATTACTCGTAATTTTTATAGTCACTACAAACGAAGAAGAATCTATTTCAATTGTTCCCACAAGTGTTTCTTCCTCAATATGCATAGTTATGACTTGTTTATCATCGTTAGACATGCTCATTTGGTACTTAACAGAATAATCATGTCCTTCAAATGAAAGAGATAATTGTCCAGCAGTATCAAATACGAATGTGCATCCTTTTCCTTCAATTGCTGTTGGGCCAATCATTGATGAATTCACGCCAAATGAATAGTAAATGTTTGGATCAGTTAAAGGTCCATGGTAATAAGCCTTATCGGCATTAATCCAAGCAATACTTGTTCCCTTAACAGCAACTAAACCATAACCGTAATAAGTTTCGTTAATGTCTAACGGGACTGTATAAGTAGTCCAATCTTGATTAGCTGGAAGAACAACTTCTAACATATCTAAGTTTTCATCGCCGCTTTGGGTGGCTGAAGTAACTTTTTGAACTTTATAAACAAGGATCTTCATTGTGACATCGATTGAACCATTGTTTTTTAATGTGATTGAGAAACCATCAACACCGGTATGTCCTTCTCCGGTTCCCTTATATAAATGCCATTGGAGATATCTCATATCACCAGCAGTACTCTCTTTAATTTTGATTGATTGTGAACCATCATAGGCTTGTGTCTTATCGAGTTGAAGTTGATCACCACTTCCACCCATTAAACACCAACCACTTCCACCAAGCGGGGATAAGCCTGAGCCTGAGCCAGTTCCGACCCAGTAGTCACAGTAATATGCTCCACGAGCACCTTTTGCAGCGCTTTCGCTCATATTACCTTGGTAGTACATCAAACCATCTTTGTCATATTGTTCAGCGTTATCTGCATAATCAATCATATGGAAATCAAGATTAGTTAAATAATCTGTTAATTGATTGCCACCAAGAATCTCTTTGTATGTCAAAGTTTTTAAATCTTCAGAAATGGTTGCAACATATGTCAAAGTGCCAAATGTAATCTTTGCTTCACCATCGATATTTTCAAGTAAACCAGTATTATCGATTGATAATGGATCAGATTTCAAAGTTACAGAATTGTTATTTCCAACATCAAGGGTGATGTTGAACATATTCTTATATTTACCAACGTAAGTAAAACCTTGCTTAACTTCTGGAACTGGTTCTGGTTCTGGAAGCTCAAACTTGGCATATGGATTAGCGCCATAGATTTCAATATCATCGATATATAAATATGCGGTTGATGTTAATGTCTTTTCCATAAAGACCATGAAACCGTAATAAACGTAGTTAGGATTTAATTCGATTTCATAATGTTTCCATTCGTTAACTTCTTCTGTTTCATTGAATGTTTCAAATTTCACATATTGATCTTTTGTTTGAAGTGTTGGGGAGCTTTGTGAATACATGGAGACTTTGAAAGCTGGAACTACTCCATCAGTCTTTGCCCAGAATGACATTCTTGATCCACGGAATGAGTTCTTTTCTGAGGTTCCATCAAACAAGCCCCATTGCATATATCTCATCGCATTATCTTTAGCATTTTTTAATTTAAGATAGTTTGTGCCCGAGTGTGCGCCTTCAGCGTCTTGAATAAGTTTAAGTTGATCGCCATCGCCACCCATTAAAGACCATCCGTTTTTGCCCCATGGGGAAGAATGCCCTTCGCCGGCGTAGTATTCAGAATAATAGGCTCCACGGCATCCTTTTCTATCACTCATTTCTGTATCTTGATAGTAAGCAACACCGTCTTCGGTATATTCTTCGAAGTTTTCTACTGTTTGAACAGCAACTAAATTCATACCATCAACATCTTCTGAAAGTGATCCGCTAGCAGATAAGAATTTAATCTTTTGTCCACCATCGACTAATCTACCGTTATAAACGAGTTG
>CAMOSS010000039.1 GCA_946625055.1 uncultured Caryophanales bacterium
TTTAAGAGAAATCATTTTTTTCTCGCAAATGTATATATAGGAGGGTTTATCTTTTATGGTTCAAACCTATAAAGGAAGCTCCTTGGTTCCCCTCTATCCTAATAAGGAAGGAGGAAGGGCTTTAATGTCCTATCTTATTGGTATAGATATACTCTTGGTCTTAATCTTAGGGATAATCCATATCTCAAAACGTCGTAAGTAATTATGACCAATGTGAGATATAGAAAAAGGAGATATGGGTCATAGACCTGTATCTCCACCAAGCATCTATATCTTACACCATAAAGGATGCTGAATCAAGGGGCGTCCCTCCACGAAAGGTAAAACCTTTTAAAAATCTAAAAAGGAAACAAAGGAGGAGAAAAAAATGGTAAAGATTTTTATTGGAGTTTTAATTGCAACTGTTGTAGTAATCGCAGGTTTTATGATTCTAGATCCTAAAATCAATGTTCAAAGAGAGACAAATACAACTTTAGTGATGGATAGTGACTCTTATGATGGGCCAACATTAAGCGTTAGCATTGAAGGAAGCATTGAAAAAGAAGGAACATATACATTAAAAGAGGATGCTACCTTTAATGATTTAATCATTGCCGCAGGAGGACTTAATTCTAACGCTGACGAAAGGGCCTTTTATAAAGATGCTACAATGACAAACGGAATGACATATTATATTCCTAATCTTTATAACGCGAATGATGTGTGCAATAGAGAAGCGATTACTAAAGTAAATGTTAATAGTGATTCGGCAGAAACACTTATGACAATAAATGGAATCAGCGCTTCAGTGGCTAGCTCAATTGTTTCATACAGAAACACGAATGGTACATTTAAATACATTGAGGATCTTCTGAATGTCTATGGTGTAGGGAATGCTACATACCGCAAAGTTAGAGATTATGTAATTCTTCACGAATGATACTTCTGATTATTCTTATATCTTTAGTATTAGGGCTTCATATTAAGTATTATGCTTTATATTTAATACTTCCAATTATTGGATTGTTCATATTTCTCATCACGAGAAAAAGGAAGATTTTAAATATTGGAGTAATGCTTGTTTCACTAGGATTAGGGACAGGATTAAGCTATATAAACATAAGTTTTAACAAAGATAATTATAAGGGAATAGTGGTGGAAGCGAAGGATAATTATTTTATTCTTTCTTCCACCTTAGAAAAGCTCTATATATCCTATTATGATAATCCTTATGTAGTCGGGGATTATTTAAGTGTTAAAGGGGAGAAAAAAGACCTGGATTTTACCATGATAGAAAGCGATTTCGATTTCGAATCGTATCTAGAAAAGAAATCTATCAGAAAAGAACTAAAAAACTACCAAATAAGTGTATTATATAAAAATCCATTAAGACAAAGGATATGGAAAAAAGACGTGATAAACCGCTTTAATGAGTCTGATAGAGGTCTGGTTGGCTCGATGCTGTTTGGGTTTAACGATAATAGCGATGCAACCTTAAATAGAAACCTTAAATCTCTTCACTTATTATCATTAGAGTTATCATCAGGAATGTATATCTATGTTTTGCTATTTGTAGTGCAAAAAGTCTGCAATAGATTCCTAAGTGACAAGACATCTAAAATAGTGTCATTAGGAGTTGGAATTCTTTTTCTATTTTTCTATAAAAACACCCTATCAGTTTTTAGGATTATTCTTAATAGGGCGTTACGTTTATTGCTTTCTAAATTTCAAATTGATTATTTAAATATCTTTTCTTTAAGTGGACTCATTATTCTCTTGTTTGATTATCATAATGCTTATCAGACATCATTCTTAATGGGTTATACGATTTCATTTGTGGTGAAATTGATCCATGATTCTTTGTTCCGTTTTACTGGTTTGAAGAAAAAAATATTGTTTTCTACTTTATTAGGATTTTTGTTATTCCCTTTTGATTTGATGTTTTATCAAGACATAGCTTTTTTAAGCCCGGTGTATCGCATTTTGTTCACACCTTTCTTTGTTTTAATCTTTTTTACATCCATCTTATGTTCGCTTTATATACCGCTATATAGAGTTGTGGGATTTGAGATATCTTTATTATCAAACACATTAAATGTGTTTAACAAAGTTAATCCTAAAGTGAACGCCCCAGAGTTAAACCCTCTTCTTTTGATAATGTTTATCATTGTCTTTTTCTTATATTTATATTATTTATATAAAGATATAAAACCGGTGAGGAAGTGGATAGTGATTGCTTATTTAGCAGCTTCTTATTTATATTTTCTTCCAATTGATAATCTTATAAGCGAAGAGGTGTCCTTTATTAATGTTGGTCAGGGAGATGCTTGTTTTATTAGAAAAGGGCAAACAACTGTCTTGATTGATACCGGAGGGAATGCGAATAAAGATATCGGCTATAACAATCTGATTCCATATTTTAAAAAGAAAAGGATATATAGGATTAATCTTGTTATCACAACACATGATGATTTTGATCACATGGGGGCTTTAGAATCATTAACTAAGAACTATAAAGTTGAAAGTTGTATCAAAGATAAGGATAATTTTCCTTTATCAATAGGGGGCATTACCTTTAATAATTATAATTATTACGGTGACACAAGTGAGGGGAATGAAAACTCTTTAGTTATTTCATTTAGACTTGGGCATAAAGATTATCTCATTACTGGTGATGCAGATGTTGAAACCGAAAAGAAGATAATAAAAGATAACAAGAGTATTCCATGCGATATATTAAAAGTGGGACACCATGGCTCAAAAACATCAACCTCAGATGAGTTTTTGGACTATTTGAAACCAAAAGAGGCCATTATCTCATGTGGAAAGAATAACAAGTATGGGCATCCGCATAAGGAAGTAATTAACCGTTTGAAAAAGAGAAATATCATCATCAAAAGGACTGATGAGATGGGGACAATTACATACAAGAACTACATTTTTATGTAGTTTTACCACCTTTTAATGGTATATTAGATATATGATTTATTTTGTTTACGGCAATCAATCACCACTTATTAAGAGCCGCATTAAAAGAATAGTGAAAGAATCTTTGGTCACTATTGATGAAATGAGCTATGCTCGTTTTGATGCTGGAGATATTCTTATTCAAGATATTGTCGATGAAGCAAATTATCTCCCTTTGGGATATGACAAAAAAGTCATCGTCTGTGAGAATGCTTATTTCTTAATTAAGCCAAGACCAAAAAACAAAATCGAGCCTGACCAACAATATGATGAATTAATTAAATATCTAAAGTCTCCAAACCCATCGACTGATTTCATCATTTCCGTCAATAGTGCGGATCTTGATGAAAAAAGTGAGATCGTTTCTTTATTAAAAGCGAAGGCTAAAGTCTTTGTCGCCTCAACACCAGATAAAGACTCTTGGAAAGACTATATTAGAAAATATTTTGATGTTTCTTTAAATACTAAAATTGATAATGATGCGGTTAATGAAATCGCTTTAAGATGTGAAGGAGACGTGGCTTTATTTCATAACAACGCTAAAAAGCTGGCCTTATACACTGACCATGTAAAGTTTGATGATGTCGTTAAACTAGTTCCTGAGCCATTTGAAGAAAACATGTTCCAAATCTATAATTTCTTGCTCTCATCAAGAAACGATGAAGCTCTAAGGATTTATAGGAAACTGCTCATCACAAACACTGAGCCAGTCACAATGATCTCAACATTAGCAAATCAGTTTAGATTATTAAATGAAGTTTCCTTCCTTTCAAAAAGAGGAATGTCAGATGATGAGATTGGTGAAGAGCTTAACATCAAACCAGTCAGAGCAAAAATCATTAAAAAACAGACCGCATATATTTCTGAAAGAAATATAATTAAAACACTAGAAGAATTATTCAACCTCGATGTGCAAATAAAAAGCGGTCAGGTCGACCGCTTCTATGCGTTTGAATTATTCTTAATAAATTTCAAAGCTGAATGAGCAATTAGTCTTTAATTGAATTGACTAATCTAGCAAGTTCGGCTTTTTGTCTGTTTGCGGTGTTTCTGTGTTGAATGCCATCGCTAACGGATTTATCAATGAGAGAGACAGCTTGTTTTAAGAGAAGTTGGGCATTTTCTAAATCTTTCTTTTCAACAGCTAATCTAACTTTCTTAGCCGCTGTTCTGATTCTGGATTTAGCAGATGCGTTTCTTTGACGAGCTTTCTCGTTTGTGCCGATACGTTTAATTTGAGATTTAATGTTTGCCATTTAATGTACCTCTTTCAATGTCGTTTAGTATGTTAACAAAATAATTGTAATAATGCAATTATTAATTTTTATTTCCCTGTTTTAAGTTTGATAATTTCTTCAGTGAAATCATCAATACATGTGAGTTGACCAAGTAATTCTTCTGGAATCTTGACATCGAAATTGCTTTCGATGAATTGAATCAATTCAACATAAGACATGGAGTCACCGCCTAAATCGTTGATCCAGTGACCGGAGTCTGTAATTTTGAACTTAGGGAGATAAAGGATTCTGCTGAATGCATCTCTTAATGGTTCTCTGATGGAGTCGACAAGTTTCTTGTCATAACCATCAAAGTTTCTTTCTTTTCTCTTCTCATTAATTGAGACGTAATCAGGAGAATTTGTCTCAAGTGCCTTCTTCACTTCGAAACGTTTAACTTTCATGGAGTTTGCGAGTGGAAGTTTCACTTTAGCGAGATAGATGTCATCGATAACAGCTTTCTTTGGAAGGTTCTTAGAAATCTCTAAGACTTGTTTCTTAAGAGCAGCGAATTCTTCATCAGTCGTGGAGTTATCAATCTCTAAGACTAAGACGATGGATTCGTTAGATGATTTAGCTTTCTTAATACCAAGCACCACAAGATTGGAAATGTGTGAAACTTGCTTATAGCAGAATTCTAATTCATCTGGGAAGATGTTTTCACCATCAGCGTTAATGATGATATCTTTGATACGACCTTTAATCATGTACTTGTTATCTTCACATTTTTCAGCAATATCTCCAGAATGGAAATAGCCTTCCTTATCGAGAGTCGCGGGTTGTTCGACACCACCGATAATTTCTCTAACGTGAACGATACCAGACTTGATTAACAATTCACCAACATTAGGATTAGCGGGATCACTTGGTTGAATTTTATATTCAACACCGTGAAGAGGTTTTCCGATATAACCTAAGAGTCTAACTTTGACATCAGGATCTTGTTCGACTGAGGTGACACCTACTTCAGTCATACCGAATCCATTGTATAATGGATAACCAAGACCGTTGATGAATTCACTGGTTTGTTGTGATAAGTATCCGCCACCGGAAATGCAGTAACGGACTTTTCTACCGATCATCTTCTTTTGGAGAACTTTAATCATGATTTTTTCTTTGAAATCAAGTTCTTCATCTGACTTACCGGTATTGTATTTCACTATATGATCAAGCATTTTTTGATAGGATTCATCCATCATTTGAACTTGTCTCATTGTGGCTTGAGCCATGCTATCCCATAGTAATGGGACTGAGAAGATGTGGGTGACATCACATTTTTGACAAATGCCTAATATATCTTTAGTAGAGACACTTTGTGGGAACACAAGTGTTTTTCCATAGAAAGTGAACCATAAGAAGACAGCGACGAAACCAAAGATGTGGTGGAATGGAATCATGGCTAAGTTCTTAATCTTTCCAGGATACATGAGGTCTTTTGTGTTTTCTGGCATATCAAGAGATGCACAGATTTGGGAACACAAATTACTTCCGTTATAAATCATCAATTTCACATCACCGGTTGTTCCGCTGGAACAAAGGATCATTTCGTTTTCCCAATGATCTTGTGGGAATGTGTAATTGTGGTGATCATAGTATAGTTCTTCGGATGAAATCTTCATGAAATCATATTCATATAAGTCATCTGAAATAATAGCGATTGCTTTAGCTTGCTTAGCAAGGTTTATGGTTCCTTCTTTTTGAGTTCTAGCATCAATAAGAAGTGGTTTGTAACCTGCCATCAAGATAGCGTAGAATACTTCGCCCCATCTTGGTGAGTTGGCAAGTTTTAAGATAACTGGGCAACCCTTGTTTTGCTTTTTAAGAATTCTATCAAGCGCGTGAGCAACGTTATAGGTATGCTTTTCAAAATCTTTGTACTTGTAAGATTTTACTTTGCCTTTTTCATTGAGATATTCAGCATAGACATTTTTTCTATTTCTTGAGACTGTGAGATTAAAGATATCTTTCATTTTTCTCTCAGTATTTTCAAGAAGCTTAGCTTCGTCAAAGAAGGCTCTAACTTTCTGATATTCAGGATACATAATCTTTTCTCCTAACCGCGACTATATTACCAAATTATATATATTTTTACAAAAAATATTTTTTGCTTATAATTGTATTGAGGTCATTTTATGAACAAAAATGAGTTAAAAATTGTCTTTATGGGAACCCCTGAGATCGCCTCAAAAGTATTTGAAGCGATGATTTTGGATGGCTACCAATTTGTTGGCTTAATCGCTCAACCAGATCGCCCAGTTGGAAGAAAAGGAATCTTAGAGCCTGTCCCTACCAAAAAGGTAGCGATGAAATATAACATTCCAGTTTTTCAACCTGAGAGAATTAAAAAAGATTATGAATTTTTAACAGAGTTAAATCCTGATGTTATCGTCACGATGGCGTATGGACAAATTGTTCCTCAAGGAGTCTTAGACATCCCAAAATATGGATGTTTAAATCTCCATGGTTCCATCCTTCCAAAGTATCGTGGAGCCTCTCCAATTCAAACCTCTTTAATCAATAATGATGAGGTCACCGGAGTCACGTTGATGGAAATGATTGATAAGATGGACGCTGGAAAAATGTTTGCAGTTGAAGAAGTAAGAATTTCTTTGGAAGATAATTCTTCATCTTTGTTTAATAAAATATCAGATGCCGCTAGAAAATTGATATTAGAGAAACTTCCTTTATATATCGATGGAAAGCTTCCAGGAGTGGAGCAAAACGAAGAAGAAGCGACATTCTGTCACATGATAAAACCAGAACAAGAAAAACTATCATTCGACTTATCTATTAAAGATATGTTCGGCTGGATAAGAGCCTTATCAGATGAACCTGGTGGATATTTCCTTCTCGATGATCAAAAGTTCAAAGTTTTTAAAGCTAGAATTGGTGAAAGCAAGGTCTCACATCAAGTTGGAGAGATAGTGGAAGCTGATAAATTCGGATTAGTCGTTCAATGTAAAGATGGCCTATTATTCCTTGACGAAGTTCAACTTCAAGGAAAGAAGAGAATGGATTACAAATCCTTCATAAATGGCAATCAAAATCTCAAAGGAAAAATACTTAAATAAAGACTACATAATTGTGGTCTTTTATTTTACAATAAATACATGGCGAAATCATTACTATTAAGCGTACACCAATTAGTGGATTTTTTATTAAGGCAAGGGGATATCGATACCCGTGTTTATAATCGTTCTTCCATGCAAGAAGGAAGTAGAATTCACTCTGCTTATCAATCATCACAAGATGACGGGTATATCAGTGAATATCCTTTGAAGACTACAATCATTGTCGATGAAGTGGAAGTCACTCTCCAAGGAAGAGCAGATGGAATCATTAAAGGGAAGAATCGTTATATCATTGATGAAATCAAGTCGACAGTTATTGATTTAAAAGAATTTCGTGATTCACAACTTGAATGGCATTTAGGCCAAGCAAAATGTTACGCTTATATGTTCATGAAAGAACAACATCTTGATTCCATAGGAATCAGATTGACATATATCCGTCAAGGCGAAGAAAAAGATAAAATGATCGATGATTATGTTTTCTTGTATGAAGAAATAGAACAATATGTCATCTCATTAGTGGAAGACTATATCGCTTTCTACAACATCATATTTAGAAATTTAGAGAACAGAACTAAAACAGCAGGGGAATTAGAGTTCCCTTATGATAAATATCGCGATGGTCAAAAAGAACTTGCTTCATTAGTTTATAAAGTGGCCACAAAAGGCGGAAGACTATTTGTTGAAGCTCCGACTGGAATTGGTAAAACAATGTCAACATTGTTTCCATGCGTAAAAACTTTTAAAGATGATGAAAATAGCAAGATCTTTTATCTAACCGCAAAGTCATCTGGAAAACTTTTAGCCATGAACGCTATTCGCATCATGAAAGAAAAGGGATTATCAGTAAATGAAATCATGATAACCGCCAAAGAAAAAATCTGTTTTGAAAAGGGAAAGAACTGTAATCCAGATGAATGCCCATATGCAAAAGGCTATTACAATAGAATCCAAAGTGTTTTAACAAACACATTGCTCACAGAATCAACATTTGATCAACAAACAATCATGAAGATAGCAGAAGAAAACTATCTTTGCCCATTCGAGTTTCAACTCGATTTGTCTTTGTTCTGCGATATCATCGTTTGCGACTATAACTATTTATTTGATCCAACAGCCTACTTAAGAAGATACTTCGATACTGATTCAACTTCATTCTTAGCATTAGTGGATGAGGCTCATAATTTAGTGGATAGAAGTAGGGAAATGTACTCGGCAGAGTTAACCTATAAAACATTCATTGAAGCAAAGAAATCTCTTAGAGGTGTTAAAGACACTCAAATAAAGAATCTCTTTAGAAAACTTACAAAATTATATAAAGGATATGAATTCTTAGAAGAAGGAATTAACGTTGTAGATTGCTTCCCAACAGAGTTTTTAAAGACCTTTAGACAGGCCTTTGATAAGATTCAAGAGATCTCAAAAGAAAAACACCATTTGATAACAAAAGAACTTACTAATTTACTACTAGAAATAAACTCATTCCTCAAAATAAGCGAATATTTTAGTCCTAGATATATTGCCTATATCATGAAGAATGGTGAGGAAATTAACTTTAAACTATTCTGTAAGGATGCTTCTATTTTCCTTAGAGATATCACAAACGAATTAAAGTCAGTTACTTATTTTTCTGCAACCATGTCCCCGATGGATTATTACATTGATACTTTAGGCGGTGAAAAACTTACTGATCCGGCGATTTTGCTTGATTCTCCTTTTGATAGAAATAACCTATTATGTATTGTTGCTCCTAAAATCTCAATCAAATACAAAAATAGGGAAGCTTCATACATAGAAGTGGGCAATTATATCAAATCATTTATCAGTGCGAAGAAGGGAAATTATTTTATCTATTCCCCATCCTATGAATATATGAATCGTTTGTTACAAGAAATACAACTTGATAGTGATATCAATGTTTTTGTGCAACAAAAAGATATGACTGAATTCGATAAGATTGACTTCTTAAACAACTTTACTGAAAACCCAACTGA
>CAMOSS010000040.1 GCA_946625055.1 uncultured Caryophanales bacterium
TTGATATATTCTTCTCTTGAGACATATTCTCCCATTCCTAGCATCTCATAATCGACTTTATATTCATGATGTAGATATCCAAATCTATGGAAACCATTATTTTCATAGAAACGGAGTCTATTTTTTCTTTCTAGGAAGTTATCGTATTTTTCGTTTACTTCTTCAATCATTAAAATGATTCTTGAATCTTTATATCTTTCTTTTATTGACTTAAGGATAAATGAACCATGTCCTTGTTTTCGATATAAGGGGTTTACCGCAAGATAAAAGACATAGACAATATCTTTATATAAAACATTAAAAGCAATGCCATATAAGATGTTTTGATCTTCAAAAGAAATGAATTCAACTTTTTTCTCATTTAACAATTCGATGAGCATATTAAAAGGAACCCTTTCGTCTTCCGGAAAGGATTCGTTATATAGTCTTTTAATTTCAGTTTTCAGTTCGCTCTTCTGATATGGAATCTGATTCATTTTCTTTATTCTCTTCTAAAAGAAGTTCTTTTTTTGCTTGTTCTAATTTTTCCTCTTCTTCAGCTTTTCTTAAATCTTCATAATAAGCATCCACTAAAGATTTGAGCGGGAAGAAATAATGGTATATAGCTTGGAACAACATATTAACAAACATGTAGAAGAACAAAATAGAGACACCGATTCTATAGAAATCAGCACTTAAAGCATTTTGACTTCTCATGATAATGCAGTAAATATCAAAAGCGATGAGATATAAACCACTTGGGAGACCAAGAATCTTGTCTAAGAAACAAACTTTTCTTTGTCTTCTCTCTTTTGAGATGCAGGCCCAAATAAAATCTACAAGCATCCATGTTCCACCAGCAAGGGTAATGATATTAAAGACCCATCCTCTAGTGTCTGATCCACCCCAAACACCAGTAATCTTTAGAATTGCTAATGTTAAAAACAAGATGGCGAAGAATAACAATTCGCCTGAATAAATGAGTTTAATTTTGGTTAATGGATCTATTGGTTTTTTCATATTATTTTCCTTTTATAAAGACGGCATTCGTAAGGTTTTAGTTCTCCCTTAATATGGGAATCATAATTAGAAAGAATCATATCATTATCATCTAAAGATGATAGGAATTTTCTTTTTATCTGTTTATCGAAGAAATTTGAAACAATAATGAATTCTTCATTTTGATAGACTCTCTTATAGGCAAATACTTTTGAGTCATTCATATAAAGAGGGACATATTCACCTTTATTTAGAGTTTCCTCTTGTTTTCTAATCTTAATCAATTGTTGATAGAAATGGTATAAAGAGTTTTGATCCGCGAGGTTATTTTTAACATTAACTTCTTTATAATCAGAATTCACTCTTAGCCATGGTTCCACTTTTGAGAATCCCGCGTATTCACTATCATCCCATTCCATTGGAGTTCTGGCGTTATCTCTTGAATACTCAATCATTCTTTTCTTCGATAGAATCAATTTAATTGGGAATACTTTGTTTCTAATTCTTTGAATCATGTGGGATTCGACATCGACGATTTCATCTAAGCTTTTGAAATGTCCTTGTCTCATTCCTATTTCTTGTCCCTGATAGATAAATGGTGTTCCAGACATATATAAGTAGGTTAATGCAAGCATCTTTGCAGATTCAAGATTTCCCTCTTTTGTATTGAAGCGTCCAACACTTCTTCTTTGGTCATGATTTTCAATAAAGAGAGTGTTCCAGCTATGGCCTTTAAGACCAAGTTGCCACTTTTTATAAATCTTTTTAAATCTTCTAAGAGAGAATTTTCTTCCAAGATATTTCACTCCAAAGAAATCATCGACATCAACGTGATTAAAATTAAAGACCATATCGAGTTCATGTCGATCAAATCCGGCGAGTTGCTTAACATCTTCTAATGAAGTCATTGGTCCTTCACCCACTGTAAAAACGTCATATTTAGAAATGACATCATCATTTAATTCTTTTAAATATTTATGGAGATTTGGTCCATTTATAAAAGCATCTTTTCCAGTTAAAACAAGGGTTGGAAATCTATTTTTGAAATCACTTTTCTTCGAAATAAGGTTGATAACATCGCATCTAAAGCCATCTACTCCAAGATCAAACCAGAATCTAAGGATATCTTTTACTTCCTCACGAACTTTTGGATTGTCCCAGTTTAAATCCGCTTGTCCTTTTGCGAACAAATGCATGTAATATTCATCATCGCTATTAGGAAGCTTTTCCCAAACACTTCCAGAGAAGAATCCTTGCCAGTTATTTGGAGGTTTCTTTCCATTTTTTCTTCCTTTTTTGATGATGTAATAATCTTTATATTGTGAGTCTTTATTCTTTAAAACATCTTGAAACCATGCATGTTCAGTTGATGTGTGATTAACAACTAAATCCATGATGAGTTTAATTCCGGCTTCATGCATCTTTTTAATCATCACCTTGAAATCTTCAAGAGTGCCAAATGGAGGATAAATATCCTTGTAATTAGAGATATCATATCCATTATCTTCTTGAGGTGAATCATAAATAGGTGAAAGCCAAACACAAGTCACTCCAAGATCCTTTAAATAAGGAATTTTTTCGATGATTCCTGGAATATCTCCAAGTCCATCGTTATTTCCATCTTTAAATGAACGAGGATAGATTTGATAGATAATTGCTTCTTTATACCAATTTGTTTTCATAAAAATCTTTAAATATTATAAAATATTTTTGCTGAAAGGTGAAACATATGAAACAACCATTGAATTTCGATTGGAATTATTTAGATGATTTTAATGAGGCTTATTTAAAAGAACTCCCAAACAACAAGAGAGTGATAAACATTCCTCATAACATCTTTGATGTTCCTTATAATTATTTTAGTGAAAAAGATTATCAAAAAGTTGTCACTTACGAAAAGCTTTTTGATGTTAATGAAGATATTAAAGACAAAAAATGTATTCTTCACTTTGAAGGTTTTATGCTTCAAGCCGATATCTATCTTAATGATATCAATCTTGGGCATTTTGTTTCCGGTTATCTTCCTGTCAAAATTGATGTCAGTGAAGTCATTAAACAAAAAGGTAACCGTTTAGTGGTCATTCTTGATTCAAAAGAAGATCCACTTGTTCCACCATTTGGATATGCAGTTGATTATTTAACGTTCTCAGGAATATATCGTGAAGTTTCTTTAGAAGTTCATCCTAAAATCTACTTAGACAATATCTATGTTCATGGAGATATGAACGGAAACATTGAAATTCAATATGACGCTGTTGGAGGCATTGTTGAGCCAACATTCCAACTCTTTGATCAAGATAAAAAACTCATCGAATCTGAAATTCCTAATTTCTCTATCTCTAATCCAACTCTTTGGGACATTAATAATCCTTATTTATACACAATGAGAATTGTTGTGCCTAATGAAGTATACGAAATCAAGTTTGGATTTAAGAGCCAAGAATTCAAAGAAGATGGTTTCTATTTAAATGGTAAAAAGCTTAAACTTGTCGGTCTCAACAGACATCAATGCTATGCATATGTCGGATACGCAATGCCAAAATCTATGCAGATTGATGATGCCAAGAAACTCAAAGAATTAGGCGTCAATTTAGTGAGAACTTCCCACTACCCACAAAGTGAACACTTCTTAAATGCTTTAGATGAAATCGGACTTTTATATGTTAACGAAATCCCTGGATGGCAACACATCTCAAAAGATGAAATCTGGAGAAACCACTATTACGACTTTGTAAAGAGAATGGTTCTTAAAGAAAGAGGCCATACTTCCTTAATCGCTCACGGAGTGAGAATTGATGAATCTCAAGATGATCATGAACTCTATTCCAAAGGAAATGAAATTGCTCATTCTCTAGATAAGTATCATCAAACCCTCGGTGTTCGTAACTTTAAGAATTCTGAAATATTAGAAGATGTCTACGGATATAACGATTTCTCATGCGCGAATCTTAAACATGGGGTAGATAATCCAAAATCCGTTAAGACAAAACATAAACCATATTTAATCACTGAATATATGGGTCATATGCAACCACATAAGCCAACCACTGATATTTCCATGCTTCAACATGTTGCGTTAAGACATTTAAGGGTCTTAAACGATGCGAGAAAATATGAACAAATCTCAGGGACAATCGGATGGTGTTTTGTCGACTATTATACCCATGTCGACTTTGGTTCTGGTGATCACCTTTGCAATCACGGAGTTCTCGACTTATATCGTAATCCTAAATACGCCGCTTTCTCTTATATGTCTCAGCAAGATGAAAAGCCAGTCCTTGAAGTCTTAACAAATATGAGACCTGGAGACTTTAAAGAAGCTTCATATCAAGACATCTTTGTTTTAACAAACGCTGATCGAGTAGATTTGTATAAAAATGATGAATTCGCTGCTTCCTTCTATCCTGACAAAAAGAAATATAAATATCTTAAACATCCACCAGTTCAAGTGTTAGATGTCTTAGGTGAAACTTTTAAGGATGAAAGATTTAATAAAAAAGAAGCTCTCAAATTAGCGAAAATATTCTCCTATGGGGGAATTTATGGTTTTAACAATTTGAAGCCTACACAAGCCCTTTATGTCGCATTAATGTACATTAAGCATCATTTATCGTGGTCTGATCTCGTCGATTTATGGAATACTCACATCTCCACATGGGGAGGATACGCAAAAACATTTACCTTCAAGGCTATCAAAGATGATAAAGTCATCATTGAAAAAACCATTCGTCCATCACATAGATTCCATATGAATTATGACTATGATAGAAATATTCTTCTTAACGAAGAAACATATGATGTCTTACCAATTCGTGTTTCCTTTGTTGATGAAGATGACAATGTTATGAAATATGCGAATAAGGCAATAGACATTAAAGTTGAGGGAAATGCTGAACTTATTGGTCCAAATATGCAGACCTTATTAGGTGGGCAAATAACCCTTTATATCAAATCTAAAAAAGGACCTGGTCAAGCCAAGGTCATAATCTCTTCTGAACTTGAAACAAAAGAAATAGAATTAGAAGTAAAATAAAGAGGCCTAAAGGCCTTTTTATTATTTTCTCACTAAGAAGTTTGTTCCATCCATGGAATAGGCTTCCACCATTCCTTCTTGAATCAGATTGTTAAGCATTTCTTCTGCTTCATCAGTGCTGACATTTAACAAATTCTTGATCATTCCAATAGAAACAGTTTCTTTTTGAGGAACGATGGCTTTTAACATGACATATTTATCTCTATCCATAATGAGTCCTTTAATTCTTTCTAAATTCAATTATAATATTGAATATGTTTAATGACAAAAAAATTATCACTATTCAAGACATCTCATGTTATGGTCAATGCTCATCAACTGTAGCCTTACCAATTCTTTCTTGTTTTGGTTATGAAACAATTGTCTTACCAAGTATGATTCTTTCTACTCATACCGGTGGATTTAAAGGTTTTCAAATCGTTGATTTATCAGATAAAATCAATCGTTTCTTAGATCATTATCAATCTTTAGAATTAAAGTTTGATGTTTTATATGCCGCCTATCTTGGAGACGATAAAGTTGTAGATATCGTCCATCGTGCGAATGACTTTTTCTTAAAAGAAAATTCTTTATTCGTTTTAGATCCAGTCATGGGTGATAACGGTAAATTATATCCTCAATTTAATGAAGATTATGTCGCTTCAATTAAGACTCTTGTCTCAAAAGCGGATATCATCATTCCAAACCTCACTGAAGCCTGTGCTTTAACTGGCATTGAATATAAAGATAAATATGATGAAGAATATATCAAAAACGTTGTTCTTAAATTAAAAGACTTAGGGGCTAAGAAGATTATCATCACCGGTGTCTCATATAAACCTGATAGATTAGGTGTCGTCTCTTACGATAAAGAAATAAAATATTATGAGCATGAAAGAATTGAAAAAGGATGCCATGGAACCGGAGATGTCTTCGCTTCCACTTTCCTCGGTTCATACCTTAATAATTCTGATTTATACGAAGCTTCTAAAATCGCTGCAGACTTCGTTGTCAAATGTATAAAAAATACCATCCAAGATAAAGATCACTGGTATGGTGTAAAGTTTGAACCTTTATTAAAAGATTTAGTGAAGTAGGATGCTATGCATCCTTCTTTTTATATACTAGATATCTATTAAAGAGATAACCAGCGAGTAAAATAGCGAGCAATCCACCAAAATAGATAAGACATGATAAGAATGAATTCTCCACTAAGACAACGTTATAAATGTTATGTTTTCCTCTTAAAGATAATCCAAAGAATGAAGTATTAAAAATGAGGTTGATAATTAACATTGTTAGGGCCACTCCTACGATAAGAGAACCACTTATAAGAGAATCTTTTACATTTAGTTCAATTTGATGAGATTTAACAATATAAAGTCCCCATAAGGATAATGACATATGAGCGGCATAGTCTAATACGAATTGTCCGTGGAAGGCATAATCTCTATAGATGTTATAAACAATCCCAAAGACTGGAGAAACAATCATTCCAATGGAAAGCAAAACGATAAGATTTAAGAAATAATCTTTTGGCTTCTTCGGAAGAAGTAAATAAATTGGACAGATAAAGAACATAAATGGTGAAACGTTCGCAGTCGGAAGAGTATTTAAGAAATTCCAATCACTCCATCCGTTTTGAATTAACGCAATTATCACTACTCCTAAGTAGCAAATAACAGTAACCAAACAGAAAATAAGATTTGCAATCTTAGTGTTCTTTAATCTATCTAAAACAAAAATTGCGATTAGGGCGTAAGCAACAAGCAAAATGGCTAAAGTAATATAATAGAAAACCATCTAATACCTCTTGATATTTGGTCTAACATCTTTTTCTTTAATTTTTGGAATAACTGCTGGACATTCTCCTCCAATTTGGATGGAATAGAGGACATCTCCATTTTCATCTAAAGAAATCTCATAAATATAGCCAGTTGTCATATCTCCCCTATAAGAGAACATCACGACATCATCTAAGTGATAAATAGAATTAATCACCACTTTTTTCTTGTTTCTCTTTTCGATGATTTTATTTACTAAACCCACTCTATTGATGATTGAATATGCAATTCCAAAAACATTATATGTTATGACGACAATTCCAATATAAAGGGCACAATTCATAAAGAAATTAATTGGAAGAATTAAAATCACTTGGTCTTCGTCTGGATCAAATAACCAGTTTTCTTTTCCTGGGAAGAACACTTTATGGAAAGCGGTAAATAAGGAATTAAAATCAATCGCCGCCCATATTCCAAGAATGATAATAAAAGTAAATAGCAACACTCCAGCGTAAAACAATGGATGGAAGTTAAAAAACTTCTTAAGTTTAATAACTTTGAACTTTTGTAAAAGATAAATTGTAATAAGAGAAACAAAAGAAATAATACAAAGTATTAAGTCGAGCCAAAATAAAGGTACACAGTCCTTAAAATGCATCATTCCTTCTTCTGAGAATTTTAAATCACCTGTCTTAAAAGGAGTCCCTAACCAAATAAAGTTAAGAACATCATCAAAAGCAGTTTTAATTTGTGAATAACTAAATCCAGAATATTCAGGGATGTGAAGAGGATTGATTTGCATGTAATAAAATGGTCTAAACATCGCCGGAACCAAAATCGCACTGGATAAGGAAAAAATCATCGTCATGATGATGAATGTCACAGTGATTATGATATTAACAACATTCTTCTTTTTGCTCATATTTTCCTCTTAAATCCACGGATAAGGTTAATAGATACTGCGATGGAGCGTAGAATATCCAGATGAGATGAAGGAATATAGAGGCTAACTCTTTATTCACTTCCATACCATTGAATCCATTATTTAGATTATATAATCCTACGGATATATCGCAAAGAATAAATAGGAAGAAACCGATACTCATGACAAGCATACGTTTCTTTTCTTTGTCTTTTAAATATGTCAAAAGTGAAAAGACACAGTTAAGGATGAGATTTAAGAAATAGATGATGACAAGATAAATCAAGAAATCATCTCTTCTAATCAAAAAGACAATAAGACTAATGACCACTATTAAGGTTCTAATTGAACCAGAGGCAACCATATATCTTTTGTCGTTATTAACAAGCTCGATTCTAAAAGCGTATAGTAACTGGGCAACGATAAATGTTGATAATCCAACAATATAATAATCATTAATAATGAATAAAAAGATGTCGCTCACTAAAGTGAAGAGCATCGCAAGCATTGATAAAAGATATAGAACCATTTTCCCTTTTCTCATTAAACATCTGATAAAGGCATAGATCAAAAAGAGGAAGGACATGACGATAATTGAGTACTTAAAATATGTGATAACTCTTAAATTGTCATTGATAAAATCAAGGGGCACAAAAATAATAAAGGCCATGAATGATAAAACAGAATATATTAAGAATACTAACTCGTCTTTTTTCATGTTTCTATCTAAGTTTATAACAATATGTTATCATAAGAAAAAGGAAAAAGATTATGAAATACTTTATATACTTTTCAGCGACAGGAAATGGTGATTTCCTTGCAAACATCTTAAAAGAAAAAGGCTATGAGCCAGTTAAAGTCGAAACTATTAAACCACTTGGAAAAATGAACTTCTTTAGAATTCTTAAATATGGTGGTCAAGCCATGACAAATAAAAAGGCAAAGATCAAACCACTATCACTCGAATTAGCAAAAGATGATGAAGTGATTATTGGTTCCCCTATCTGGAACGATAGATTGTCCACTCCAATTAACACTGTTTTATCAATGTTTGAATTTGATAAAGAAACAACTAAATTCATCCTCTATCCAGCGGGTGAAGGCACAAAGAAATCATTTAAGCAACTTGAAAAGTTGGGATTTAAAAAACAACCACTTGTTATTTCCTATCCACTTAAAAAGCAAGATGCCGCTAAAGAATTATTAAAAACACTTTAAGATGAAACTATTAGGAAGAGATATTAAACTAGCAATTTTTGATTTGGATGGAACTTTAATTGATTCCACTTCTTTATGGTCAAAAATCGATAGAGATTTTTTCTTAAAAAGAGGGATGGATATTCCTCCTCATTATAATGAAGAAATCGCTCATGTCGGTTTAGATAAAGCGGCCTATATCACTAAAACAAAATATTTCCCTCATGAAAAAGAAGAAGACATTATTAAAGAATGGAAAGACATGTCATT
>CAMOSS010000041.1 GCA_946625055.1 uncultured Caryophanales bacterium
TTGATAGCATCTTTAATGTTGTTAAGTTCGTCCATTAATTGCTCATCGATTTGTAAACGACCAGCAGTATCAATAATCAACACATCATAGTGATTGTTGAATGCTTCTTCTTTTGCTTTCTTAGAAATCTCAACTGGAGAGACATTTGTTCCCATGTTAACAAGAGGAACATCAATTTGTTTTGCAATTTGGTCTAATTGGTCAATAGCCGCTGGACGGTAGACGTCACCAGCTGCTAATAAGACTTTCTTATGAAGTTTGTTCTTCATTAAATATGCAAGTTTACCAGCGGTTGTGGTTTTACCTGAACCTTGAAGACCGACAAGCATGATGATAGTTGGTCTATTGTTTTGATAATGAAGTTCAGAATCATCACTACCGAGGAGTTCCACTAATTCATCATGAACAATTTTCACAATCATTTGAGATGGATTGAGTTTAGAAAGGACTTCTTGACCAATAGCTTTTTGCTTCACATTATTGGTGAATTCTTTAACAACTGAATAGTTAACATCGGCTTCTAAAAGAGCGATTCTAATCTCTTTTATCATCGCGTCCATGTTGGCTTCAGTAAGTCTAGATTGTCCTCTTAGTTTTTTAAATATGGAGGATAATTTATCCGTTAATGATTCAAACGCCATCGACTATAATCTCCTTTCTATTTCTTCAATAATTTCATCTTTATTTTGTTCGTTAATTTTCTTAACTAGTTCAATAACTTCTTCTTTTTTAGAGAGAATTTGCAGTGAATTTTCGTATTTTTGCAGCTTTTCTGTCGCTTTCTTAATCGCATCTTCAACTGCAGCTTTCGAAATCTTTCTATCCTCAGCAATCTCACTCATTGAAAGATTAGCCTCGTAATAATCCGACATAATTCCTTTTTGAATGTCGGTTAAAAGTTCGCCATAAATTTGGAGTAGTTTATTGATATAAATTACCTTCTCTAATTCATCCATAAACTATTCCTCATTACTAATACAAAGACCATAGAGGTATTTGTCTAAATCAAATTCTTCGAGGTCATTCATCTTTTCGCCAAGACCAATAAATCTAACTGGAACACTGAGTTCATCTCTAATAGCTAAAATGATTCCACCTTTTGATGTTCCATCCATCTTTGTGATAACTACACCAGTTAATGGAGTAACTTCAGCAAAGGCTTTAGCTTGAACAACACCGTTTTGTCCTGTTGTAGCATCAATGATTAAGAATGTTTCATGTGGAGCATCAGGAACTTCTTTGGACATAACTCTTTTTATCTTTGATAATTCGTCCATTAAGTTTTGTTTAGTTTGTAATCTGCCAGCGGTATCAACAATAACTAAATCAATATTGTTTTCTTTAGCTTTCTTAACGCCGTCATAGGCAACTGATGCTGGATCAGCGTTTTCTTTTCCAGTAACAATATCAATGCCTAATCTTTCAGCCCAAATGGTTAATTGTTCTTTTGCCCCCGCTCTAAAAGTATCGGCAGCAACAAGCATAACTTTCTTGCCTTGGTTGATATAACGATAAGCAAGTTTTGCGATTGTGGTAGTTTTTCCCACTCCGTTAACTCCAACCACTAATAAAACAGTTGGCCCTTCTTCTCTAAAGTTAATTTCATTAACGACGTCACCTTTAGAAGCATAACCAAGGAACATTCTATCCACTAATAATTCATTGATTGTTTTTGGATCGGTAATACCTTCCTCTTTAGATTTCTCTAAAACTTCATCAATTATTTGAAGGGTGAAAGAAATACCAACATCAGATTCTATAAGAATCTGTTCGAGTTCATCAAAATAGTCTTGGTTAACAGATTTGTATCTGTTAGATAAGTTATTTAATTTAGATGAGAAGTTTTTACGAGATTTTGCTAAACCTTGTTCGTACTTTTCAGTTGAAGGGTCGATTTGTTTATCTTTCTTTTGGAATTTAGATTTTAAAAACGCTATTAATCCCATAATTAAGCACTTCCCTTCTCTAAAGCTGCCTTAGCAGCGTTTTCTTCTGCTTCTTTTTTTGATTTACCAACACCTGTTGCTAGAAGCAAGCCATTGAATGTGCAAGAGGCAACAAATGTTTTATCGTGTGATGGTCCTTTTTCAGAAATAATCGTATATTTCACTGACTCACGATGTTCGGCTTGCATCTCTTCTTGAAGTTTTGACTTATAGTCAGTTAACTCATCAAGATGAACGTGCTTAATGTCGTTATAAATAAATGATTTGATATAAGAATGTGCTTTCTTAATTCCTTGATCGAGATAAATCGCTCCAATAAGGGATTCAAAGACATCTTCTAAGATTTTATCTGATTCATTTATCTTATCAGGTGAAATAGAATGACCCGCTACGATGTAGCTAGCTAAATCAATCCTTCTAGCGTAACCAGCTAGAGACTTTGATTTAACCAAATTACTTCTTAATTTAGTCATCAAACCTTGATCCATGTCTGGGTACATATTAAAAATCAAATCAGCACTGACAAAACCAAGCACTGCGTCACCGATATACTCTAATCTTTCATAGTCTTGATGCTTTGTTCTTGCATCGGCGTTATATGAAGGATGTGTAAGTGCTAGTTTGTAGTTTTCAAGTGATTTAGGTTTGACATGAATTCTTTCGAAGAGTTCATTAATGTCCTTCATCTTCTAATCCTTTCTTAATCTTTTCCACTATTTGCATTTCGCTTAATTGGTTAGCCACTCTTAAGGCATGGAAGAAGTTATAGGCATCTGCGTTACCATGTGCTTTAACTGCAATGCCATTAATTCCTAATAACATCGCACCACCAATGGTTTTATAATCCATTGTTTCTGACATATCTTTCATTCCTTTTCTAACATGGATATATCCAAGTTTAGCCCAGAGGCTTCTCTTAAAGGCATCTTTAACCATGGAGCCCATCCATTTAGCGACACCTTCACAAGTCTTAAGGAACACATTTCCAGCAAAGCCTCCACAGACCAAAACATCAACTTGGCCTTCAAAGACATCTCTGCCTTCAACATTTCCCATAAATCCAGGGAAGTTATTTTCTTTTAAAATCTGGTGTGCTTCTTTTACTTCAGGAGCACCTTTTTCTTCTTCTGATCCATTACAAAGCAAATATGTTTGAGGATTTTCAATTCCATAGACTGCTTGGGCATAGCATCTACCCATTAAAGCGAATTGCACTAATTCTTCAGCAGAGTTTTCATTGTTTGCCCCACAATCAAGAACAGTAAGCTTTTTGCCTTTAATCTTGGTTGGGAAGCCAGTGCATAACGCTGCTCTTTTAATACCAGGAATCATTTTGAAAGTTATTGTAGAAGCACTTAAGAATCCACCGGTTGATCCACATGAGACAACAGCGTCACAGCCATTCTCTTTTGCGTATCTAATTGCAGTCATCATAGAAGAACCCTTCATTCTTAAAACTTGAAGAGCACCAGCATCCATAGGAACAACGTCTCTTGCATCAATAATTTCAGCAAGGTCTTTAATGCTTTCTAATTCTTCTTGTTTGCCACAAACGACAAGTTCAACATTTGGATATTGTTTTTTAAAATCTTTAATCGCTTCAACAACGATAGGACTACCGTTATCTCCACTCATCGCATCTACAACAATCTTTGCCATAATAATGTCTCCTGTGCTATATCATACAATTAAAAAAGGGGAAACTCAATGTTTACCCTTTTATCTTATCTTCCTCTTTGATTTCCTTACTGGCTCTTTCGATGATGTATTTGAATGATTTATCATCTTTATTTTTCAGGATGTAAGTCGCATCATCTCTTGCCACAAGGAAGATCTTAAAGTCATTTACAATATTCAAGAAAGCAAAGTTTGGAATACCAGATTGTTTGATACCAGCGAGTTCACCTGGGCCTCTCATCTTCATGTCTTCTTCTGCAATTTTAAAGCCATCGAATGAGTCGACAAGAATGTTTAATCTTTCGCTTTCTTCGTCTTCATCGTGGGTTAACAAACAATAGGCAGTTGTACCGTCTCTACCAATACGACCTCTAAGTTGATGGAGCGAGGCTAAACCAAAGTTTGTCGCATCATATATAACCATTAGATTCGCTCTTGGAACATCGATACCAACCTCGATAACTTGAGTGGTTACAAGAATTGGAGTCTCATTGTTATAGAACTTTTCCAAGGCTTCGTTTTTCTCATTTGCACTCATTTTTCCATGCAAAAGGCCAACTTTATTGCCATATTTAAGAACATATCTGGCAAATAGTTGTTCGACAGAATATCTATGATCTTCTCTATATTCGATCAAAGGAGCGACGATATAAACTTGCCTATTATCTTTTAATGATTTATCAACATATTCAAAAATCTTCTCATCTTCTGATTCCACAATGGAGGTTCTAATATCTTTTTTCTTTGATGGGAATGTGGTTAAAGTTGAGATATCTAAATCTCCATATAAGGTTAAAGCGAGGCTTCTTGGAATTGGAGTTGCAGACATTGATAAGATATCAGCGTGCTCACCTTTAGAGGCAAGAGCGATTCTTTGGTTAACACCGAATCTATGTTGTTCATCAATGACTACTAAACCTAATGAAGAATACTCTACTCCTTTAGAGAATAAAGCGTGTGTTCCAATAACAATATCAATATACCCATCTCTTAAATCATCATAGATTAAATCTTTCTCATGCTTTGGAGTGGAACCCACTAATAAAGCAATCTTAAGTTTGGTGCCTTCAAAAGCTTTCTTTGCGTTTTCAAAATGTTGTCTTGCAAGTGAATCTGTTGGGGCCATTAAAGCACCTTGATCACCTCTTAAGTGATTCGCGTATAAGGCAATAAATGAAACGAGTGTTTTACCACTTCCAACATCACCTTGAAGCATACGATACATAAGTGATGATTGATTCATGTCATTAATTATTTCTTCCGAAGCTTGTTTTTGATCATCTGTTAATTTAAATGGCAAAGAGTCAAGCCATGGTTTACATAATTCCAAATCTATAGGCTCTTTTTTAATCTTCGCTAAAGACTTGTTTTCTTCTTTAATGAGTTGATTCTTTAAAGAGAACATTAAAGCTTCTTCATATTTTAAATATCTTAATGATTGTCTAATATCTTCAAATGATCTTGGAGAATGAGCGTAATTAAGAGCAGTCTCTTTCTCCACTAGTTTATATTTCTTTCTATAACAGAAAGGAACAAGTGAAAACACTTTTCCTTTTACGGCCTCTAAGGAGCGTTTTACAAGCCCGTAGAACAAATGATTAGGATAATCCTTTGGAAGCGAATAAATCGGTCTTAAAGTGTTTTCTTTTTCAATCTTGCCCTTTTGAAGATTTATAAGACTGATTTCGTTCTTTAATTTATTAAAGGTACCCACTAAAGTGTAGTATTCATTAAGTTCAATCGTTGAGGATAAATAGCCTCTATTATAAGCGATGACATGATAATATTTCTTATCAACACTCATAAAGTCGAAAGCGACACTTATCACTCTTCTTCCTCTTGCTTGTTTTGGATAGGAAATAACTTGTCCATAAATAACAATTCTTTCTTTATCTTTGATATCGTTTGGATTCGTTAAATTAAAGTTTTCATATCTTCTTGGAAGATGATTGATAACATCATAAAAAGACCAAATATCCATTTGTCTAAGTAAATAGTTTAGTCTTGGTGATTTCGTTAATTTGTCCATGTGTCTTTATTATATAAAAAAGATTAGAGATAATCCCTAATCTTTATTTATTTTTTGTTTATATATTATTCAACACCAACGAGGAATGAATAAACAGGTTGATTGCCTTTTCTAACGTCTACATCTAAATCAGAATAGTTTTCTTCAATATAGGCTTGGACTTCTTCCATTAAGGAATCATCAACGTCTTCACCACATAATAATGTGATGAGTGAGGATTCATCAGTGATCATCTTAGAAAGGAGTGAGAATAAGACTTCTTTTTTATCTGTTCCGTTCACAACGATGTCTTTATTCATAATACCGATGAATTCATCTTTCTTAATGCTTAAGCCGTTGATTTCTGTATCTCTAATGGAGAATGTAACTTCACCAGAGGTAACATTCTTAAGAGCGGCTTTCATTTCTTCTAAGTTGTCTTCATTAGAAGCTTCTGGGTTAAACATCATTGCAGCGCTTAAACCTTGAAGGATGGTCTTGGATGGTACAACGTAAACGTTGTCATTTTCGCACATCTCTGCAGCTTGTGTCGCCGCCATAACGATATTTGAGTTATTTGGGAAGATGAAGATGTTATCAGCGTTTGCATGTTTGATTGCGGCTAAGAAATCTTCACTAGATGGGTTCATGGTTTGACCACCTTTAACAAGTTCAGTAACACCAATTTCATTAAAGAATTCATCAATGCCATCACCACTACTAACAGCAATTAACGCAAATGGCTGATGTGGTTGTTCTTTTTCTGGTTCTGGAACTAAATCTGTATGTTCTTCAACTTGAGCACCACTAGCTAAGGCATGGTGTTGTTCGGTCATATTTTCAATCTTAAGTTTTAAGAATTCACCGAATTGTTGGGCATAGTTAAGAACTGTACCTGGATTTAATGTATGAACGTGAACTTTCACGATATTATCATCTCTAACGACAACTAAGGAATTACCTCTTGAAAGAAGAACAGAAGTGAATCTTTTTTGGTTGAATGGTTTCTTCACTGAATCTGGTCCGAGTTCCATGATGAATTCGGTACAATAGCCAAATTCTTCCTCTTCCATTGATGCACCAGCAGCAACGATTGGGTTCTTTGGATCATTTTCAGTAGCCATCACTCTTTCACATGGTGTGCCATCAAGAGCTCTCTTCATACCTTCGAAGATAGCGATTAATCCAGCACCACCGGAGTCGACAACACCGACTTCTTTAAGAATTGGGAGAAGATCTGGGGTTCTCTCTAATGATCTCTTAGCCTCTTCGATTAACATATCGACAGCCTTTTCAATAGAGGTGGCTTTATTTAAATTATCTTTTAAATAAGCACTGGATTCTCTCACGACGGTAAGAATTGTACCTTCGACTGGTTTGATAACTGCTTTATAAGCAACTTCAACGCCTTTTTCAAAAGCATCTGATAATCCTTGAACGTCTATTTCAGCTTTACCTTCAAGTCCTTGAGCGAAGCCTCTAAAAATTTGGGAGGTGATAACACCAGAGTTACCTCTTGCACCCATTAAAAGACCACGGGAGAAGGTTTTAGCAATTTCACTAATATTTGTATCGTTTCTATTTTGAATTTCCTTACTGCCGGATGTCATGGTTAAGTTCATGTTCATACCGGTGTCACCATCTGGGACTGGGAAAACGTTTAATGCGTCGATTTCTGGATAATGGTTGTAAAGGTTATTACTACCAGAAATAAACATATCTTTTAAAGTTTGACCGTTTATTGTTCTCATAATTTACTTCCTTTTTATTTAACGACAGACATTGCATAGACATTAACGTGTCTGCATTGGTTGTTGTATTGTTTGTTTAATTTATAGCGAACAACTTTTTGGCATTCAGAAAGTGTTTCTGTGAGTTTGACTTCATCAGCGAGTAAAACATAAAGATCAACGGAGAATAACCCGTTAGCGTATTTTCTTACGATGATTCCTTTTTTGATATCCTTAAGAGAGAGTGGTTCATACTTTCCGATAATTTGAGAATCGAATCTAGTGAATCCTTTAATTCCGTAACATGCTGAGGCAATCTCATAGACCATGTCGGCGATCTCTTTAGAAGATGGTAATTTCTTAATAACTTTCTTTTCCATAATCATTGCTCCTTAAAGCGTTGCCTATTTTACATAGTAAAAATATACTTGTCAAGATACTTATAAAATATCCCCTAAGGTATATTTTTTTCTTTTTTTAGATAAATTATTAAAAACAACAAAAAACACCGCAGAAAAGCGGTATTTTTAATCTTTTAAGATGATTTTTAGTCTTTATCTTCCTCGTAAAGTGACATCAAAGACATGAAGTCCGCGGTGTTATCTTCGTAAGAAATGATGACGTGATTTCCGAATTCTCCTTCGATAAATTCGATTAAATCATTAGGTTGAAGTTCCACTAAAATTTGGGTTCTACAATATTCTTTTCTGTTCTCATTTTTGACGATGTTACCATCAATCGCGAGGTAGTGTTTTAAGTCGCTGGAGATCTTATAAATCGTACATCTTCCAGTGTTGAGTTGGCCTCTGATTCCAATGCCTAATCCACTTTCGAAATGGGTATCAAGTTCATAGGATGAAACCATATCAAATGGGACGGTGCAGTGAGCAAAGAGGACTTGTCTCTTTTGGAAGAATATATAGGATGGATTAGCCTGGAAGGTCGAGAATCCATTGATCTTGTTAAGCATGAACATCGTTAACATCGCAGGGATATCACCTTCACATGTCGCGACATATCCCTCTTCATTTAATAAGGCTAACGCGAGACAGGAAGTATTTTTATATTTATCGAGTAAATCGAAGCATCTAACAGTTAAGCCATCAAGATTATATCTGATGATTAAGCGTTTTAAGGCCCCGTAGATATTTAAAGCCATCTCTAATGTTTTCTCATTCTTGGCTTTCTTTTTAATGTCTTCTAAGTGTCTAACACGGCTATGTTTTTTAAGCTCGATTTCTTCAAAGAATTCTTCCATTGGAATATCGATTAATCCGATACCGTATTTACGAGAGACTTCACTATAATCGACTTGAGAATAAATGAGCCAATCAGATGGTTTTCCAATGACACCAAGTCTTGATCCATGAATCTCATGTTTGGCTTTAAAAATCTTTGCCAAATGTCTTATGACATTTGTAATCTCTTCAATTTCCCCTAAAGCAATAAGAGCTTGTTTCTTATTTTTAAGGGCGTAAGACCTGATTTCAAAGCAAGACGCTAGAGAATTATTCTTTGATGAAGATAATAAAACTATTGGGGCTTTTAAGGTGTTAAAGATCTTTTTAAAAGCTTCTTCTGAACCACCGGTTTCCACAAATACGATATCCATGTCATCAACATCGGCGTCTTCAGTGATAAAAAGATCATCATTTTCAAGATGTTCGTTGATTTCATTTAAAAGCTCATTATCTTCTTTGATAACTTCCTTCTTAATTGGAAGGGTTGAATGTATTCTATGTAATCTAATATTCATA
>CAMOSS010000042.1 GCA_946625055.1 uncultured Caryophanales bacterium
TCGTCGGATCTTCAGGTAAAGGTACAAAACCATTCCCAGTTCCAAGAGAACAAATTGAACCAGTCTTAAAGAGAATGAGCATTATCGATGATGCGATGTATGATCGTTATCAAGTTGGTGACTTCGTGAGAGTTATCCATGGTGCACTTGAAGGCACAGAAGGCACAATTGTTTCTATTAACAAAGAAACAGGTGTTGTCGAACTCGAAGCCGTCTTCTTCGGTCACTCAACCAAAGCTGAAGTTGACTTCGCTGAAATCGAAAAAATCTAATCGATTAAGTAAAAAAATATCCCAGATTTCTCTGGGATTTTTTTGTGCCTATTAATTTGTAGTTAATCTTTCTTTTTGAATTTCTTACTTGGGGTTTCGTTAATTGCGGCCCCAAACTTTTCAATATCCTTTGTTGTTCCAACACAGAAGATAGAATCGTTAGGAAGAATGCTATCTCTACCTGAAGGAACAAATGATGTGCCGTTTCTAACAATTAAGACGATAGAAACACCATATTTAAATGTGGAGTTCAAATCGATAAGTGTTTTACCAACAAAGTTGCTATTAACGTTAATAGCGACGATGGAATATTTATCATCAAGTTTATAGAAGTCGCGGTATGTGTCATTAAAGATTCTGTTTGCTAAAGATTCACCCGCCATCTTTTGTGGGGCGATAACTTCACTAGCACCAAGTCTTTTCATAATTGCAGCGTAGTAATCGTTATCAACACGAACAACGATTCTCTTAACGCCGAGTTCTTTTAAAAGAACTGTTGTTAAAATTGATGCTTCTTGGTTTGAACCGAAAGCGACAATAGCAACATCAACTTCTGGAATGCCAAGTTCTTTTAACGCATCTTCATTTGTACAATCTGCGACGAAGGCAGTTGGAAGAAGTGGTGCAACCTTTCTTACACTTTCTTCATCAATATCGATAGCGAGAACATCCATTCCATTATCGACAAGTTCTTCGACGATTGATCTTCCAAATTGTCCTAAACCTAAAACTGCGACTGATTTTTTTGCCATAAGTATTTCCTCCTAACCGATTAAGAAATCTTCTTCGACATAAGCATAATGCTTCTTTGATTCTATATTAATATTGTTTTGGAAGATGTTAAATAAGGCCATAGGACCAAGTCTTCCGATAAACATTAATAAACATATAATTAATTTTGAACCCCACAAAAGTTCAGTTGTGACGTTCATGGATAAACCAACCGTGCCAAAGGCAGACATTGTTTCAAAGAACAATGATGAGGCACGATCAAGACCCTCTGCTTGATAAAAAGCAGTATTTGCTGATTCAATAGCGTTGATACCAACATAACAAACCGCGATGACGATAATAGAAACCGCGATTAACGCCATAGCTTTGACAACCATGTTAACAGAATATTTTCTCTTAAAGGCGTGAACTTCTCTTCCGGTAACGTATGAGAAGATAGCAAGAACAACCATAAAGAATGTTGTTGTTTTGATACCACCGGCGGTTGAAAGTGGTGAACCACCAATAAACATTAAGAAACAGGAAGCAATTCTACTAGCGACTGTTAAGTCGGCTTGATCATATGTGGCGAATCCTGCTGTACGGCATGTGACGCTTTGGAATATTGCGTCCAATACCGACATTGAATCTTCACCTTTGAAACATTCAAAGATGATAAAGAATAACGCACCTCCTACGAGGAGGGTAGCGGTTGTTAATAAAACAATTTTTGTAAGGACACGATATTGTCTTGGCTTCTTGAATGAAAAAACATCTAAAATGACTAAGAATGAAAGACCACCAAAGATAATTAATACCATCGTAACTATTTGCAAATATACATAAGCCCAACGTGGTAATGCGGCAGCCCATGATCCAGCATAATCGATTAAAGAAGTGGAACCCATGATATCAAATCCAGCATTACAGAATGAAGAAACTGAATGGAATATAGAAGTCCAAATCATCATTCCAATTGAATCTGGATAAACGAGATGGAAGACAGGCAAGACAAGTAATGTCCCTAATAATTCAACGGAGAAGGAAATTAAGATAATCTTTCTCACAAATGAAATAACATTACCAAAGGAAGTTGAGTTTACAGCTTGCTGTAAGAAGAATCTATTTCTAAATCTGATTTTCTTACGGAATAAAGTAATAAAGAAGGCTAAGACGGTAATAAATCCAAGACCACCAATTTGAATCATTACTAAACAAACAATTTGGCCAAAGAATGTAAGATCTGTCCCGATACCATTCTTAAAAACGTTTAAGCCAGTCACACATGTACATGAGACAGCGGTAAACAAACAATCGATGTAGTTTTTCCAATCACCCCAGTGAGACCAATCTTTAGCTGTTTGGGATAATGGCATATACAAAAGTAGTGATCCAATGATGATGACAACAGCGAAAGAAATAGGGACAAGTAAAAATGGATTGAGGCCTTTGTTCTTCCTAATGTTACGACGTTCTTGGATAAAACTTTGTTCCATAAATTGTATAGATTATACAACACATATAGATAATTGTCTATACTTTCCAAATTTGCATAAATGCCAATTTGAGAAAGAAATGTAAAAACTATTTTCGCATTTCTATTTTTTGAAAAAGTGGGTTATAAATAATCAAATGTACATGATTTAACTTTTAGGAAGAAACAATCAGAAAAACTTTTGAAAAGTGGTGCATAACCCAATTAAATATATTTTTTTCAGTATTTGCCTTTATCTATATTAAAAGAATGAAAAACATAAAAATAGGATAAATAATTGATGCTTTTTCTCTTTATGTGTGGGGTGCGCTCCTACATGGCTTATTAAAAGTTTTTTAAATTTCCCCTTGAACTCGTACACGTATATTTGATATTCTATTAAAGCATATCGCCTTCACGTATGCGAGAGATACGCGAGGATTGATAGTAAAACAAGTATCGTGGAAGAGCTCGATTTAACTCGATAACCACGACACGGACAATTTTCAAAAAAGGAGGAAAAGTCACGTGAGCAAAAAAATCGCTAAAGTTGTGAAGATGGAATTACCTGGCGGTGACGCTAAACCAGGACCAAAACTTGCTTCTGCTGGTGTTAACATGGCTAAGTTCTGTACAGACTTCAATGCTAAGACAGCAGACAGACGTGGAACAGTCGTTCCTGTCATCATCACAGCCTATGAAGACAAATCTTATGATTTCGTCATCAAGACCTCTCCAGTCGCAGGTCTCTTACTCAAAGCCGCTGGAATCCAAAAGGGTGCTGCAAACCCAAAAGCAGGCAAAGTTGGTAGCATTACCAGAGCCCAATTAAAAGAAATTGCAGAATACAAATTACCAGACCTTAACTGTGAAGATATCGAAGCAGCCATGAAGGTCATCGAAGGCAGTGCCCGTAATATGGGCATCACCATTAAGGACTAAGGAGGGTGTTAGAAGATGAAAAGATCTAAAAAATACCAAGCCGCATTAGCTTTAGTGGATGCTGAAAAAATCTACACTATTGAAGAAGCAGTCGCTCTTGTCAAAAAGACTTCCACAGTGAAGTTCGATGCAACAGTTGATGTCTCCTTCAGACTCAATGTCGACCCAAAGAAAGCCGATCAACAAGTCAGAGGAACTCTCGTCTTACCTCATGGCAATGGCAAAACTAAAACAGTCTTAGCCATTACAGACCGTGTTGAAGAAGCCAAGGCCGCAGGTGCAGACTTTGTCGGTGGCAAAGAAATGCTCGAAAAAATTCAAAAAGAAAACTGGTTCGGATTTGATGCCTTAGTCGCTACACCAAACATGATGGGCGAAATCGGTAAATTAGGCCGTGTCCTCGGTCCTAAAGGCTTAATGCCAAACCCAAAAACAGGCACAGTCAATCCTGACATTGCAAAGGCAATTAAAGATATTAAAGCCGGTAAAGTTGAATACCGTGTTGACAAAGAAGCCAATATGCACGTCTCAATCGGTCGTGTTAGCTTCGAAGAAAACAAACTCGCTGACAACTTACACGCTTTAACAGAAGCTATTGTCAAAGCAAGACCAGCAGTTATCAAAGGTACCTATATCAAGAACGCTGTGATCCATACGACCATGGGTCCAAGCATCAAATTCACATTTAACGGTCGTTAATCAAAATTAGATTTCAATATACCGTAGACCGCAACGGGGAAGGCCCTTAATAATGTTGCCGAGGTAGTATTATACCCGTATATTGGAGCCTCAAAAGTATCTTAAAAAGAAAAGGAGGAAAGAAGATGAATAAAGAAGTCTTACAAGCCAAAACTGAAATCGTCAATGAAATCGTTCAAAGAGCAAAAGACAACAAAACATTAGTTATTGTTACATATCACGGCTTAACAGTTTCTCAATTAACAGAACTTCGTAGATTACTTAAGAAAGAACATGCTTCCTTAAGTGTTTACAAGAACTCATTAGTCGAAAGAGCTGTCGATGAACTCGGTTATAACGAACTCAACGAAAAATTAGCTGGTCCTAACGCCTTTGTCTTCTTTGAAGACGCGACATCAGGATTAAAAGTTGTCACAAAATACGCCAAGAAATTCAAAGACAAGTTCACAATCAAGGCTGGCGTTGTCGAAGGTAAAGTTGTTGATGAAAAGACAATTGTCGAATTATCCAAATTACCAGGCAGAGAAGGTCTCATATCCATGTTCTTATCAGTGCTTCAAGCACCAGTCCGCCAATTCGCATGTGCTGTTAAGGCCGTGGCGGACGCAAAATAGCCAAATATTAGGAGGAAATCAAATATGGCAAAATTAACAAAAGAAGAAATCGTCGCAGCATTAGAAGAAATGACTGTTGTCGAATTAAATGAATTAGTCAAAGCCGTCGAAGAAAAATTCGGCGTTACAGCTGCTGCTCCAGTCGCCGTTGGCAATGCCGCTCCAGCTGAAGAAGAAGAAGCAGCCGCTGGCCCAACAGAAGTCAGCTTAATCTTAAAGGCTGTTGGTGCTTCCAAGGTTCAAGTCATCAAAGCTGTCCAAGCTATCACAGGCTTATCCTTAATCGAAGCTAAGAAAGTTGTTGATGGTGCACCTGTCGCTGTCAAAGAACACATTTCACCAGTCGAAGCAGAAGAACACAAGAAAGCTCTTGTCGCTGCTGGTGCTGAAGTCGAAATCAAATAGTTTAATTATCCAAACAGAGGTAATGAATGTCCCATTACTATGATCATGACCAAACTATAGCGTCAAAAGAGTCAATCATTAGTTTTGAACTATTTCAAAGAAAAATTTCTTTGATTACCGATAATGGAGTCTTTTCCAAAAAGAGAGTTGATGAGGGGAGTTTTGTCTTTTTAAAGGCAATTATCCCTCTCTCGCTTGGAAAGAAAATCCTTGATTTAGGGTGTGGATATGGAACTATTGGTTTAACCCTAGCCCTATTTAAAGAAGAGGCGAGCGTTGATCTCGCCGATATAAATACGCGCGCCCTTGCATTATGTAAGAAAAACGCGCAAAACCTCAATTTGAGTGATAGAACTAATGTGATAGAAAGTGATATCTACTCAAATATTGAGGGTCCATATGATTCAATAGTTGTGAACCCCCCAATCAGAGCAGGGAAACAGGTAACCTATGCGATGTATTTAGGGGCCAAGCAATGTTTAATTGATGGCGGTTCTTTGTATGTTGTTATACGTAAGGCCCAAGGTGCTATCAGTGCTAGTGAGTATATCAAATCAATATTTGGTAACTGCGAACTCATTGATAGATCGAAAGGCTATTACATCTATAAAGCGACAAAGGACGAACAAATTTAGAAATAAGGAGCCATTATAATGATTAGAAATATTGCAGAATTAAAAAGAATTAACAATGATCGTGTTGATTACTCTCACCTTTCAGGTGAACTTCCATTACCAAACTTAGTGGAAATTCAAACCGCATCATATGAAGAATTCAAAAATAAAGGTTTAGACGAAGTCTTTAAAGAAGCCTTCCCAGTTTCTAACTACGCTGACACACTTTCTATTAATTATGTTTCTTGCAGAATCGGAGAACCAGAACATACTCCACAAGAATGTAAAGAACGTAGCTGCACATACAGTGCGCCTATCCACGTTACATTACAACTCTTCTATAAAGAAACATCAGAAGTGCAACAAAGTGAAGTTTACATGGGTGACTTCCCATTAATGACCGAATCCAACACCTTCATCATCAACGGTGCTGAAAGAGTTATCGTTTCTCAATTAGTCCGTTCCCCAGGTGGCTATCTCAAGAAAGAATTAAAAGCCGGTAAGTACTTATACTTTGCTGATCTTTTACCAGGAAGAGGTACATGGTTACAATTTGAAAGCGATCCAAAAGATATCTTATCTGTCCGTATCGATAGACAAAGAAAACTTAACGCGACCATGTTCATCCGTGCTTTAGGTATTGAAAGTGATGAAGATATCCTTAATTTATTTGGTGATAACGAAGCACTTAGAAATACATTAGCGAAAGATGAAGACTCAATTAAATCCTCACAAGGATCACTCGCTGAAATCTTCCGTAAGATGAAACCAGGCGAACCACTTACTCCAGAAGGTATTGCTAACTACTTAGTGCAAAAATTCTTCGATGGTAAGCGTTATGACTTAGGTCGTGCAGGTAGATTTAAATACATTAGAAAACTTGGTATTTACAATCGTTTACCAGGCACAATCTTAGCAGAAAACCTCATCAGTGCTGATGGTGAAATCAGATTCAAGAAGGGACATCTTTTAACACAAGAAGATGTTGAAGAATTAAGAAATGAAGAATTCTTTGAACAAGGTGCTCACCAACTCAACTTGAACGTCAACACCAAACTTGATGATCATAACGTTGTTAACCTTGTCAAAGTTTACAATAACGATAAGAGAGAAAAAGTTTGCCACATCGTCGGTACTGACTTGAATGGTTTCTGTAACCATGTCACTATCCCTGATATGTTAGCGATCTTCTCCTATTTCCTTAACATTATGGATAACATTGGTACCACCGATGATATCGACCACTTAGGAAACAGAAGAATTCGTTCAGTCGGTGAACTTATTCAAAATCAATTCCGTGTCGGTTTAGCCAAAATGGTTAAGACCATCCAACAAAAGATGTCTACTTCCGACTTAGGTTCAGTCAAGCCAAGAACATTAATCAATCCTCGTTTATTAACAGCGGCGATTAGAGAATTCTTTGCTTCCTCTCAATTATCAGCCTTCATGGATCAAACCAACCCTCTTGCTGAATTAACAAACAAGAGAAGATTATCAGCGTTAGGTCCTGGCGGATTAACCAGAGATAGAGCTTCAACCGAAGTCCGTGACGTTCACGTCTCTCACTATGGAAGAATTTGTCCAATTGAAACCCCTGAAGGTCAAAACATTGGTCTTATCAATAACCTTGCATCTTATGCAAGAATTAACAAATATGGCTTTATTGAAACTCCATACAGAAGAGTTGATAAAGCTCACTGCCGTGTTCTTAACAAGGCTGAAGACAGCGTCTATTTAAGCGCTGACGAAGAATGGAACTATGTTATTGCTGAAGCAAACATTAACTTAGGTCCTAACGGTGAAATCTTAGACGAACATGTCATCGCCCGTTTCCAAGGCGAAAACATTATCGCTAACAGAGAAGATGTTGACTATGTTGACGTCTCTCCAAAACAAATCGTTTCCATCGCTGCCGGATGTATCCCATTCTTACAAAACGACGATACCATGCGTGCCCTCATGGGTTCCAACATGCAACGTCAAGCCTTGCCATTATTAAGACCAACCGCACCACTCGTTGGTACTGGTCTTGAACACCAAATCGCAAAAGACTCTGGTCTTGCTTGTATTGCTAAGGAAGCTGGTGTTGTTACATACACCGATTCCAGAACAATTGAAATCTTAGAAAAAGGTGCCAGCGAACCAACAGTCTATAAACTTGAAAAATATCAACGTTCTAATAACGGCACATGCATTAACCAAAAATCCATCGTTAAAGTTGGTGATAAAGTGGTTAAAGGCCAAATCATCGCTGACGGTCCAGCCATGCAAAATGGTGACCTCGCCCTTGGTCAAAACGTTACCATCGCCTTCATGACATGGAATGGTTATAACTATGAAGACGCCGTCATCATGTCAGAAAGATTAGTGAAAGATGATGTCTACACATCCATCCACATCGAAAGATATGATCTCGAATGCCGTTCAATCTCCAAACTCGGCGATGAACAAATCACCGCTGATATTCCAAACGTTTCTGAAGCTGCTAAAGCCAACCTTGATGAAAGAGGTATTGTCATCCCAGGTTCAGAAGTGAAAGAAGGAGATATCTTAGTCGGTAAAGTAACACCAAAAGGTATTACTGAACCAACTCCAGAAGATAAATTATTAATGGCCATCTTCGGCGACAAGACCAACGAAGGTAAAGACGCTTCCTTAAGAGTCCCTCACGGTGGTGCTGGTATCGTCATTGATGTCCAAACAATTAAACCAGAAAAAGGTAGAAAGAATGAATTTGCCCCTGGTGTTAACGAAGTCGTCAGCGTTTACGTCGCTCAAAAGAGAAAGATCTCTGAAGGTGATAAGATGTCTGGTCGTCACGGTAACAAAGGTGTTATTTCCAGAATTTTACCAGAATCCGATATGCCATTCCTTCCAGATGGTACTCCAGTCGACATCATGTTGAACCCATTAGGCGTTCCATCTCGTATGAATATCGGTCAAATCTTAGAAGTCCACTTAGGTATGGCGCTTAAGAAACTTGGTTATCGTATCGCCACCCCAGTCTTCGATGGTATCTCCATGGAAGAAATTAAGGACTTAATGAATAAAGCCGGAATGGATGAAGATGGAAAGACAGTTCTTTACGACGGTCGTACAGGCGAAAGATTCGATGAAAGAATCACTGTCGGTGTCATGTATATGATTAAACTTATCCACATGGTCGACGACAAATTACACGCTCGTGCTACTGGTCCATATTCACTCGTCACACAACAACCTCTTGGTGGTAAAGCCCAAAA
>CAMOSS010000043.1 GCA_946625055.1 uncultured Caryophanales bacterium
AATAAAAATACAAGAGTGACAAAACACTTTTTTATAATAAAGTGGGCAAGTAATTAAGTTATTGAAAATAAATAGGTATAGTGATAATATATTTATCGCTATATGTAAATATAGGAGGAAAACACATGGTCGTATTAAGAGCAATTGGCAACTTTTTCAAGAGAATCGGTCGCTGGATTAGAGACACTGCGTGGGTTCAACCATTATTAATCGTTGGCGGTATCTTCGCAATCATCTTCTCCATTCCATATATCACAAACTGGGTTAAGAGCTGGTTCAAAAACGATACTGTTGCTTACGAAAAATATTATTCAAAAGTTCAATTATCAATTGAAAACTGTGATGAAGAAAAGAGTGAAGCTGATGACTTATTCAAATATCTCTTAAGCATCGAAGATGGCACTGCCACTGATGCTCAAAAGAAAAAATATGGTGAAAAATTCTTCCTCGCCTTCGTTCAAAAAGGTTGTTCAGGTTGTGAAGCAAACTATGATGGCTTCAACTACTTACAATCCAAATACACAGTTAAAGATTCATCTTCCGCTTTCTATTTAGAAGATGGCAAATCCTTCAAGATTCACTCCATCTATATGGATGAAACTGATGATGGCATCACATATGATGGTAACATCTTCGAACACTATATCTATGATAGATATGCTCAAATCTTTGAAGGCGCTGCTGGTTATGCTACCAATGAAATTGATTATCAATACTTAATCAACCAAGGTGGTACATCCTCATCCTATTACAGCAATGCTCAAAGCATGGCTGAAAAAATTGAATCTCCAACAGTCTTCTTAGTGGATGCAAATTCCTCAGATGCTTACGGTATTAGTGAAGTCCTCTTCGCTTACTCCGGACAAAAGGGTGGTTCCACCGCTCTTGATAAAGCTCTCACATTAGTGGACTGCTGGAATCACAAAGGAATCTTTGCCGAAGGTTATCAAGGTTAATAAAATTCCGTCTCGATTATGAGGCGGTTTTTTTATAAAATGTTATTATGAAAGCTATTTATTGGGAAAAATTTAAAGAAGTTATCGCCTTTACCTCCACTGTGGAAATGGGCAATATGGCCTTCCAAGTAGGTGATAATCACGATTTAGTGAGGAAAAATAGAAGGTCTTTATATCCTTTATTAAAAATATTAAATAAGGAAAGACTTGTTTTAGTTCACCAATCACATTCTGATGTTGTTAAAGAAGTGACTAAGGATGACATTGGAAAAGGATCCAGATCATTTGAATCAGGTGTTGAAGCAGATGCTTTATACACAAAAGACACCTCTATTGCTTTAGGTGTGTTCCATGCTGACTGTGTTCCATTATTCTTCTATGTTCCAAATAAAGGAATTGTTGGAGTTATCCACGCAGGATTTAAAGGAACTTTAAAACATATTACTTATAAGACACTTCAATATCTCATTGAAAAAGAAAATGTCTTACCTGATGAAATCTATTTCTATATTGGACCAGCAAGACAAATTAAAACATTCGTATTAAATGAAGATGGCATCCAAAATGTCATTGATAATAAATGCTTAGATTCTTTGAGAATCATAGACGGCAAAGAACACTTTGACATGGTAAAGAGCAACACTCTTGATTTAATCAAATTAGGTGTTCCACTTTCACATATCGATAATTCTCAAATCGACACTGTGGAAGATGAAAGATGCTTCTCAGCCTATAAAAAAGAGCCACTCGGTAGAATGGTCTCTGTTATTAGATTAATGAAATAATTATAGTCTCTTAAGAACTGAATGAGGGACGAGTTTAGAGACATCCACTCCTTGGGAGTAAAGTTCCATAATCATAGAAGACGAGATGAAAGAAGTCTCGTTTTTTGACATAAAGAAGACTGTGTCCACTTTATCGGAGATATAATCGTTTGCAGTGGCTAATTGGAATTCATATTCAAAATCTGTGACCGCTCTTAAACCTCTGATTAAATATTTGGCTTTATGTTCAATCGCATAATTGACAGTTAAGCCTTCATAGACATCAACTCTAACATTCTTTAAGCCTTCTTCTTTAACGGCTTCTTCAATCATTTCTTTTCTTTCTAAAGGAGTAAATCTTGTTTTCTTAGAAGAGTTATAGCCCACTAAAACAATGACCTCATCAAATAAAGTAAGTGATCTTTTTAAAATATCTAGATGTCCATTGGTAATTGGATCGAATGATCCAGGATAAACTGCAACCTTCATATTATCTCCTTAAAAAAGTAACAAGAATTTCACCATATTTATGAACCTTAACTTTACTAAATAAAGATTCATCAACATTAAGCGGCTTATCACTTTCAGCCACTATTATACCATTATCTAAAAGTAAGTTATTATTTAAAACAAAAGAGATGATTTCTTCATATCTTCCTTCTTTATATGGAGGATCTAAGAAAATAACATCAAATTTTCTTTTTTCTTCTTTAAAATCATTGAGGGCGTTTCCATAATCAGAAATGATAACTTTATATCCTTTGGATATATCAAGTGACTTTAAATTCTCTTTTATACATTTAATTGCATTGAGATTTATATCAACGAACACCACATCGTTTGAGCCTCTAGAAATCGCTTCAATACCCATTGCACCACTACCACTAAATAAATCTAAAAAAGACATGTTATCAAGTGGTCCAAGGGATGAGAAAATCGCCTCTCTAATTCTATCTTTAGTTGGTCTAATAGAAGAATCAGATGGCCAATAGAGTTTACGGTGACGATAAATACCACCGATGACACGCATGTTTTCTAATCTCTCTTGCATAATGAACTATTGTAATCCTCAAATAAGATTCTATTAATTTCATCAAGAAGCATTCTTACCTCTTGATAAGCTTTAAGATAAGCTTTGACTTTAGGATGTGATTCGAGTTCTTTTTTAGCTTCATAAAACTCTTTCAAAGAGTTTGCCACTTCCTCTGAATCATCATTAAAGTATTTTTTCATTTCATTATATTTATCATTCTTAACATCTTTAATGTAAGAAAGTCTCATCACATCTTCATCATTAGACATCTCTTCTTCAAGTTTATTTAAAAGAATGACTCTAGGATCATTTTTTAAACTCTCTTCAAGTTCGATGGCTTTTTTTAAAATCTCTTCAGTCATATAAGTATTATATAATGAAAAAAATTTTATTTATGATAAAATATTTTTTATGAAGTTAAAGATTATCAAAGACACCAATCCAAGAATGAGACTTAAGAGTCAAGAAGTTACACTTCCTTTATCAAAGGATGATAAAGAACTTTTAGATAACATGCTTGAATACTTAAGATTATCTCAAGATGAAGAATACGCTTCTAAACACAACATCAGACCAGGTGTAGGTCTTGCAGCTATTCAAGTCAACGTTCTTAAAAGAATGTTTGTTGTTCTTGTGGATACTGAAGAAGGTGTCATTGCTTATCAACTCGTCAATCCTAAGATTGTTGAGTCTTCACTTAAACTATGTGCAATCGGTGCTGGTGAAGGTTGTCTTTCTGTTGATAAGGACAGAAAAGGCTTAGCCCACCGCCACTATAAAATAAAAATGAAGGCGTATGATGCCTTATCAGATCAAGAGGTTGTCATCGATGCCAAGGGATACCTTGCCATTGTTTTGCAACACGAATATGATCACTTAGATGGTTTATTTTATTACGATAGATTCGATAAAAAGAATCCAATGGAACAAAAAAACAACGAAGTTATTATATAAAATTTATTTAATTTAGTTCTATATTTTGTAAAATATAAGTAAGTAATATTCATAGCGAATAATTGAGGTTTTGATTATGGCAAGCAACATTATTTCAATGCCTGTTTCCATTTATGCTTTAGGTGGTTTGGGCGAAGTTGGAAAAAATTGTTACTGTATTGAAAATGAACAATCAATCATCATTATTGATGCTGGTGTAAGATTCCCAGGCACTGAATATCCTGGAATCGATTACATCATTCCAGATTGGGTTCATTTAAAAAATAACCGTAACAAAGTTAAAGCATTATTTATCACCCATGGTCACGAAGATCATATCGGTGGTATTCCTTTCCTTGTCCAATCAATTAATATCCCAATTATATACGCTCCAAAACTTGCCGCTGCCTTAATTAAGAATAGACTTGAAGAGCAAAAGATTCTCTCAAGAGTAAATATTGTCGAATATGATGAAAATACTGAAGTAAGAGTTGACCAATTCAAAGTCAGATTCTTTAGAGTGACTCACTCCATCCCAGATTCATTTGGAATGTGTATCGATACTTCTGAAGGAAGAATCGTTACTACTGGTGACTTTAAAGTTGACCTCACACCAATCGGTCCAGACTTTGAACTTGCTAAATTAACAAAGATGGGTTTAGAAGGTGTCGACTTATTATTAAGCGATTCCACCAACGCTGAAATTGAAGGTTTTACCCCAAGTGAAAAGAATGTTCTTTCTTCTATTGAAGAAATCTTTGATAGCATCATGGGAAGAATCATTATTTCTACCTTCTCATCAAACATCTCACGTATTCAACAAATATGCGAAGTCGCTGTGGCCCATAATCGTAAGATTGCTATTATTGGACGTTCAATGGAAAAGGCCGTTGAAATATCTCGATCATTTGGTTATATCAAAGTTCCAGATAGTTCAATTATCCAAGCTGAAGATATTAAATTATATAAAAACAATGAATTATTAATCCTTTGTACTGGTTCCCAAGGAGAACCAATGGCAGCTCTTTCTAGAGTGGCTAACGGAGAACATAAAGACTTAACTATCATCCCAGGTGATACAGTAGTCTTCTCAAGTTCCGCTATTCCAGGAAATGGATTAATGATTAAGAGAATCGTTAATACTTTAACTCGTGCTGGAGCGGATGTCATCACAAACTCCATCCTTTCTGATATTCACTCTTCAGGTCACGCTTCAAGACAAGAATTAAGACTTGTCTTAAAACTGGTTAATCCTAAATACTTTATGCCTGCACACGGTGAATATAGAATGCTTAGACAACACGCAGAAATTGCTCAAACATTAGGCATTCCAAAAGAGAATTGTTTCATTTTAGATAATGGTGATTGTCTTGTCTTAAGCAAAAAGAAAGTGACAAGAGGATATCCAGTTGAACACGGTAATATCTATATTGATGGCACTGATATCAATGGTTTAGTCCCAACTGTCATGGTTGATAGAAGAATTTTAACAGATGATGGTATGCTTGCTATCGCTATCGGAGTGGATACCAAGTCCAACACCTTAATCGTTCCTCCAACACTCTTCACAAGAGGTTTGATTAAACAAGGAAGTTCAGAAGCATTAGAAAGATGTCGTATGCTTGTTGAGCAAGAAGTTTTAGATGCTCTTAAAGGCAAACCATCATTTGCAGATTTAAAGAATAAGATTAAAACAGTTGCTGGTGCCTTTATCTATGCTCAAACAAGAAGACATCCAATGATTATTCCATTAATCATGTCGAAAGGTGAATAATGATTGTTTTAGCCTCACAGTCCCCAAGAAGAAGATCATTAATGAGTAAAATCACTAATGATTTTTTAACCTATGTATCTGATATTGATGAACATGGGTCATATAAACTTGGAAATTATTTAGATATCGTAAGAGATATATCATATAGAAAGGCTAAAAAGGCAAAAGAAGCCTATCCAAATGAGATAATTCTTGCTGCTGACACCATCGTTGTCTTTGGTGATGAAATATTAGGAAAGCCAAAAGATAAAGAAGACGCCATTAGGATGCTTAAGGAATTATCTAATCAGGAGCACCTAGTCATCACAGGCTACACTTTGATAAATAAAAATAAAGAATTAACAAGCCATGTGATTTCAAGAGTCTTGTTTAACGAATTATCAGATGATCTAATAAATAGATATGTGGAAAGCGGTTCCCCTCTTGATAAAGCGGGGGCTTATGGAATTCAAGACAATAAAGACTTCCCAATCGTAAAATCCTATGAAGGATCATATGAAAACATCGTTGGCTTCCCAACAGATGAAATCAAAAAAGACATTGAAAACATTAAAAAATAGCGGTCAAATTCCACTATTTTTGTTTAATTCTTCTAATATATGCTCGGCATTGTTCTCAACAACGAGAATGATTTTACCAGACATTTCAAGGATATTCTTAATACCTAATTCCTTGATTCTCTCTTTGTTAAGAAGTGACTTATCTGCGAGTTTAACAGATAGTCTTGAACCAACCGCGCTGGCCTCAATGATGTTAGCTCTTCCACCCATTGCTTCAAGCCACTGACCTTGGTCGACTTTTATAAGTTCAGCCTTTTTCTTTTTAGGTTTTCTAAGAAGTAAAACCACTAAAAAAATAATCGCTAGTAAGATGACTACTAATACTGGGATTTCCCAAAACAAGTTATTCTTGATAAATTCCATCATTTAATAAAGCTTCCTTTTAATATTTGAATATTGTTTTTATTTAAATTGGAGATAATGTTTAATTTCTTATCACTTAATTTCACTAAAATTGACTCTACTCCTACGAGTGGTAAGCTCTCATGGTCATAACCCACAATTACATATTTGAAATCGACGTCTAATGAAATCTCTTTGTCTTTAGATAAAACAAGTGATGAACCAAGTGATCTATAGACATTATTCTCAATAGCAGCGATTTCTGTAAGTTCTAAAACTTCTAAAGATGAATCCACTACTGCACCACCAAGTGATTTGTTATAAGCACTGGATCCTAAGCTTGAAGAGATGACTAAACCATTACCCCTAAACTTTTCAAGGTGAGAATTATTGATATAGACATCAGCAATCATCGTGTGGAATGGATTCTCAAATCTGAATTCGTTAACCGCAAATAATGTTTCTTCTTCGCCTTCTTTTTTCACTAAGCATTCAATGAGTGAATATTGTTCAGCATCAAATAATCTATTCTTTAAGATGTTGTCTAAATCCTCTTTAGAAAATTGCATGAGATAACCAAGAGTTCCAGCGTTGATACCAATAAACTTAATGTTATCAAGTTGATTTAAGTAATAATGAACCGCTCTTAAAAGAGTGCCATCACCGCCAAGGGCAATAACGATATCAGGATTTTCTTCAGTGAGAGAAAATCCGTTTCTTCTAACAATCTCAGAAACTTCCTCATATAATGCATCTTTTTTTAATGAGTAAATCGCTATTTTTTCCATGATTAGATTCCGTAATCATGTTATATTATAACATAGAGGAAAATAAAAATGCATAGTGTCGAAAAGGAATTTGAATCCCGCTACTTTTTAGATAAAGAAAAGTATTTTGAGATTGCTTCTGACATCTTTAGACATCACCAAGATATGAAGATGATTTCTCAAAAAAATCAATATTTTGACACTGACGAACTCTTATTACGAGAAAACCATATCACAATCCGTATCAGAGTCATTCCTCACCGCGCTGCTGTACTTACTTTAAAGACTAGAAATGAAGATGGAAAAGGAGATATAGAAATCAGCCAAACATTATCTTATTTCCAACACCACGCCCTTCTTCATAACTCGCATTTTCCTAAAGGAATCGTTGCCTTAAAGTTAAAGGGCTTAGGTTTTGCCCTCACTGATATCAAATACCAATGCACCCTTCATACTAAGAGAATGCAAATAGATAAAGAAAACTACAACTTCTGTATCGATGAGAATCATTATAACGATATCACCGATTACAATATTGAAGTCGAAGCTGACACTTTAGAAAACGCAGAAAAGATAATGAAAGAATTATCTGAAAGATATAGTTTCAAGATTGATAAAAAATGCCCTGGAAAATCAACCAGAGCCCTACTCTCAAGAAAAAAAGACTAATAAGTCTTTTTATTTTATATCTTCTTCAAGATTTGGATGTTCACATTTATCCTTGTCTGGACAATTGTTACATGCCCAAGCAGCAAGTCTTTTTGCGTATGGCATGAATGTTGTAATTTCATCCGCATTATATCCAACTTGAATTCTATGATCATCGACGATGATTGGTCTTTTTAAGACGCTTGGATTCTCGGTGACAAATGAAATTAATTGATTAACAGACATTGAATGATAATCTACTTTTCCTTCTTTGATAATTTTGCTTCTTGGA
>CAMOSS010000044.1 GCA_946625055.1 uncultured Caryophanales bacterium
GATTTATTAGAATTCTATAAATAAAAAGGCCTCAGGCCTTTTTTATATTTTGTTTTTCTTCATGTATTCGACATATCCCTCAGTAAGGGAGAAGCCTTTGTTGTGGTGGTGTCCTACTTGTTGATCAAGAGGAGGATATTTCATATAGTCTCCAAAGATATTTCTTAAATAATCATCATATCTTTTCATCACTCGTAATTCAGTATCTTCAAATGGAACATAGACAAAGTCCATAAAGATGTCGGTTTCCATCGCCGCTTTTTTAAATGTCCAACCAAAGAGGTTTCCACTTAATGCGGATTCTTCCATTTTATATTTCTTCGCGTATCTATCTCTCACTTTGCTTCTATAATGGGCAATATCAAAGATATATGTTAGTCCACCAACAATGTTGAGACAGATGTCTTTAAACCAAGTTTCTTTTCTAACTTTCCTAATTAAATTAGGAAGGTAGGCCATATATGTTTCAAACCAGATGAATTTCACTCTCTTCGCGCATTTTTCTCTTGGGATTGGCTTTTTAGCCATTCCATCAAGAGGGAAAATATCAATCCACACTCCATGATTGATTCTATGGTTTCTATAAAAATCTTCAATAAATGTTGTTGAACTATCTCTTAATTTTGCAAAGCCATATGTATAACGTGGATCAGATTTCCACGATTGAATGAAATATGGAGTGCCCTCATATTCATATTGAAGAGTTAAGAATTTTTCATAATCTTCTCTTGGCATCATGACATCGACATCATCATCCCAAGGAATGAAACCTTTATGACGAATTGCTCCAAGACATGTTCCACCATTAAGAAAATAACGAAGATTATGCTTTTCACACACTCTCGCAAACTCTTTTAAAATAACTAGTAATCTTTTTTGTAAATCGTTCATATACACCGCTATTATAATTCATTTCGAACATTAATAGTTTAATTGTTTTAAAATACAACATTAACAAAATTATAATTTTTTGCAAAAAAATAATATAATAGTAATGTTATAAAATCATATCTAGGGGGATTAGTTATGAGACAACCAAGAAAAATAGTCAATGTTTTTGCTTTATTATTTAATGTCTTAATCATTGCTGGTGTCATATGGGCATACCTATTTGGCATGGATGCATCTTATAGACTATCAATTTTAAAGTTCTTTACCGTGTTATCAAACATGTTTGTGGCGTTAGCAGCCTTAATCTGTATTCCATTTAATATTATTGGAATCGCGAAGAATAAAGGTCTTCCAACCTTTGTCTTCTTCTTAAAGCAAGCTGCAACTGTGGCGGTGTCATTAACAATGTTCACTGTCATCTTCTTCCTCGCTCCACAAGATAACTGGGACCTTGCAAAGCAATTCGGTAATTTCTCATTCACCGATATTAAATTCTTTATGCATCTTATTGTTCCATGTGTCAGCATCATTAGTTTCATCTTCTTTGATGTTTCCACACGTAAAACAAAATTATGGACAAACATCCTTGTCCTTATTCCTCCAATTCTTTATGGAGCCTTCTATATGATCAACTATTTCCAAGGTTGGTTTACCGATGAATTCGGTTCAGCCGACTGGTATGGATTCATCAAAGTTGGTGGTTCACCACTCTTTGCGTCATTAATCTTCTTAGGATGTTTAGCAGCTTTATTCTTACTTTCCTTATTATATTGGTTCTTAAACGGACTTATTCATAAGGCAAAAAAAGTCGAAGCTTTAGAATCTTCTAAAGAAGAAGTTCAAGAACTTCCAGAAGAACAACAAGCCGAAGAATTAGAAGAATCTGAACCTGCTAAGGAAGAAGAATTAGAAGAGGAAATTGAAGAAGAGCCTATCGAAGAGGAACATCAAGAAGAGGAACAAGTTGAAGAAGAAGCCGAACTAGAGCAAGAAGAACCTCAAGAAGAGGAAAAACAACCAGAAGAAGAAAAGGCTGAACCTGTTAAAAAAGAGGCTAAACCTGCTCAAAAGAAAGAAACAAAAGCTAAAGAAGCTGCACCTAAAAAGGCCGCTCCTATTAAAAAAGAAGAAAAGATAGAGCCTAATAAGGCTGAAAAGAAAGAAGCTAAGGCTGAGCCTAAAAAAGAAGAAAAAACAAAGGTTTACCACCTCACCAAGAGAAAAGAAGATAATATGTGGGCCATTACCTTTGTTGGAGGCACTAAAGCCGTCAAGCTCTTTAAGACCAAGAAAGAGGCTGAAGCCGCTCTTGAAATCTTAACAAAGAATCAAGGTGCCACCGCTTTAATCCGTAACTCCAAAGGTGCAAAAGCTGGTAAATTTGCTTCCTCAATTAAATCCTCAGAAAAGGATAAATAAAAAATAAATAAAAGATTTGGTTGATCGCCAAATCTTTTTTTGTGCTTCTAGATAAATTATCTTTTTCTTCTTTCGATGTTTGCGTCCTTATAATATTCAGCTTTATCCTCATACATTTTTCTTTCTGAATCTTTAAGCATATCATCAATAGAAATATCTGATGAGGTATGGCGATATGAATATCCAACTGAACAGTGATATTGTGTTTTACTTAGTTTTTCTTTAAAGGAATCAATAGTGTCTAATAACTCTTCTTCACTATAATTATTCGCTAATAAGAGGAATTCATCTCCGCCTAAACGATAGACATACATCTTTCTTTTCGCGCATGAAATAATAATTGATCCAATGGTTGATAAAGCGCGGTCACCTTCCGCGTGTCCAAAGTTATCGTTTAAATATTTTAATCCATTCATATCGAATTGAATAATACCGGTAATATTTCTCTCCATCTTTGGGAGATCATGGTAATAAGTTTCACGTGTAAAGCAATTAGTTAAAGTATCGATTTGATTTCTTTCAATATAGAGATACAAGTAGTAAATCATTGTTGAAACTGCGATAGTTGTGTTTAAAACTTCGACATCACCTTTGGAGAAGAAAGATTCGATGACTACTGATAAAATTACGAAAACAGCACATGTTAAAATTGTAATTCCGTGAGACAGATGTTTCATCTTAAGGATGGATAATGAAATAAATGTAATCCAGATGAGATATCCCAAACCAACAAGGTGTGATGTCCATCTTAGGAATCCACCAGCAACCCAACGGACTGTGCCATCATCATTACGAGCAAAGTAAACAACATACTCTCTTGCTCCTGGAACGATACCAAGCATATAAACAAAGAAAGTAATCACCAAAGGAATGGCAGTTAAATAGAAGAGCTGACCTTTCTTTTTCTGATATGTCATCAAAATGAAAAGATAAATGCATGTTGGTCTTAAGGTATATCCAATTGTTGAAAATATAAAAGCACCAGCAACAGAACCAATTTGTTTGCAATATTCTTGAAGAGCATTACTTACCGCTAAAAGCAAAGCAAAACCGATAATCAAGAAAATATAAATTGAGATTTTTGGGTGCTGTCTAAATCTTTGAATTGTGAAAGCAATCATGATTGCTGAGACACATATCAAGATAAAGTTAGTAACGATAAAATGTGATAGCCATTCCATATAAATTATTTTAATATATTGAATTTGTAATTCAAGCATGGATAAATAAATAAAAGAGACAAAAACAAAAGAGAAGGTTAGATTTAACCATTCTCTTTTTTATCATCTTTTGGCTCGTCTTCAAACGTTGCCTCTAATGCATGGCCAAATGAACATCCAGCTTCTTTAAAACCTTTTCCTGTCTTTTTCCAAGACTCTCTTAATCTTGTTTCACCGTTTTCTGTAACGACGGTGTTATCTTCTTCACCAACCGCTACTTTTGCGGTTTCACCTAATGCATGCCCTAGGTTTTTAAAAGCTCTTCCAATGTTTTTTCCGGTTGTTTTCCATTTTTCTTTTAGTGCCATAATAAAACCTCAGTAGTTACATTATATCAATTTTTGATAAAATGTAGACATGGTCAAAGAAGCAAAAAATAAAGAGCCAAATGGCTCTTGTATTTTATAAATGACTTAATACATTAATGCTTGCTGGTTTAATTTCAGTCGCGAGATCTGCAATCAAATCTTCCACTTTTTCATCTTTTTGGTAATAGTGAACTTTAAAGACGATTTCGATTAACTCTGGAGAACTTTGTTCAAGCTTTGTGACGAAGACTTCTGACATTGTGCAGTTATGTTTCTTACAGAGATCAGCAATTTTTGCTAATGCTGGAACATCAACACCAACAGTCATAATAATGCTTGGGCTACTACGTGTTAATTTAGCTTCCACTTTCTTAAATGTTGTTAAGACAAGAATGATTAATCCAGTTCCCACTAAGGCGAGGACAAAGTTGAATGAACCACAGGCAATGCCAATAGCCATGGAAGCCCAAATTGTTCCGGCGGTTGTTAAGCCTTTAATACCACTACTACCATGGATAATTGCACCTGCGCCTAAGAAACCGACACCAGTGATGATTTGAGCAGCAAGTCTTGCGACATCGCGGTGATCAGAGAAGACTTGAGGGAATCCATAAATGGATATAATCATAATAATTGTTGAACCAACGCCAACTAATAAGTGAGTTCTTAATCCAGCACTACGTCCTCTTTTTTCTCTTTCGATACCAATAAGGCCAACTAAGATGATGCAAAGGACTAAAGCTATGACACAAAGTAAAAGGTTACCTAATGGCCAGCCATTTACATCGAGGTTATTAAAATACTCAGCAATTTTTTGATCAATAGTAATCATAAATATTTACCTACTTATATAAGAATTATAATGAGAAATGGGTCAAAATTCTATCAAATTTTGCACCCGCGTATATAAAAGGCTATATATAACGCTCAAAGCAACAAAAAACCCAAGAAAACTTGGGTTTTAATTATTCAAACTAATGGGGCTTAGCAATGATCAGTCCATTTATGACCACATTTTGGACAAGTGAATTTAACAGAAACTTCGTTGTATGACCCTTTATATACTTCGTCAGTAACTTCTGCACCACATTTTGGGCAGACAGAACGAACTTCTGTGTCGCTACAAATACCACCACTAACAGCGGCTAATTGTTCATCACTAAGAACAACACCTTCTTCTTTTGCTAATGCAAGAAGTTCTTCATTTGTTTTACATTTACTAGCTTTATAAATTTGTTCTTCTGTTAAACCCTTTAATAAATCGTTTTTCATAGTTTTTCTCCTTTGGATGTTTATATTTTATCAGACCTAGTGTCACAAATGTACCACAGGAATTAAATTATTTAAATGTCGATAGCCATTTATTAACTTCTTCTATCATTGTTTCTTTAGAAACATTATGTCTCGCTTGAAGGGTTGTAAGGATTTCTGGTCCACTAAAGCGTTTATCATCTTCTATAAAAAAGTTTAAATCAATTTCTTGTTTTTTAAACATTTTTCTAACTTTGTTTTCATAATCATTAAAGATTATCATATACTTTTTGATTTCTTGTTTATTGATCAAAGAAGGATTCATCAAAGAAACACTATAGGTATCAACAAGATGTTTGAATGGTCTTTCAATTTTACTTGTAACCGCCAGAATCTTTGTCGCAACAAGATATTCAAACGTAACTCCTTTAAATGATACGTCATTAACTTTATATGTTTCTGGTTCTATCTCATCAAAGAAATCTACTCTCATGCCATCTATTTGAGTAATTTTTCCGTCAATCTCTATTAAACACATAAAAGACTCTTCAAATAATAAATCAGAAACAGGACTACTAATGAATTCAACAACATGAAAGTGTTTTCTAAAGATTGACTCAACTTCTTTTAGATCACACTTTGTGACAATATCAATGTCTTTTACATATCTAGAATGTTCTTTAAGAAAGAACTGGCAAATAACTCCACCACTAACATAAAAATCAAAAGGGAGTTTATTTAACTCTTCAATAGTGCGACATATATCAAACTTGAATTTGTCTTTAAGGTCATTCTCTTTAACAAATATTTCTTTCATGTTAAGCTTCTACAACTTTCTTAGACCTACTGAGCAGTTTGCTAATCAAAAGGAGCTAGTGCTCCTAATTATTACTGAACATTATTAGTTCAATGTGATTCTCATGCTGACTGGATTATGGTCAGTATTTTTAAAATCTAAATCAATTGTTTCCATGTTATCAATTGTGATGTTATTACTAACGATAAAACCATCAATCATATAGTATTGGAAATTACTCTTATCCGCGTCTTTATAGACCTTATAAAGATAACGGCATGTTGGATGGGTATCATCCATCTTGAATGTGAAATCAGTATAACCACTAGCGTCGATAACTGGGCACACCCATTCACCAATCTTTGGATACTTTTGGTAATTTGTCGTGGAGAATGTTTGGTTGAAGTCTCCTCCTGCTACAACATAATTACCTTTTTGATATTCTTCTTTCATCATATCCATCAACATCGCGAGTTGTTTGGCTTTACCTTCACCATCATCATAGGCTTCAAGGTGAAGATTAATGATTACTAATTCTTTATCGCTGCCTTCAATTGGCATTCTATTAACGAGTAGACATCTTTTAAGATTAAACAAACTCATTGGCCAAGAGAATGGAATTGGAAGTTGAATACGTTCTGATTTAGTCATTTGGAATTTTGAGAATGTCGCAATACCGGCATCCACTTTTCCTGTCATCTTATAAAGAGGAAGAGGAACTAAACCAGCTTTGAAGTTTCTCGCAAATGTGCTGTTATATTCTGTATCCTTGAATTCATTTTTAAATGAATTGTATTCATCAATATAGAAAGATCTCTTTGAATTTAAATCTAATTCTTGGAGGAAGAAGATATCAGGATTTATCTCTCTAACTTTATTTTTCATCGCATCGATGTTTTCTTGGACAACAGCTTTTGATTCACCATAGACACCTTTGCCACCATCCCAGTAGCAGTCTTGTCTTTCATCTAATGCCCCATAACCTGTATTCCATGTTAATAAGTTTAATTGATTTGACTTATCTACCTTTGTGGTAACATTGCCTTTAATGTTCATATTGGCTTTGTCCTTAACTTGGAGAGTAGTTGCACTGGCAAAGATGAAAACTCCTCCAACAAAAGAAACTAATAATCCAACGATAGATAAAACAACTATTAAAACAATCTTTAACGCTCTATGTTTTTTCATATACTAAAATCCTCTAACATTATTATACAAAAAATCATTATTTATTTTGATTTCTTTTTTAAACAAAAAAGACTCTTTCGAGTCATTTCGTCTGTTTGTCTCCATTTACCCATTTTGTTTCAAAAGCTGATTGATTGTGCTTTGTGATATTTTATTTAATGAGCGGAAAGAGAAGTCACCATCACTTCCATAATATAGATAATGGCTAGACTTACTGATATACAAATTAAATATATAATTCTGGGTAGGATATGTTTCTAAAAGAATATCGGTTGTGACATGAAGACAAATCGCATCATCACCATCTTGTTTTGGATAATCAAAAAACTCATCATATATATTGAATTCTTCTTTAACGTATTTAGTGTTTAAAAAAGAATAATCGCCATAATATGGCCACGCTGTCGAATAGGCAACTCCAGGACTTACCGTGATATCTAAAATATTGCTTACTTCTACACCGGTAGCCTCCATGAATGAAAAAGTCTCAACATTTTTGGAACAACTAGATAAAAAAGGCAAAGAAAGAAACACTGCAATCAAGATTTTCTTCATAACAAATTCGTTCCCCCTTTAATATATTGTATTAATCAATTTTCTAAGCGAAATAACTAGGATTATTTCTCATTGAAATTATAACATAATAAAACCGACTAGGCGATTTACCTAATCGGTATTAAGAAAATATATATTCTATTTCCGTTTTTGTTATTAAAACAGCATCGGTAT
>CAMOSS010000045.1 GCA_946625055.1 uncultured Caryophanales bacterium
CTTTTCCTTTATAAAGGAGGAGGTTTTCCATACCTTCAATTTCTTCAAAGTTTTCTTTATCTTTAAGGATTTCTTCTTTGGTAGAAGAAAGAACATTAACACGAACCACGGATTGAGGTTGTGAAGTGTTCGCTCTTAAGATTCTTAAAGCGAGGTTATCACCAAAGTGTTTCTTCCACATTTTGATAACCCAATCAGGGGTGTTATATCTAATCTTTAAGTATTCTAAAGAATTTAATTCTACTTCTTCGCCAATGAGGTGAGAACTATCATTTGTTGCTTCTAAGAATTCTTCGACTTGCTTTGGAGTGATTGAACTTTCTAATTTCTTGAGTTGAAGGTTGGTGAATTCAAGCATATCTTCCTTTTCAATCTTTCTTGAAAATGAAGCATTGACGAATAAAAGTGATAATAAAGAAAACTCTTCAACACTAATTTCACCAAAGTGTTTCTTTATCAAATACTCACAGAGATAATGATGTCTAAGTTCTGCACCAACAGTGGTGATGATATTGTTTCTTTTATAAGGCTCAATTTCATATGACTTTGTCACATAATTAATGGCCGTTCTAAAAGGATAATCATCTTTGATGATTTTAAGCAAAATCTCATTCATGAGTTCCAACTCAAAGTTTTTGCGTTTAATTTCTTTTTTCTTAACGACTTTTTTAATAATGTTTGCCATAGTTATTTGTTGTTAAAATCTTTAAAAATGTCACCAGTGTAGAGTTCATCTTCACTTGGTTCTTCGTGATGATGGTGATGATGATGTCCGCATTCGCATTCTTCATCTTCTTCTTCATCATCGTATTCATCGTATTCTTGTTCTGTATTTACGATATTCTCATCAGTAATATAACGAGGATACTTTTTATTGAGTCTGACATAGCGGTTAGCTTCATCATAGTAATAGAATTCAATGATGACGTTAATAGCATAGTCTCCTAAAGAGACGCTTAAAAAGTTCGCCACTTCTTCTTGAACTAAACTTGCTCTTTTTGGGGCGTAGACTTCAATGATTGTGTTCCATGATGTTTGTTCAACACCGTTATGGAATACCATATTTTCAGGAGCGACAAAGTTGATGTCGTCTTCCTCTAATTCATATAATTTTGCGAGTTGGCTAGTAGTTTCTCTTGAGAATCTCCCAACGACGAATTGATCTAGACCGTATATTTTAATAGTAATCATAAAAACACCTCGACTACTATTATAATATAATCTCATAGATTTTTAACTAAAAATCATATGGATCGATATTAACTTGAATGGTCACTCCACTTATTGATGAAACAACCTTAATCGCATCATTAAGTGTTTTATTTATTTCTTTAACATCGCGGTATTTAAGAAGAATGACTCTTCTATGGACATCGTTTTGATAAGCAATATATGGAGAGATAGGGCCTAAAACCGTAGCCTTATCTGATAATTTCTCTGTTAAATCAGTGGCTAAAGAGTAGATGGTTTCCACCACTCTTTCTTCATTTTTACCTTGGATTGTAATGGATGCTAAATAGCAATATGGTGGATAGTTTTGAAGTTTTCTTAAAGACATTTCTTTTCTATAGAAAAGTTCATAATCTTGTCTCGCTGCCATGGTAATCGCGTAGTGATCTGGCATATATGTTTGAATAATAGCCTCACCTTTCTTATTCTTTCTTCCACTCCTACCAACGGCTTGAGTAATGAGTTGGAACGCTCTTTCAGAAGAACGATAAGATGGCATGTTTAAACCAATATCCGCTAAAACAATACCGACAAGTGTGACATCTTCAAAGTCATGACCTTTAGCAATCATTTGAGTGCCAACAAGAATATCGGCTTCTTTACGAGCAAAGGCCGTCACTGTTTTAGCAATCTTGGTTCTTATTTTTGCAGTGTCGCTATCAAGTCTAAGGGTTCTTGCTTCTGGGAATAATTTATGAACTTCTTCTTCAATTCTTTCCGTTCCAAAACCAGTTTTCATCAAATATTTAGAACCGCATTCCGGACATGTTTCACCAAGGAGTTCCACATGGTCACAATGGTGACATTTAAGCATATTGTCTTTCTTATGATAGGTTAAAGCAATACCGCAGTTTGGACACTTAAATACATAGCCACATTTACGACAAGATACATGGGTTGAAAAACCTCTTCTATTAATGAGAAGAATAGCTTGTTCTTTATTATCTAAAACCTTTTGAATAGCCGTTCTCATCTTATGTGAAAAGATATAGGAATTGTTATCAATGTTATGATAATCAAGCATATTGACAATTGTGGTTTTTGGAAGACCAAAATCACTGATTCTTTTTGTTAAAGTGAGAAGGTGATAGATATGGTTTTGAGCTCTCGCTCTACTTTCTAAAGATGGAGTAGCACTACCAAGTAATACTTTTGCCCCATTAATCTCACTACGCATAATAGCGACTTCTCTAGCGTGATAATATGGGGAAACATCTTGTTTATAAGATTCTGTATGTTCTTCATCTAATATGATAAGGCCAATATTCTTAAGTGGAGCGAATATAGCACTGCGTGCTCCAACGACAACATGGGCTTCACCAGAAGCAATCTTTCTATATTCATCGTATTTTTCTGCTGGTGTTAATTCACTATGAAGAATTGCAACGTCACCTTTAAATCTCTTAAGGAAATATTCCACCATCATTGGGGTTAAAGAGATTTCAGGAACGAGCATCAAAACAGTCTTTCCCTCTTTTAAAATGTAATCAGAGATATGAAGATAAACTTCACTCTTACCACTACCAGTCACACCTTCTAAAAGGAAGACTTTATCTTCGCTTGATAAGAATTCATCAACGACTTTTTGTTGATCTTCTGTTAGAGGATGTTTTTCCTCTTCTTCATAATGAGGAATTTCTAATCTTCTCTTTTCTTCTAAGACCTCTTCGATCTTATGAAGTTCGAGTAATTTCTTGACAATTGAAACAGATTTAATCTCTCTTTTTAAGACCTTATCAACTGAGTTAATAAGACGGAGGACTTCAATCTGTTTGGCGGTTAAATTATCCTCTTTTGGATCAATGCATCTTAAATATTGATTATAAGCAATCTTCGGACCATTTTTTGAAGATGATTTTGGAGATAAAGAAGTTGGAAGCATCGTTTGAAGAACCGCGATTGTTGGAGACAAATAATGCTCAGAAATCATCTTGGATAACTGGATGAGTTCATCATTTAATAAAGGTGCTTCATCAATAACATCTTTAATCTCTTCAATTGCGAATCCAAGTTCTTCTTCAAGTTCAGCTTTGCTTTTATCAGTCTCTTTGACACCGACAACATAACCAACTAAATCTTGATGGTTGAATTCCACTTCCACACGAAAACCAGTTTGAATGTCTTTCTTACCGTTATAAATATAAGTAAAAGGGCGATTCAAAGAATATGAGGCTCTTTCAATGAGAAGTTCAATCAATTTCATTGATTTAATTATATACGAAATATAGATAAGAAAAAAGACCATTAAAGGTCTTTTTACATTTATTTTTCTTCGTTTTGTTTAATTCTTTCTTTAATGATTTTAATGATCTCATTAGAGGCTCTTTTCACTCTATCATTAACAACGACATATTGGTAATTAGAGGATTGATTCATTTCAGATTTGCCTTTGGCAAGTCTTTCTTTAATGACTTCATCAGATTCAGTTTTTCTCTTTCTGATTCTAGCTTCTAAAGCTTCGAGTGAAGGAGGCACTAAGAAGATGGATACCACTCCGTCATCTTTTACTTTATTCATGACTTGAGTGGCCCCTTTAATTTCGATTTCTAAGAAAACGTTCTTACCTTGATTTCTTAAATCTTCGACATATGATTTTGGGGTGCCATAACGATTACCAACAAATTCAGCGTGTTCTAAGAAGTTATCTCTATCGATATTTCTTTGGAATTCTTCTTTACTCACAAAATAATAGTCCACTCCATCGACTTCTCTATTTCTTGGGGCTCTGGTAGTCATAGAAATTGAGTAGACGAGATTTAAACTACGGTCTTTAATGATGTGCTTCCTCAATGTGCCTTTTCCGACACCTGATGGGCCACTGAGTATAATGAGTAATCCCTTCTTCATAGAGGTATTATATTGAAAATCTAGTATTTAAGGCAATAAAAATGTAAAATATTTTTAATGAAATTGACTGTTAATCTCTTATCTAGGATAAAAGAAGAATTGGATGAAAAAATCAAAACTTCCTTTGTTACAAATATATTTGTCTTATCAAGTGACGATATTCTTTTATCCTTCTCATTTTATCGTAAAGAAAAACTTCTCATTTCATTAAACCACCATTCACCATTTCTTTCTTTGATCAATTATTCAGATTCCATCCACACTTTACTCTCTCAGATGAATGATGTTTTAAGAAAAGAAATTAATGGAGCCTATCTTTTAGATATTAAGCAAAAAGATAATGACCGCGTTTTATATCTCACTTTCCATAAAACTAATGATTTATATGAAAAAGTTGAAATCACAATGGTTTTAGAATTAATTCCTCATCGTTCTAATCTCATTTTGTTAGATGAGAATAAAAAAGTGATTTTTGCTAATCACTACACAACTTTAGAACATATCCACCCAATCGTGAGAGGAATGAAATATGAAGAACTCCCTTCTTTAGAGAATAACGAAGAAGATAAGACTTCTCTAAAAGAATTTAAAGACTGGGCAAATACATATTTAGATAATGTTAAAGACCAAAGAAGGAAAGATCAATTCCTCCCACTTTTTGTCAAAGTGAAAAATAAAATAAAATCTCTTAATAAGAAAATCATCACTTTAGAAGAAGGAATTAAAAAAGCAGAAAACGACTTATCATATAAAGATGAAGGCAATTTAATTTACACTGCAAATAATGATATAAGCACAATCGAAGAATATATCAATGAAGGACTTCTTCCTCATTATGATAAAGACTTAGATATAAACCAAAATGCTTCCCTTATGTTTAAAAAATATAAGAAAGCTAAATCCACGATCGAACATTCTAAAATTGAAATAGAAAAAGCTCATGATGATATCAAATACTACGAAAGAATCTTAATGCAACTAGAAGTTGGAGATGATGAAGAACTCTTTGAACTTAAAGAACTCCTCATCCCTCAAAAATCTAATAAACAAAGAAATAAGAAGGCAAAGATTTCTCCTTCTTACATTAAAGTGAACAACACAATCATCGCCTTTGGAAGAACTGATGAACAAAACAAAGTTTTGACTTTTGAAAAATCTAAACCTAATTACGAATTCTTCCACATCGAAAACCTTTCAGGATCACATGTTGTCATCTTTTCTGATAATCCAACAAATGAAGAAAGGCTCATCGCTTCTGAAATTGCCTTAATCCTTTCCAAAAAAGATGTTGGAGATATTCAAACAACTAAAATAAAGAATGTTCGTAAAGGCGAAAAGATGGGACTTGTCTATCTTAAAACCTATTCAAACATTCATCTTAATAATGTGAGAGAATCCACTAAAAAATTATTGGAAGAAAAAAGGAAGTTATAATTATTTAACTTCCACTTTTGTTCTTAAATTATCGATAAAATTACTCGTAGTCTTATATCCTACACCACCGTATTTATAAAAATACATCATCGGGAAGGTAAGACTATTTTTATCATCTTCTGGACGAGGGAGTGCGTAATGTCCGTCATCCCCATCAACATAGGTTGTTGATAGATATAACCAGTAATAATCTGTATCAGGATAAGAAGCCTCACTATTAGAGTAATCTTCACTAAAAGTCACTTGATCAAATTTCACTTCATAAATCTCACAGCTATTCATCAAGCAGAAATTAGAGATGGATTCATGAGCTTCACGACAAGCGCTGCATCCTTCTAAAGAAAGGAAGAAGACACTATCCTTTTGATCAATTGAGGAAATTTGAAACATATCTTTAGGAGTAATAACTGTTAATGAACCAGTTTCTTTCTTCTCTAAAGTATATTTAACTCCTCTATAAGATGGGGTGGTTTGACATGCGCTTAATAAAGTAACACCAATAGTTGTTAATAATAATTTATTAATCTTCATGCTTATTCACCTCATTTCTTAAAAAGTCTGCTCCTTTAATAGCCTCACTTGTGGAAAGGTCATTAAAGTTTTGTTGTCTTAATATCTCATAAGCAATAATAGCAACACAGTTAGAAAGATTCAAACTTCTGGCATTTGGAACCATAGGAATTCTTAATAATCTATCAGGATGCTCTCTTAAAATATCATGAGGAATACCAGTAGATTCTCTTCCAAACATCACATAATAATCTTTGATTATATCTTTGAAATCAAATGATGAGTATGGAGTGTCCGCGTATCTGGTAATGTAATAGATATCTTTGTCTCCATGCTTTTTGATAAAAGCATCATAATCTTCATAATATTCCATCTTCAAATTATCAATATAATCCATTCCCACTCTTTTAAGGTCTTTTGAATCAATAGAGAAAGATAATGGTCCAACAATGTGCAATTTCGCATTGATCGCGACACATGTACGCATTATGTTTCCAGTGTTCTGTGGTTTTTCAGGACGATATAAAATAATGTGAATCATGTAAAGATAATAACACTGATAAAGATTTTTATAAATAATCTTTACACAATTATGATAGAATAATCCTATGAACTCCTCATTAGAACAAATCAAACAATATTTCAGTGATGTCTTTCAAAAAAACATCCATTCAACATATGTCAAAAAAGACATCTTTTTAGGTGATGTCTATTTCATTAATGATGCCTATGTGATCAAGAAATATGATGATGTTCCACTCATCTCTCTTGAAAGACTTAATTCTATTCATGAAATGCTTAATGAAAGCAAAATTGCTGAAACAGTCTTAAGACTTGATATGATGAATAACATCAAAGTCACAAAGATTGTTCATGGAGATCTCTCTTATGAAGATGAACCAAGCATTCCTCAATTAAGAGGGGTTGCTAAAATTCTTAGAAAACTTCATAAGAATGTCAGTGAATACGATATTCCAATGGATATAGTTACTGACTTCTATTCTTTCAAAGAAAGAAGCGAGAATCATTTAAACAAAGTTTATGAAAATAAAATCGTCAGAGAACTCAATAACATCAAAGAGAAAACTCCTATCGGTTTATGTCATAACTATCTCACTAAAGATAATGTCATCTACCGTCACGATTCCACTTTCTTAATTAACTTTGAACTCGCGAATATCAATTACACATATTTCGATTTAGCCTCATTCATCTTTGAAAATAAACTAAGTGAGGAATCAATCGATACATTCCTTTCCACTTATTTTGGAGCCTCTTATAACTCCTTAAAAAAGAAAAGAGTGATGACCTTCTTAGAATTCTATAAAGGCTATATGTATTACATGTATCAATGTCTCTATTCAATCACTGGACTTGATAAATACAAAAAACTATCAGAAAAGGTATATTAAAAGACGACACGATGTGTCGCCTTTTTAATTTTGTTTTAATTATGCAGCAACGTAGGTCACTGTTAATGTTGCAATGTTAATATTGTACCAAG
>CAMOSS010000046.1 GCA_946625055.1 uncultured Caryophanales bacterium
TATGGCACCGATGTGGCGACTCGAACGCCAGACCCACAGCTTAGAAGGCTGTTGCTCTATCCAACTGAGCTACATCGGCATGTGCTTTAATATATTAAATAAAATCATTTTGATTTTCAAGAGGAATGTAATTTATTAAACAAGTTTAAAGCCACAGGTTCTGGAAGGATTTGTTTTAACTCTTCTAAGGAGGCCTCTTTTAATAAAGAAATATCAGAATAGGCTTTCTCAATCATTTCTCTTCTTTTCTTGCCTAAACCTTCAATGTTATCAAATATTGATTCGGTTTGTTTCTTAAGTCTTTGTTCTCTATGGAAAGTAATCGCGAAGCGATGAACTTCATCTTGCATCCTTGTTAAAAGGAAGAACAAGGCTTTGTTATTAATTGGATAAGTATTTCCATTTATGTCCACTAAACCTTCTGTTTGATGCTTATCGTTTTTATACAAACCAAAGACTGGAATATCCACTTCAATATTCTTCAAAGCTTCTGTTGCGGCTTCCACTTGGATAAGTCCACCATCGGTTAAAAGCAAATCAGGCATTTGTTTATTTTCATTCTTGCTTCTTAAATAATGACGTGTCACCACTTCATTCATGCTCTTGAGATCATCTCTTGCCTCATCGTGCTCAATATGGAATTTACGATAAAGTTTCTTGTTTGGCTCACCATTGATAAAGGTAATTTTTGCCCCAACAGGTGAAGAACCTTGAAGATGTGAATTATCGAATAAATCAATATAAAGAGGAGTCTTAATTCCTAAAATATTTCCTAATTCTTCTAATAAAGCGAGTTTATCATCATCAAGTCTTGCACTTAAGAAGTATTCATCGAGTCCATTGGAAGCATTTTCTTTAGCGACCAAGACTAAATCGTGAATTTTTCCTTTGGAAACTTCCATTACATTTGCATCGATTAAGTCTTTTAAAGACTCCACGATTGAGGTTGAATTAATGATGATTTCATTAGGAACATCATGAGAATTATAGTATTGAAGGATGAGGTCAGAGACTTCTTCTTCTGCTTCTCCGAATAATTCATTGATGAAGACTTTCTTATCTAAGAGTCTGCCCTTACGATAGATGAGAATTGCTAAAGAGAGATAATCATTACGAATGGAATAGGCAAAGATATCTCTATCCTTTTTATCGTATGTTTCAACATTTTGAGAAGCATTGATATGGTCAATCGCATCGATGATTTCTTTATATTCTTTAGCGTTTTCGAAATCGAGATTATTTGAAGCTTCAATCATCTTCTTTTCGTAATCTCTCCTAACGTCTAAATTATTCCCTCTTAAGAATGATTTAATTTCTTCTTTGAGTTTATTATTTGTTTCATCATCAATTTTATTGATGCATGGGGCCAAGCAATTACCCATATGATAATAAAGACATGGGGTCGATGGAATATTTCTACATTTTCTAGTTGGATAAATCTTATTGATTAAATCGACGAAGTTATAGGCTGAAGTGCTATTTGGAAATGGCCCAAAATAGTCATAATGTGAGTCTTTTTTATTTCTCTTGATTTGAAGATAAGCATCCCCATCTTTTCTTAAAGCGATATATGGATAATGTTTATCATCTTTAAGAAGAATGTTGTAACGAGGATAATGCTCCTGAATAAGATTCATCTCTAAAACGAGAGCCTCTTTTTCGTTTGAAGTAATGATGGTTTCAAAATACTCCACTGATTCTCTCATTTTTAAGACCTTACCGACTTGAGGTCTAAGGAAATACTGAGCCACTCTTTTTTGAAGATCCTTGGCTTTACCGATGTAGATAATTTTGTCATCTTTATCGTGCATTAAATAAACACCAGGAAGGTGCTTAAGATTATCAATGCATGATTGAAGCCTTTCTTTAATTATCATTTGAAATTAATGACAGTTGCGCCACCGCCACCCTCGTGTTCATTTCCAGGTCTATAGGTTAAGTCTTTTTGCTTATCTAAATATTTTCTAACGGCATTTCTTAGGGCACCAGAACCATATCCATGAATGATTCTTACAGTTGAAAGATGTTTCATTCTACACGCGTCGAGATATTTTTCAAGTTCAGGAATTGCTTCATCGACATATAAACCGATGAGATTGAGTTCTAAAGATAGAGAAGTATTAATGATTCTTTCGTATTGCTCAGTCTTTTTGGCTTTAACTTTTTCTTCCGCTTTTCTTTCAATTTTGTGAAGTTTAGAGATATCTGTATCAAAACTAAAACCAGCATCGGATTGGATCTTTGCTTTGTTTCCATTGATACGCATAACCTTTCCATTCATATCTAAAGATGGAATTGAGACATAGTCTCCTTCTTTAATCACTTCATCAAAGATATATTCTTCTGGAGCTTCTTCAAGTTCTTCTAGTTTATGTTTTAATTCAATGACTTCATGAAGTTTCATATCAGAATTAGAAAGTTTGGAGATAATATCATCTATCTCTTCTTTGGCGTCTTTCAGCATCTTTTCTTTCTTTTCCGTTACTTCTTCTAAAAGATGATTGCGTTTTTCGTTAAGCATCTTTGTATCATTGTTAAGTTTTTTCTCTTGTTTGGACAAAACTTCTTCTTTAGCTTTTAATTCTTTTTCAAGTTTAGAAGCTTCATTTATTTTCTTGAGTAAAATCGATGTTAATTCATCACCAGTATCAGTACCTTTAGAGGTTAAGAATTCTTTTGCATCTTTAACGATTTCTTTATCAATTCCATATCTGGTCGCAACATCTAATGCGTATGATTTTCCCGGTGCGCCTTGCCTAAAGATATATGTTGGAAGAAGGTTTTCTTCATCAAATAACATTGAGGAATTATCAAGTGATTCATTTAAGAATGCATATTCTTTTAAGGCATCAAAGTGAGAAGAAATCATCGCTAAACATTTCTTCTTTTCTAAGTACTTTGTAATGCCTAAGGCTAAAGCTTCACCTTCTTTAGGATCTGTTCCTGTTCCAAGTTCGTCAATAAGGAGTAAATCTTTTCCTCCGATTAAGGAAACAATCTCTCCAATATGAGACATATGAGCGGAGAATGTCGACAAATTATCAGATAATGATTGGTTATCACCAATATCGATAAATATATGTTTAAATAGGCCAAGTTTAGCTTTTAAAGCAGGAATAGCTAAACCACATTGATTCATTAAAGTTAATAAGCCAACGGTTTTAAGGGACACTGTTTTACCACCAGCGTTTGGTCCAGAAATAATAACAATACGTTTAATTTCATCCAAATGATAGGTATTCGCGACCACTTTATTTCTATCGATGAGTGGGTGTCTGGCTTTTTCAAGGTGAACAACACTTTCTTTTGTGAGTTCACTGACATCCGCATCTATTTCTTTTGCGTACATTGCTTTCGCACTTAAGAAGTCTAATTCTGCAATTATTTCGTTATTTGAGATAATTTCTCCTTCTTGAAGGAGACATAAGCTAGTTAAAGCCTTTAATATCTTTCTCACTTCATCGTTTTCCATCACTTTTAAAGAAGTGAGTTCATTATTAATTTGAACAATTTCAAGAGGTTCAATGAATGTGGTGTTACCACTATCGGAAACATCGTAAACAATACCTCCGATTTTATTCTTATAGGCAGTTTTAATTGGTAAGACCAAATGTCCTTCTCTAATCGTTGCATTATCACCGTTTAAATAGGCAGAATATGATAAAGCGATTGTAGATATCTTTTCTTGAAGTAATTGCTCTGTCTTTTTAATTTTTCTTCTAATCGCGAGTAATTCAGGTGAAGCATCATCTTTTACGGCTTGAGCAGAAGAAATGACTCTATGAATTTCTTTTTCAAGATTTGTTAAGTCAAAGAAAGAAGAAATCTTCTTTTTGATTCTTGGATACATCAACTCCACTTTTTTGATGAATGAATAAAGATTAATCGATGTTAAAACATCTTGAGCAATCATATCTAAATCACGAGGGGAAAGAATTCCAGTTTTCTTCGCTTCATCGATGAGTCTTAAAGCATCAAATGAAGGTTCAATTGGCATTTCGCCATATCTTGTGATTAAAGATAAGACTTCTTTTAAATCCTCAAGTTTATTGTTTAGTTCCTCAAAATCAGTAATCATTTCAAGAGAAAGAACGTATTCTCTTCCTCTTTCGGTTTTAGAATACTGATAAATAAAATCTTTGATTTTATCAAATTCAAAAGTTGAGTAAATATCTTGCATAGGTCTTATTTCATCTTAAAGTATAAAACAAAATCTTGTTTTGTTTACACTTTACTAATCAATTATAGCAAAAAGTGATAAAATATAAACATGCAAGAAATAGTCTCTATTAAAATTGATGAATTAACTGCGAATAAAGTTAAGGAAACATATTCTCCTTATCAAGAAGAAAATAACGCGGATTATATCGTTTTCTTTGCGAAAAAATATGATCTCACTATTACGCTTTATGAATCAAAGAAAGGATTCACTCTTTTGTTTGTCGGAGATAACGCTTTAAAAGAAGCAAAACTCTGGGATCCAAATGCCTCAATCAAAGAAAAGAAAGTTAAACCAAAAGAAGAATGGTTATCACTCAATTCTCAAATTGGCTCTGATGAAGTTGGGGTTGGAGACTTATTCCTCCCAATGATTGTCGTTGCAGCTTATGTCACAAAGAGTGAAGTTTCTCGTTTAATTGAGCTCGGAATTCATGATTCTAAGAAAATGAAAGACGATGAAATCCTTGCTTTAGGAGCCACTCTTATCAAAGAATTTAACTTCTCAAAACTTACCCTACCAAATGATAAATATAACGAGATGATAGATAGAGGTGAAAATCTCAATTCATTAAAGGCTAAAATGCACAATCAAGCCTTATTAAATCTAAAGAAAAAACATCCTGAAATTAATGAAATCTATGTTGATGAATTTGTTAAAGCAGAAACGTATTTTAAATATCTAAAAAATGATAAAGAAGTTCTCACTAATATCGTGTTCAGAACAAAAGGTGAATCATACTATCCAAGTGTCGCTCTTGCTTCTGTTATGGCAAGATATTCTTTCCTTATTGAAAAAAGAAAACTCGAAGATAAATATGATATGGAATTCCCTTTAGGAGCAGGCAAAAAAGCTGATGAATTCTTAAAAGAGTTCTTAAATAGATATGGAAAAGAAGAACTCATTAAAATATCAAAAAAGAATTTCGCTAACATGGACGAAATTCTCTAATTATTTAAGATTATCAATTATTTCTTTGAAATAATCTGGAAGAGGTGCTTCAAATGTCATCTCTTTTTTTGTTGTTGGATGGATAAGAGTCAACTTATATGCATGTAATAATTGTCCCTTATCATATAACATGTTTTTCTTTTTACCATATATAGGGTCGCCTTCAACTGGATAACCAATATAGGAGAGATGGACTCTGATCTGGTGAGTTCTTCCAGTCTTAAGTTTACAAGTGATTAATGTGTGATTATTAAATCTTTGTTCAACATGGAAATAGGTAATAGCTTCTTTTCCGTTTTCTCTATCCACTCCCATCTTTTGACGGTCGTTTTTGTCTCTTCCGATTGGAAGATTAATCACTCCATTATTTTCTTTGATCACACCTTTCACTAAAGCATAGTATTCTCTTTGCATTGTATGGTCTTTAAGTTGCTCGGAAAGGAAGTGATGAGCGTTATCATTTTTTGCGATACATAATAACCCACTTGTATCTTTATCGATACGGTGAACAATGCCTGGGCGAAGCACTCCATTAATGCCACTTAAAGAATCTGAATGATGGAGCACTGCGTTTACAATTGTCCCATCATCATGACCGACAGATGGATGGACCACTATTCCTTGAGGTTTATTAATAATGATGATGTCATCATCCTCATATATCACATCCAATGGAATGTCTTGAGCTTTCACTTCTAATGGTTTGACTTCTGGAATTGAAACTTCTATTTCATCACCAGTCTTCACTTTAAGTGAAGCTTTTACTGGTTTTCCATTCATTAAAACCTTTTCATCGTTAATTAAAGAAAGAAGGTAAGTTCTCGACTTATCTTCTATTAACATGGAGAGAGCCTTATCAATTCTCAATCCATTTTGTTCTTCGTTTATTTTATAAATCTTCTCCATCTTTCTTTGGTTCTTCGATCTCTTTAGCCTCAGGAATTTCTTCGTCTTGAGGTTTTTCTTCAACTTTAGCTTCCATAATCTTTTCATCTAAAGATTGGATTTTACCTTGTTCTTCATAGGCTTTATTATCTAAAGCTCTTTTTGCTTTCGCATCTTTAACTTCTTCAAGGATTAAGTAGACGATTAAAAGAAGAGCGCCGATAACTAAGGCTGAATCAGCAATATTAAATCTTGGGAATTGATATTTACCAAAGTCGACAGCGATGAAGTCAACAACACCATATGTATCAACACCACTCGCGTATTTTGCGAGGTAGTTTTGATCATAGAAAGCTCTATCAACTAAGTTGCCTAAACAACCAGCAATCATAAGGGCTAATGTCACTTTTGGCATCGCAGTAAGTTTTTTATAAAACTTAAAGAAGATGAAGAATAAGATAATTGCTCCGATGACGGAAATAGAAATGAAGATTATTCTGTTAGCAAGAGCTGTCTTATCTCCAGCGTTGAAGTTAAGTCCAAAGGCCATGCCATCATTGATGACATATTGGAGGTATATGAACCCAGTATTTTCAGGGATTGTTTGACCAACATTCATATTGCGAAGGACGATTTGTTTGGTCACAACATCAAGAGCGAACACTAAAACGGAAATCCAAAGGAAAGAATTAAACACTAACTTTAAGACTTTTAAAATTTTATCTTTCATTATTTGACCTCCACTGCCTCGTGGCATCTATGACAGAGATATGTCTCTTCATCAACTTGGACATAATCATCTTCATAATTTCTACATCTTTGACATTGATGTCCTTCGTGTTTTGTAACAAGAACTTCTAATTTCTTATCTGATTTTGCCTTTCCAAATTTAACATTTGCGACCACAAAATAGGATTTGAGTTGTTCTTTATTCATATTATCAAATAATTTTTGATAATTGTCATCATTTAATAAGAGTTCGATATCGCCTTCTTGTGAGGATTTGACTTTTCCTTCATTTTTCGCATCTTCTAAGGCCTTGTTAATGATGTCTTTGACTTCATTAAAGAGTTTATATTCTTCAAGTAAAGAAGCCTCGTATTTATGAGATTCTTCTGGATAAGATAAGTATTGAACATTACTTGCTCTTTCTCCTGGAAGATTCTTATTAAATTCATCCATAGTGAATGGAAGAATTGGATTAAGTAATCTAAGTAATGTTTCACCTAATGTGTAAAGAACACTTTGATATTGATTTCTTCTCTTGGAATCTTTCTTATCGCAGTAAAGTGAATCTTTTGCGATGTTTAAATAGAAAGCAGATAAGTCAGATGACATAAATGTCATAATCTTACCAATTGCCGAGGCAAAATCAAATCTATCAAAATCAGAGATAACTTGATTTGTTAAGTCTTCTAACTTCGCTAAGATGAATAAATCAAC
>CAMOSS010000047.1 GCA_946625055.1 uncultured Caryophanales bacterium
TATTTTGCATAGCATTAAAAAGAGTGTATGCTTTTTTATATGAAAAAAGTGGCGTTTGATAACAATAAATATTTAAAGATCCAAAGAGAAGCCATTCTCAAAAGAATCTCAAAGTTCGGCGATAAACTTTACCTCGAATTCGGCGGTAAGATTGTCGATGATTTACACGCCTCTAGATGTCTTCCAGGATTTAAACCAGATTCAAAACTCGAAATGTTACTCGGTTTAAAAGATAAAGCGGAAATTATCATCGTTGTAAATGGAAATGACATCAATAGTAATAAGACAAGACAAGACACTGGTATTTCATACCAAGAAGAAGTTGAAAGATTGATTGACACATATAGAGAAGCTGGTTTTTTGGTCTCCTCTGTTGTCATCTCTTTTTATGTTGAATTCGGTAGTGTCTTAGAATTTAAAACAAAACTCGAAAATAACGGTATTAAAGTGTACCGTTCATATAAGATTAACGGATACCCTCAAAACATTCCTCTAATCGTCTCTGAAGAAGGTTTAGGGAAAAATGAGAGAGTTATCACCACCAGACAATTAGTCGTTGTCACCGCTCCGGGACCAGGAAGTGGAAAAATGGCCTGCTGTTTATCCCAAATCTATTTGGACAATAAAGAAGGCATTCATGCTGGTTATGCTAAATATGAAACATTCCCAGTTTGGAATGTCCCTTTAAACCATCCATTAAATCTTGCTTATGAAGCCGCCACAGTGGATCTTAATGATATCAACATGATTGACCCATTCCACTTAGAAGCTTATGGAGTCACCGCGGTTAACTATAACCGTGACGTTGAAGTTTTCCCTCTCATGAGAGCGATATTTGAAAAGATTTATGGACAAAGTCCATACAAATCTCCAACAGATATGGGTGTCAATATGGTAGGCTTCGCTATCAATGATGATGATGCAGTGATTAAAGCCTCTAAAGAAGAAATTGTTAGAAGATATTATGAAACAAGATTAAAAATCTTCTTAGGAAAGTTAAATAATGAAGCGTTAGACAAAATCTTGATGCTGATGAATAAAGCTGAATGCAAACCGGAAGATAGAAAATGTGTTGCGGAATGCTTAAAACAATATGAAGCGACAAAAGAACCTACCGTCGCTATCATGCTTAAAAACGGAAAGATTATCACTGGCCACCGTTCAAACTTATTAGGTGCATCTGCCGCTCTATTATTGAATACACTTAAATACTTTGCTAAAATTGATCACTCCATCAATCTTCTCTCCCCAAGTGTAATTGAGGCGATGCAAAGATTGAAAGTCGGACTCCTTCATAGAAAGCATGTCCGTTTGAGACTTGAAGAGATATTACTTGCACTTTCTTTACAAGAAAGTACAAATCCTCTCGCTGAACTCGCTTTAAAACAAATTCCAAAATTAATTGGACTCGAGGCTCACTCCTCAACAATTCTTTCAGAAGTGGATAGAACAACATTCAAGAGACTTGGTATCCATATCACTGAAGAACCAGAAAATTATAAAAAACAACTTTATTTCAAATCATAGTAGGACTCATAGATGAAAAGATTAATCGTGCTATCTGCCCCACCAGGAAGTGGAAAATCAACATGGGCAAAAGAATATAAAAGAAATCACCCAGATACTTATATTATTTCCTCTGATAGAATCAGATTTGAACTCACAGGAACAAATCAAGATTTCTCAAAACAGAAAGAAGTATGGGAGATTTTTGAACAACGCATTCACGAATACGCTAATAAAAATGAGAATGTGACAGTAATTTTAGATGCCCTTTGTGACCTCAATAGATTAAGAGAAATGTATGTTAAGAATAATCCTGAATATGACCACTATATCTTAGTGCTTTTCCCACATACATTCGAAGAAATTAAAAAGCTCAATAAGAAAAGAGAATCCTATAAGATCGTTCCAGATGATGCTTTAAAAGCTCTTTGGGATAAATTTGAAGAACCAACCAAAGAAGTATTAGACCTCTATAACGAACTCTGGCAAATAGAATTTGATGCTTAAAAACTACTGGATTTCTAAATAATTACTTTGTAATTAGAAATACTATAAATATACTAATAAATTACTAATTATCAAATATGTCAAAAATCACAGATCTATACGAAAAAGAACAATTTCAAGAAGTAATCAAACTTGAAAATGAAGCCAAAGAGACAAATGAAATGGTCTCTGTTCTTTTTTCTTACATGTCTTTGAATGAATATAAGGAAGCGTTAGATTATCTCTTAAAGAATAAAAAGGTTCTTTACGAAAAAGTTCCAGATTTAGTTATCCAAACGCATATTTCTTTATTATGTGGGTTATATAGATTTGATGATGCATACATGGTTGCCCGTGAATACCAGGACATGCCTTATGTTTCACAAGTTGTTGAAGAAGTTTTAAAAGGACTCAACAAACAAATCAGACAAGTGGAATTAGAATTCTACCGTGACAGTTCAATTGTTTCAGACGAACAAGTCAAAAAGATGATTAAATCTAGTGATTCAGAAGATGTTGTAGGTGCAATATCATATATTAGGGATCGTGGAATAGATAAATTCATAAGCGAGATACAAAGTATCTTATCTGAATTTCCTAAACAATCTGTCCGTTCTTTATACCTTGTAATGCTATTAGAGAATAACTATGACAAAGAAGTGGAATTCAATCGCTTTGGGCAAAGAATTAAGATAATCCCTAACCAAGTGACTAATCCAATTAAAGATAACTACGAGAAAAAGATGGAAGTTATTGCCTCTTTTTGCGACAAAGATATCACAGTGAGAGAAACTGCTGAAAAAATATTTGTTCAATACTCTTTAGCGAGCCTCCCAAAACCTATTGAATTAGATGATAAAGTCACTCTTGAGGCTATCGCCTGTATTGCAAAGCAATACCTATATAAAAAATCAAATTTTGACCCTATTGTTTCTAAAAAGATGATGGAGATAATAAAAGCTATATCCGAATAAAAGATTAAAAGCAGGAAAGATTCCTGTTTTTATTATAACCTTTGAACATTTTGAGCATTTTGCTTGTGAAGATGTATAAACATGTTTATAATCATTCTTGCAACGTTTAGGAGGAAACATATAATTTATGGAACGTAAATTAACAAAATTAGAGCATTGCCACGTTGAATTATTAGTCACAGTGGACGAAGCAACATGGAAAGCTGCTCAAGAAAAAGCATTAAAGAAATTAGTCAAAGAAGTGACAATCAAAGGTTTCAGAAAAGGTGAAGCTCCACTTGAAATGGCAAGAAAACATGTCAATCCAATGGATCAAATGAATGAAGCTATCAATGGTCTTCTTCCAAGTCTCTATGAAGAATCCATCAAAGCTGAAAATGTCATGCCTTATGCTCAACCAAAGGTTGATATCACAAAAGTTAGTGATACAGAATTAGAAGTTAAATTCACAATTACAACCGCACCAGAAGTTGAACTTGGTAAATATACAGGTTTAAAAGTTGGTAAAGGCGAAGTCTCAGTTAATGAAGAAGAACTCGCAAATGCCATCGCTGATCTCCAAGGTAAAAATGCTACCTTAGTGGTCAAAGAAGGCGAAGCCAAATTAGGTGATACCGCTGTTATCGACTTCGAAGGTTTCTTAGATGGTAAACCATTCGATGGTGGTAAAGCAGAAAATCACGAATTAGTCTTAGGTTCTAATTCATTCATCCCAGGTTTTGAAGCCGCAATCGTCGGTCACAAAGCTGGTGAAGAATTCGATATCAAAGTTAAATTCCCAGAAAACTATGTTGAAGAATTAAAAGGCAAAGATGCCACATTCAAAATCAAACTTCACGAAGTGAAAGAAAAAGTTTTACCAGAATTAAACGATGAATCAGTTAAAGAATTCGAAATCACAGGTGTCGAAACAGTTGAACAACTCAAAGAACACCTCAAAGTTGATTTATTAAAGAGAAAAGAAAGCGAAGCAAGAAACGAATTCTTTGGAAAACTCTTAGAAGAAATCGCTAAGAATTCAAAAGTTGATATCCCAGATGAAATCATCGAATCTCAAACACATCACACAATCGATGATATGGTCGCAAGAATGCAACAATCTGGTTTACAACTCAAAGATTACTTACAAATCATCGGTCAAACAGAACAACAATTCCATGATCAAGTTAAAGCTAACGCTACTAAAGAAGCACAAACATTCTTCATCATGGATGCCATTTTAAAGGCAGAAAAGTTCGAAGTTACCGACAAAGAGCTTGAAAACGAATACGAATCACTCGCCAAACAATACAATATGAAAGTTGAAGATGTGAAAAAAGCTCTCGCACCTCAACTCGAAGATTACAAACATAACTTAGCAATGAAGAAAGTGGAAGATTTCTTATACGAAAAGAACAACTAATCACTTTTCATTGGTAAGAGAAAGGAGTCAATTATGTCAGATAATCAAAGATTAACACTCCCATTACTCATTACTCGTGGCTTAATTCTCTTCCCAAACTGCTCTCAATTTATTGAAGCCGGGAGAGATTTTACCCTCAAAGCCCTAGAAGAAAGCAAGGCTAACGCTAATTCCCTTATCCTTGTGACTTCCCAAAAGGAAAGCAATGTTGACCTTCCTAAATTTGAAGATATCTATTCAGTCGGTACCCTTTGCCGTATCGTTTCAATTACCACGAGAGATTCCTCATCCCGTGTAAAGATTGAACCAATGGAAAGAGTGGAGATTTTATCACTTAGTGATAATGATGGATTCTTCGTCGCAGAAGCTCAAATCAACAACGCTCAAGAAGGCGATGAAACTCAAAATAGCGAAATCAAAAACGCTATTCTTGACCAACTTGAAAAATTACCACAAGTTTATCGCTCAATTCCAAAAGCCACACTCAATTCACTTGAAAGAAGCGAATCTGCTTTACATATTTGTTATGTCCTCGCAGATTACCTTCCAAATGAACCAAAAAGAAAGCAAGAGATGCTCGAAAGTGAACTCGAACCTCTCTTTGAAATGGTTTTGACATCACTTTTAGGTGAAAAAACCAAAGACGAAATCGAAGAAAGAATTCAACAAATCGTTAGGGAGTCTTCCGATAAGTCTCAAAAGGATTATTTCTTAAGAGAAAAATTAAAAGCGGTCAAAAAAGAATTAGGTGAAGACACCGGCGATGATTCCGATCCAGATAACATCCGTGAAAAACTCGAAAAGAATCCATATCCTGAATACATCAAAACCAAAATTAAGAATGAACTTAAAAAGATGGAAATGATGCCAGGAGGATCTCTTGAAGCTTCCTTAATTCAAAACTACATCGATACAGTTTTATCCATGCCTTGGTATGAAAAGACTGAAGATGATGAAGACCTAAACCACGTTGAACAAATCTTAGATGAAGACCATTATGGTCTTAAACAAGCCAAAAAGAGAATTATTGAGTATTTAGCCGTTAAGAAATTAACCGGTAATCTCAAATCTCCAATCCTTTGTTTCTATGGCCCACCAGGATGTGGTAAAACCTCCCTTGGTAGAAGTATTGCTCGTGCTTTAGGCAGAAAATTCTTTAAAGCCTCTCTAGGCGGCATTTCTGATGAAGCTGAGATTAGAGGTCACAGAAGAACCTATGTCGGCTCTATGCCTGGTAGAATCATCAATGGCATGAGAAAAGTGAAAGTCACTAACCCTGTCTTCCTTTTAGATGAAATCGATAAACTCGCATCATCATATAAAGGTGATCCAGCCAGTGCAATGCTTGAAGTCTTAGACCCAGAACAAAACTTCGCATTCAATGATAACTTTATTGAAGAACCATATGACTTAAGCGATGTTTTATTCATTTGTACTGCAAACTACCTTGAAAACATCCCAGCTCCATTAAGAGATAGATTGGAATTAATTGAAATTCCTTCCTATACCGAAATTGAGAAGATGCATATCGCTGAAGAACACTTAGTGAAAAAGCAAATCGAACTCAATGGTCTTAAACCAGAACAAGTGAACTTCACCTCCGAAGCTATCAACTATATCATTCGCCGCTATACCAGAGAAGCTGGTGTTCGTGACTTAGAAAGAAAGATTGCTTCCTGTTTAAGAAAAGTTGCTGTTACAGTGGTCAAAGATCCATCTGTGAAGTGCATTACTATCGATGTTGACAAAGTCAAAGAATATCTCGAAACTGAGATCTTTGATGATACAGATAAAGAAAAGAAACCACAAATCGGTGTTGTTACAGGCTTAGCCTATACATCATTCGGTGGAGATATCCTTCCAATCGAAGTCACCTACTTTAAAGGTAAAGGCGGTCTCGTCTTAACCGGAAAACTCGGTGAAGTTATGAAAGAATCCTGCAGCATCGCTCTTGACTATGTCAAGACAAACGCTGCTAAATACGATATCGCTCCTGAACTTTTCGAACAAAACGATATTCACATTCACGTACCAGAAGGAGCGGTTCCAAAAGATGGACCATCTGCTGGTGTGGCGATTACAACTGCCATCGTTTCATGTATGGCAAAGAAACACGTCAATCCAGATGTCGCTATGACTGGTGAAGTGACCCTTAGAGGTAATGCTTTACCAATCGGTGGTTTAAGAGAGAAATCACTCGCCGCTTTAAGAAGTGGTATTAAAACCATCATCGTTCCAAAGAAAAATGAAAGAGATTTAAACGAACTTCCAGATGAAGTGAAAAAAGGTCTCAATATTGTTTTGATGGATTCTGTTGATGACGCTCTCAAAGTTGCTTTAATGGATTAAAATGATTAATTTCAGAAACACTAAATTTATCAAATCAACGAAAACTCTGGAAGATGCCCCTAAAGGGCGTCTTCCTGAGATTTTAATAGTGGGACGTTCTAATGCTGGAAAATCCTCTTTGATCAATGCTTTAGTTGATAACAAAAATTTAGCGTTTACCTCATCTAAACCAGGACACACAAGATTACTTAATTATTATTCTGTTGATGAAAAGTTTTATCTAGTGGACGCTCCTGGGTATGGATATGCCAAAGGTGGAATTGATCTCGATGCTTTATTTGGTGAAATGATGTCAAATTATTTGGATAATAATCTTTATCTCAAATGCGCTTTACTCCTTATGGATAGTAGAAGAGAATTTAATGATAATGATATTCAAATGATTGATGTCTTCAAAGAAGACAAAACTCCATTTATCGTCATCTTAACCAAGGCTGATAAATTAAATCAAAAAGAGAAAAGTAAAGCCATTAAGTTTATTGAATCTCAAGACATTAAGAAATACTTATTTACTTCAATAAGTGACTCTAAATCGATAATAAGGTTAAGAAAAGAAATTGAAGAGCTTCTGTAGATGCTCTTTTTTTATTTGATTTAATCTATTAAAATAAAGTATATGAAATACCAATGTCCTAAATGTCAAACGGTCTTTGAAGGTGAACAATCGGCTTGCCCAAACTGCGGTCAGAAGATGACTTATTTAAAAGAAGAAAAAGTCGAGCCT
>CAMOSS010000048.1 GCA_946625055.1 uncultured Caryophanales bacterium
GTATTAGGCACGCCGCCAGCGTTCATCCTGAGCCAGGATCAAACTCTCAAAGTTTGTATTCTAGTTCATAATTATTATCTGGTTTTGTATATTAAAAAAATTAATTGACGTTTGTTTGTTCGTACATCTGTTTAGTTTTCAAAGATCAGTCGCACGCTATTACTACGTAATTCTACTGTCCTCTCGGACCGCGTGCTTTAATAGACTAACACTATTGAAATAAGGTGTCAAACACTTTTTTTAAATTTTTTTACTTTTATTAAAAAAGTCACGTTCGCGTGTGCGCGCATGACTTATTATAATTATAATAATATCTACTAAATTTTTACTAATGATGGCTCTCAAATTGCAGTTGATAGAGCTTATAGTAGTATCCTTTATTCTTTAAAAGGGACTGATGAGTGCCAGTTTCAATGATTTGACCATTTTGTAAAACGATAATGTTATCCGCATGTTGAATGGTTGATAATCTATGAGCGACAACAAGCATCGTGCCAATCTCTTTGATCTTTAATAATGATTCTTGGATTAACACTTCTGTCTCGGTATCGATGTTTGCAGTGGCCTCATCAAGAATAAGAATTTGAGGTTTATGTAAAACGGTTCTGGCGAAACTTAATAATTGTCTTTGACCAGAAGAGAAGTTTTCCCCTCTTTCCACAACTTCTTGATCAAGTTTGTTTTCTTGACGATTGATAAATGTTGAAGCATTAACATAATCGCAAGCTTCCCAAACCTCTTCATCAGTGAAACTATCGTCGTGAAGAGTGATATTTGTTTTAATTGTTCCAGAGAAGAGGAAAACATCTTGGAGCATTTGTCCAATGGCTCTTCTTAAGGATTCAATCTTAATTTTCTTAATATCGATATCATCGATAAGGATTTGTCCTTTTTGAATCTCGAAGTTTCTTACTATCAAAGATAGTATGGTGGTTTTTCCGGCTCCTGTGGCCCCAACAAAGGCGACCGTTTGTTTTGGATTAACAACAAAGGAAACGTCCTTTAAAATCCAGTTATCTTTTTCATAAGCAAACCAGACATTTCTAAATTCAATCTTCCCTTCAAAGTGATCAATATCAATTGCATCTTCACTATCGATAACTTCTGGTTCAACATCTAAAAGATTAAATAATCTTTCACAGGCAGTTAAGGCTCTTGTTACTTGATTTAACTTATCTGCGATATCTTGAATTGGATTAAAGAAGTTAGAAAGGAATAAATAGAAGGAAGCAATCTCACCAGCGTTAAGCATGAATAAGATACCAAAACCAAAGGTAGAGGCTACCGCTCCATAATATAAGACATTTAATAATGGTCTATAGAATGTAAAGATGAGAACAACATTAAACATTGATTTAGCAAGGGCCTCATTCTTTTCATCAAATTCGACAATCTTATCTTTTTCTTTATTAAATATTTGTATGATACGCATGCCTGAAAGGTTTTCGCTTAAGAATGTATTTAAATCAGAAACTTGTTTTCTTTCTTTTCTGAACATTCCACCAATCTTTCTGCCAAAGATTAAAGTCACTAAGAAGGCTAAAGCCACAAAGATTAATAAGACTAATGAAAGTTTCCATGAGATAACCATCATCACGACGAATACGGATGACGCCAGTAATATATCACTAAGGATAGTGATAAGCACATCAGTGAATAGTTCTGACATCGAGGAAGTATAGTTCGCTACTCTCGTCACTAATGCACCAACCGCCATATCATTAAATTGATTGAGTGACATATTTTCAATATGGACAAAGACTTCCATTCTTAGTTTAAAGACGATTTCTTGTCCGGCTTTTTGTAAGAGTAAGGCTTGGAAATATCTTAAGATTTGAGTAAAGATACCAAGTCCGGCATAGCCAATAACAAGCCATAAGGCTGTCCATAAGACAATCTTGCTTGGATCATCTTGTTTCAAGTGGTTAACGAATTCTTTGATGAATAAAGGAAGAACAACATTAATCGCGACAGAGATAATTAAAAGTAAGAATGCGAAAACAAGAAGATGTCTTACACCTTTAGAATATTTAATCGATCTTCTAAGAAGTTCTTTTAGAGGTATTTTATGATCGCCGTGTAATTTTTCTAAATCTTCAGCCATTACTTTTTACCTCCTTCCACTTCTTCTTCAAGTTGTTGGAGGAAGACCATCTTTTGATAAACCTTTGATGTTTTAATGAGTTCATCATGGCTACCAAAACCATCAATTCCACCATCAGCGAGAACTAATATTTTATCCATGTTCTTCACGGTCGAAACACGTGAAGCAATAACAATTGTTGTCATGCCTTTTCTTTCATTAGCGATATGGTCTAAGATGTTTTCTTCTGTCTTAATATCAACAGCGGAAACTGTGTCATCCATAATCATAATTGGAGCGTGTTTATAGAAGGCTCTTGCTAAAGAAATTCTTTGTTTTTGTCCACCAGAAAGGGTGACACCTCTTTCACCAGAAACTGTGTCATAACCATTAGGGAATTCATTGATATTACTATGAACATCGGCAAACTTCGCAGCCTCAACAATCTTCGAATTTTCTTCATTTGAGACGGAAAATGCGATGTTTTTTGATATTTTATCGCTAAAAAGGAAGTTATCTTGAGGAGCGTAAGCAATGTTGTTTCTAAGTGATTCAATATCGAGTTGCATGATGTCATTACCATCGATAAAGACGCTATTAGGAGCGACATTATAAAGTCTCATCAAGATGTTCATGATTGTGGTTTTGCCTGCCCCGATACGACCGACAATACCAATAACTTCACCAGGATTAATTTTGAAGGAAATGTTATTCAAAATTGGTTTATTATCATCTGGATATTGGAAGGTAAAATTCCTAAATTCAATTTCGCCTTTTGCCTTTTTAAGAATGATTGGATTTTTAGGATTTTGAATGTCTTCTGGAGTGTCTAAGAAATGAGTAATTCTCTTAAGTGAGGTCTTACTTCTACTTCTCATGATGACGATTTGTCCAAGGGCAATCATTGGCCAAATAAGACTATCGAAAAGACCAGAGAAGGCCACAACATCACCAATTCTTAAATCAATAGTTGTTCCAGCGATAACCACTGGATTTCCATGAGCGTTCATGACCGCAAAATATGCACCTAGTCCAAAGATAAGTCCAAGGACTAAGAAAATAACTGATTCTAAAATGACGTCAAAGACGACGCTTGTCATGGCGAACTTGTAGTTCACTTCTTTATTCTTAAGAGCGACTTTTCTAAAGGCATTAATTTCTTGATGCTCTTTAACAAAGGCTTTAATAACTCTGATGCCAGTGAAGTTCTCATTAGCAAAGTCATATAATCTATCGAAGGCTACTTGTCTATCTTCCCATTGTTTACCCATGATCTTTTCAACAAAGAATCCCCAAATCATGATGAGTAAGATTGGAATCGCCGCAAATAATGTTAACCAACCACTGACAGTGATCATCTTGAAGATGACAATACCAGTCATAAAGAAAGCATCAATAAGCATGACTGTTCCCCAAGAGAAGAAGTCACCAATTGTTTCAATATCAGTGGTAAACCACGCCATGATGTTACCAACCTTATTATTATGATAATAAGAAGTGGATAATCTTTCTGCTTTTAAGAACATATCTCTTCTTAAGCCTGCTTGAATACGGACAGAAGCTCTAAAGATACATATTCTCCAAATGATACGACCAGCAAAAATACCTAAGGCGTATAACACAACACGAAGGATTAACACCAATAGTTCATTTTGGTTTGCTTGATACTCTTCAAAGTTGTTAACAATATCACCCAAAATCAAAGGAATTTCTGTGGAGATATAATCGACAGCTAAAAGAGCCAATATTCCAATGATGAATAATGGTAGGTATTTCTTATAGTACTTAGTAAGATACTTTCCAATTAGCATGAAAAAATTCTACCACTAAGGATAGAATTTTTGAAATACTTTACTTAATAATTATTCAAAGAATAAAGATGCAGCCCCGATTTTACCTGAATCGTATCCAAGTTTAGAAACGAGGATATCGACTTCTGGAGAGCCTTCGTAACCATAATGGTTACGTTTGCAATATCTCTTAACCTTTGAAATTAAATAATCTCCTGCTTTAGCAATACCGCCACTTAAGACGACAGCTTCTGGTCTAAAGATATTGAAATAGTTCATTAAACCTTCAGAGAGATATTTAACATAGTTTTTCACTAAACGGATGGCAACTTTATCTCCAGCTTGAGCGGCATCAAAGATGACTTTTGCATTTAATCCAGTTCTTGATAAATCCCATAGAGCGGTTTCTTTATTCTTTTCCATAGCGATTTTAGCGTCGGCAATTAATCCGGTGGCTGAAGCATATGCTTCAAGACAGCCTTTTCTTCCACATGAACATTGTCTTCCACCCATTTTGATAATTGTGTGACCTAATTCAGCACCTTTACCTTCGTTACCTTCATATAGTTTTCTATCGATGATGATTCCACCACCAACTCCGGTACCAAGGGTAATCATTAAGATATCACGGTAATCTTTACCAGCACCAAATCTGGCTTCGCCAAGTGCTGCAGCGTTTGCATCGTTTGTAATTCTCACTTCATAGCCTAAAGGTTTCATCAATTCCCTAACATTAAGATTTCTCCATTTTAAGTTGTTGGAATAAGAAACAATACCTCTTGGAGAATCAATAGCGCCTGGAATGCCCATACCAATGCCAACGATTTCTTCATCAAACTTTTGTGATGAAATGTAGTCTTTGACTAAATTTCTTAATTTGATAATTGTTGTTTCTTGATCTTCGCCTTTTTCGACAGGCATAGAAAAGACTTCAAAAACATGACCTTTGTCATTAACTGCTGCACCTTTAATGGAGGTACCGCCAATATCAATACCGATTGCTATCATATAAATGCACCTTCTAAGGGTTATTATATCACATTGAATACAATATGGCTTGCAAACCATCTTCTTCAAACATCACTTTTGCTTTGTGAGAAGAATTTCTGTATGAATTTGCTAATGTCTTATTTGCAAAATAAACATTGGCGTAAATATTTGTGTAGTATTTGAATTTTGAATCTAATTTAGATGCTTCTTCTTCGTTTTCAATATAGGCATCCATCACTTCATCATCTATTTCAATATCAATTGTTTTGAAATAATTCGCGTAGTTTGGGGTTGTTGTATAAATGAAGTCACTCCACATAGTGGATTCATATGGTTTAATGTAACTTTCTGGAGACATGAAGTATGTCTTGTTAGTCACTTGTTTTGTGCTACTGGATTGTAAAGATGTTTGTCCCCATGTTGGGCATGATAAATAATATTTCCCATCAATCTTCACAAAGCAATAAGCATGACCCGCAACTTCTTTACTGACATATCTTGTATCACTTGTGCCAGAAGCTCTAACAATATCAAGACCGGCCATCTTTCCTAATAATGTGTATGTTTTGGCAAACCCATCACAGACAACACAGTTATCATCAAAGAATCCATCAAGGTAATAGGCCTTATATGTAGCGGCATAGACATCTGGGAAATTCACTGGATCTGGTGATTCTGGTAAATCATAGGCTGCTCCATAAGAATATGTTGCGGTGTGTTCGATATAGTCATAAATCTTACAAGCTTTTTCATAATCGCTCATGGTAGATTTCACTAATTTAACAAGCACTTCTTTTGACTTATTATAGTATTCTTCAGCCTTACTATTTGGTAATGGATTTATCCTATAATTGTGTTCAGCAGCATACCAAAGTTGTTGTGATGTTTCAACATCTGCAATTGGTTTAGACTCATCATCTGTAGCAAAAGTTAATTCACCTAAAGATGCACTTGGAGCGTCGTAATATAAATCTTTTAAAAGCTTTTTAGTTTGTGTTGTGCTCACTACTGCGTTTTCATATAAAACATAATGAATGGACCATGTACCGTCTCCGTTATCAGTGCCGGTGATGCCCATTGTTCCATTGATTAATTCGGAATTCCAGTAGAGATAGTTAATTTCTGATTTAACGGTCTTTTGCTCGGTTTTATAGGCAAAATCACTGGCAATTTCCACTTTAAAATCAGTTATTTTGTAGAAAGCATAGTAGTCACAGATCGCCATTAGTTCATCCATTGTGTGCACTAAGCTTGATGGTTTTGCGATTTGGTTTTCATAAGGAATAACTATTTCAGATTCTGATTCTTCTTGGCTTGGTTCTTCGCTTTGAACGCTTTCAATTGATTCAACGCTTTCAGCTACTGATTCAGATTCTTTTTCGCTTGTTTTTTGAGTGACTGTACAACCACTAATTGAAAGTAATGCCACTAATGATAAAAGAGTATTAATATGTTTCATAATTAACCTCCACTAATTCAAATTCATATACAAAAGACACTAGGCCATCTTTGGTTGGAAGAGGAACAAAATTTTCTAATTCATTTTTCCTGATGGTTTTAATTAAATAACCAAGTTTCATTCTTGTATGAATCTTAAGATCAATTTCATTGTCTCTAACTTCAACAATTTCAAACATACTCGGACGCCTAGAAAAAGATAAAGGTCCAACAACTAGACTGAATAATTCTTCAGTTGTCGTTTCAGATTTTACCTTGCTACCATCGAATCTTCTTGTGTATTTTATTTCTCTAATTAAAAGTTTCATATAAGCAATTATATTGAGGCGATATTTTCTTATCAAGAAAAAACAAATATGCACTTTAAATCTTTTTTAGGTGCAATTTTTGCACTTTTCAATTGTTTATAAGGTGCAAATATTGTATTATTTTTATGAAAGGAATTGTTATGCTTAAGCAACTTAGAATTTCAAAAGGCCTTACTCAAAAAGAAGCAGCCATGCTCTTAGGCGTTTCCATACGTTCTTACAAGACATACGAAAATGATGAGAGCAAAGAAAACACAATCAAATATAAGTACATGTTTGATTTGCTATCGAAATACGGATACATTGATGAGACACATGGTATTTTATCGTTGGAAAACATCACAAATGCGCTTAAGGATGTTTTTAAAAACTATGATGTTGATTACTGTATCTTATTTGGAAGCTATGCTAAGGGTGAAGCTGGTGAAAAAAGTGATGTTGATTTGTTGGTGTCCACTCGTGTCACTGGTATGGAATTCTTCGGTTTGGCAGAAGATCTTAGAGAATCACTACACAAAAAAGTCGATTTGCTTAATTTAGAGCAACTAAAAAACAATCTTCCTTTATTAGACGAAATATTAAAAACAGGAGTTAAAGTTTACGAAAAGCAATAAATATTACATTTCAAAATCTCTTGAAGAAATAGATTGGATAATGGAATATTCAAAAAACACCTCTGTTGAAGAAATTAAAAACAACCAAATACTATTGGATGCTATAACATTTAGAATGATACAGATGTCTGAACATATTGACGACATATCAGACGATTTTAAGCAACTCCACAATGAAATTA
>CAMOSS010000049.1 GCA_946625055.1 uncultured Caryophanales bacterium
CTTCTTTGTCTATCAAAAAACTGGTGATGAAATAGATAAGACTAAAATAGGAACAATAGCTCCTGATTTCATTGTCGAAGAAGAAGTGGGTGGAGAAACAGTTAAGAAAGTATCTTTAACTTCTGATTTAGCGAAGTTTATGAACACTAAGTATAGTGAAGCTATGAAAGAATTCTATAATCAAAAATCTATGAAGAAGGCGATTAGCTATATGAATACTGTGTCTTCATTATTAATCTTCTTCCCAGCTTTATTCTCTCTTCTTATCTATTATGTTTTAATTCCAATCTTTAATCCTTTTGGAAGAACATTAGGTAAGATGGTCTTTAAGTTATCTTTAGTGAATGATAGTGGATATCTTATTAAGAAATATCAAGTCTTATTAAGAATCATTCCATTACTTGGAATTATTGCCTTTGTCTCATTTATCAATGTTTTGTATTTACAAATCATTGTCATCGTTTTATTAGCTTTAATTTCTTTATCTACAATGGTCTTTACAAGAAATAAACAAACAATCTCTGATTTCATCTCTAGATGTATTGTTATTAAGAGTGATGGAGTCACTGTTTATAAGAATAAAGAAGATTATTTAAAAGTCTTAAATGTCTTAGAAAGCATGAAGAAAAATGACAAACAATAAAGTAAAGAAAATAGAAGTGGCACCTCTGTTCAATAGAACATTCGGAGCGATTATAGACTTTGTCTTAACTCTTCTCGTGGGGTTAGGTATTTTTCTTGGTCTTTCTAATATCATGATGAATACGAAATGGGTGAAGTCATTTAAAGAAGACTATAACTCAGTTATCGTTAATTCAGGGATCATGAAATATGATTCAAAGAACCAAGTCGTTCCATACGTCTTAGATACATATGAAGAATATGAAGAAAAGTTCTATAGTTTTTATAAAGAATATCTCCCAACTTTAAGAGATAATACCCAAGAAATTGATAAGTATTGGTATAACGTTTTTATCTATGGTCAAGACGATATTTTAAATCGTTATTCTGATAAAGAACTATCTAATAGATATGAACTTGTCTTAGCCATTGGTAAGTCATATTTTGAATATCGTAAAGATGGTGAAGGTAATCCAATTACCAGTGAATTCGCTCTTCCAATTCAATATGAAAATGACCCTGCAAATAAGGATAACATCACAAAATTAGTGAAGAAAAAACTCGTTTCTTACTACTATGTTAGCGATTCTGAAATAGAAAACGATCCTATCGCAAAAGAGTATAAATATATCTACTTTTATTCCCTCTCAGAATTAACCTCATTACCAAGGCTCACTAAAGATTATCAAAACTTTGCATTATATGGGACAACTCTTCCTCTCGCCCTTGGTTTAACTCTTGGAATCTTAATCTTCTTCTTTATCATTCCAATGTGCTTTAAAAATGGTGAAACAATTGGAAAACTTGTCATGCATACATGTCTAGTTAATAAGCTTGGATATCAATATAGAAGGATTCAACTTGTTCCTAGATTTATCTTTATGGCTTTATCAGTTTTACTTATTATCTACTTTGTAGGTATCAATTTAATAACAGTAGGAATTCTATCTGCTTTATTACTCGCATCATTTATCACTATGGTATTAACAAAAGATCATAAAGCGATTCATGACTTTATTGCTGGAACACTTGTTATTGATAAGAGAAATTCCACTTGGTTTAAAGATATAAACGAAGAAGAAAGATATCAAAAACAAGTCGATGACTATGAAGAAAGACATAATAAAGAATTAGCGGTGGAAGATAGAACAAACGTTATCTACTCTAACCCACATAACAATGATAACAAAACACCTCAATAATAGGGGTTAAATATAAGTAGGATATAACAATAAAAACTAAGTTTTTGAAAGACAAAATTTAGTTTTCTTTTATGTGTGAGTGTGTGATATTATTTTTATGTGAAAATTTTGCGCACAGCATAATAGGGAGGAATATTATGGAAGTAAGAATCGAACATCTTACTAAGACTTTTACTAGTAAGAAAGGTTCTAAAACTACCGCCGTCAACGATATGTCTTTTGTCGTACCTGATGGCAAACTCGTCGGACTTCTTGGACCTTCTGGTTGTGGTAAATCAACAACACTTTATATGATTGCTGGCTTACACAAACCAACAGATGGACACATTTGGTTCGGTGATGAGGATGTAACTTCTGTCCCACCAGAGAATCGTGGTATCGGTTTAGTTTTCCAAAACTACGCTTTATACCCACATTTTAGTGTGAAACAAAACATTACATTCCCACTTGATAATGTCCGCTTTCCTGGACCACTTAATAATCACAAATTAAGACTCAACCAAGCGAAAGCAGATTTGAAAGCAGCTCAAAAAGCTTTAGCAAAAGGTCAAAAGGCTAATGCTGAAAATCTAGAAGAACTTAAAGGGGAAGTTGCTAGATTAGAAACAGAGGTCCAAGACGCCCAACACGCTTTAGAAGAAGCACAAGCTGCACTAAATCAACTTAAAGTTGAAGATCCTGAAAAATATAAGGAAGTCACAAAGACAAAACTTACAAAGCAAGAAAAAGATGCAATTGCCCACAAGATGGCAAGACTCGTTGATATCGAACCATATCTTGAAAGAAAACCAAAAGAATTATCTGGTGGTCAACAACAACGTGTCGCGATTGCTCGTGCTTTAGCTAAGACACCAAGAGTTTTACTCTTAGACGAACCATTATCAAACTTAGATGCTCGTTTAAGACTTCAAACTCGTGAAGAAATCAGAAGAATTCAAAAAGAAACTGGCATTACAACCATCTTCGTCACACACGACCAAGAAGAAGCAATGTCTATTTCCGATGTTATCGTCGTTATGAACTTCGGTGTCATTCAACAAATCGATGAACCACAAAAGGTTTATGATGAACCAGTCAACTTATTCGTTGCCAAGTTCTTAGGTTCACCAGCCATCAACGTCTTTGATGGTGAAATCAAAAATGGAAAACTTTACATCGATGGTGAAGTCTTTGATGACGACCCAGTTTATAAAAACGAATATCGTGGCAAGATTGAAAAAGAAAGACAAGTGGTCAAAGGAACAGCTTTATCCTTAGAAGATTACCTCAAGGATTTAGAAGCACATCCAGAAAGATTACAAGGTCTTGATGAAAAAGCCATCCATGCTTTAAAGAACCCTGAATTAGAAATCTTACGTTATAGTGAAGAAGTGGTGAAGAATGATAGAACCGTCAAGATCGGTATCCGTCCAGAAGCCTTCACACTTGTTACATCTAAGAAGAGTTCACATGGTATTGTTCCAGTCGATGTCGACTATGTCCAAAGAGTTGGACGTGATATCTCCATGATTGGTAAAGTCCATGGACAAAATAGTTCAAGTTTAAAAATTATTATCCCAACTGAAAACTGGGATGAAGTTAAAGGCAAAGAAAACGTTAACTTTACTCCAAAACGTTATTATGTCTTTGAAGAAAGTGGAGAAAGGATTAAATAACCATTGGTTATAGAGTGATTATGGATAATTTAGAACAAAAAACTAATGTTGAAGTTCTCCCTAATCCAGATGGAACCATGAACTGGGATGCCCGTTTGGCCTCTTTAGGTATCTCCACGAAAAAGGAGTTAAAAACCAGAAGCCATAAATGGATCATGCCAGAATGGATGAAAGGTTGGATTGCTTTAATCCCAGCCCTCATCTTCTTGATTTTGTTTATGATTTACCCAATCTTAAACACCTTCATCATGTCATTCTGTAACAATTTCTATTGGGTTGGTAATTCAGGCTCATCCTTCGTTATCATCAACTACATTGCTGGTATACAAAACACAAGAGCCTCTACCGAATTATCTTGGGGTATCCAAAACTACGTTAATGTCTTAAAAGACCCTGTCTTCATTAGCGCGTTAGGAAACACCGGCTTAATCGTTATTGTTTCTGTTCCATTAACAATTATTGTTGGACTTCTCCTCGCTGTTTGTTTAAACGCTATTAAACCTTTACAAGGTTTCTACCAAACAGTATTCTTCCTACCATACGTCACAAACACCATCGCTTTAGGTATGGTCTTCAACGCGATGTTTAGTAGTGGCCCTGGTGGTTTATTCAACATGCTTATTTCAATCTTTGGTGTGTCACCACAACACTGGTTAGATATCAATGCTTCAAAATGGAATATGTTTGTCGTCATCGTTATCTACTCCATTTGGAATGGTATCGCCTTTAAGATTTTAGTCTTCATGTCTGGTCTTGCTGCTATCGATAAGCAATATTACGATGCTGCAAGAATCGATGGTAGTAGTAAAATCACTATCTTTAGAAGAATTACAGTGCCTTTACTCTCACCACAGATACTTTATATTACGATTACATCCTTCATCGGAGCTTGTAAGTCATACTCTCAAATCATCTCCTTGTTCGGTGGTGGTTCCCGTGACTTCGGTGGTGTTGATAAGAACACCTGGATTACCGTCGTCGGATATATCGTTAAATTAATTGACTCAACAGCAGATTCCGCCCAAGGAAGAGGTGCCGCGGGCTGTGTTATCTTGCTGGCTATCGTTTTAGTGATTACTCTTGTGCAATTTGGTGTCTCCAAAACAAGAGTCCATTACTAGGAAAGGAGATAAGATATGGCTGAACATGAACTATATTTCGCGACTGATGCTCAACTTAGAGCATACAAGATCAGAAAAATCATTACTCAAGTCCTCCTCTATGGTTTCTTAACCTTAGTCGGATTATTCATTATCTTACCTTTCTGGTATATGATTATCACCTCCTTCAAGAGCACAAATGCTTTTGAAAATGAAGAGTTAAGTGGTAAATTAGTCCTCTACTTAAATTCCACAAACTTCTCATTCGAACAATTCCAAAAAGTCTTCCAAGGTTCATTTAACTTTGGTTCATTCTATTTGAATACTGTGATAGTGGCAGTGCTTTCTACCACATTCACCGTTGTTACCACAGTCTTAGCAGCCTTTGCTTTCGCTCGTGTTAACTTCAAAGGAAAAGACGTATTATTCACAATCTTACTTGGCACCATGATGGTTCCAGGTGAAATGATGATGATGACCAACTACCAAACCACAGTTCAATTCGGTTGGTACAATACCTTCGCCGCCTTGATCTTGGTCCATGGTGTTAGCGTCTTCTATATCTTCTATTTAAGACAAACATTCCAACAAATCCCTAACGAATTATTCTTAGCGGCAAAAGTTGACGGTTATGGACACTTCCAATACTTATGGAAATGTATGATTCCAATCGCCATGCCAACCATTGTTACTATCTTAATTCTCTCCCTTATGGGCGCATGGAATGCTTACATTTGGCCAACACTTATTGCTTCAGGTGAAAACAGTGTTTTAGCAAAGATGGGTATCTCTCACTCGATGTTACTCGTCTCCAACGGTTTGATGAAGCAATTCACAAGTGAATTTTCAAATGATACACCAGCGAGAATTACTGGCTCCTTATTTGCTACAGTCCCATTATTTGTATTCTTCCTTATTTTTAGAAAATATATCATGCGTGGTATTTCTCGTTCCGGTATTAAAGGTTAAAGAAAGGACTTATCTATATGAAAAGTTTAAAATTATTACTCATTGCACCTTTCGCAGTTGCTGCTCTTAGTGCAGTAACATCATGTGGAACGGCTAGATTCGTTCCAGGTTCACCAGACACCGACAAAATCGATGTCACATTGGACACCAGAGGTACAACAATCACAATGTGGTCCGGTTTCGGTAGTGATATGTCAAAATGTCTTGAAGATAGACTTGAAGAATTCACCGCTAAAACAGGTATCATTGTCAAACACGAATCAAAATCAGGTTATCCAAACTTATTAAAGGCTATTAACTTAGCCTCCACATCTGGATCATTCCCAAATATCGCTAATGGTTATCCAGATCACTTTGCTTCTTACGTTAAATCCAACATTCTTTTAAGACTTGATGGTCTTTTAGAGAATGATGCCAAACGTGGTGATGTCACAGGTGCTTATACTCAAAACGGTAAGAGATTTGGTGCTGATGGCATCAAACTCATGGACTATGAAGATTTCTATGATGACTATGTCGTTGAAAACGAAACCCTCGAATTCAAAGAAGATGGTACAGGCTATATCTTAGGTGTTCCATTTAATAAATCCACCGAAGAAATGGTTTATAACGCTGACTTATTTGACTGGGCAGCCAAACAAGAAGCTTGGAAAGATAGAATTTTCGTTCCAAAGACTTGGGCCGAAGTCAAATCCGTTGGTACAGCTGTTAAAGAACTTGTTAAACCATTATTCAAGGTTGGAGACACTGCTGGTAAGATTCTTGCCGATGACGGTAATGTCTATGCTACATCAGCAGAAGTAGAAGCTGCTAATGCCAAAATTGTTATGAATATGACAGCCGTTCTTGAAAAAGACTTTAGACCATTCACCTATGATGCTGGTGCTAACTTATTCATTACACTTGTTAGACAATACGGTGGTCAATACACCGAAGTCGATAAGACAAAAACAGGTAGAGGCTACGCCGTCTTTGATAGCGATGAAACAAGAGCAGCCTTAACAATGTTAAAAGATTTATTTGATAGTGGAATCGCTGCTATCCCATCATTCTACAATGAACTCTATTGTTCTAATGCTTTCAAAGCTTATAAATCCGTTATGAACGTTGGTTCAACCGCTGGTTTAGCTAACATTACCTCTAACGCCATCAAGACAAAGATTGCTCCAATTCCTTATAAAGATGCAGATCATAAATATGTTATCTCTCAAGGTACATCTTTAGGTTTATTCAATAAAGGAACAGATAAACAAAAATTAGCCGCTTGGAAATTAATGGTTTATCTCTCACAACAAGATAACGGTCAATTCGCTGCTGATACAGGATACTATCCAACATGTGATTACTCCTATAATTCAGATGGTTATCAAGAATATCTTGATTCCACAGTGAAATCAGACACCGATAAATTAAGACTTGCTTCCGCAGAAGTTAACAACAATGAATATGTTGAAAATCATTGGAACAAATTCGTCGATCCAGGTTTCCGTGGATCTGCTGATATCCGTGAACAAGTCGAATTAATCCCTGGCTATTTAATGACAAATACATACGATGTTCAAGGAACAATCGATGCTATTTATAGAACAATTTCTGACTATATTAAAGATTAGTCAAAAGGAGAACTCCTTATGAAAAATAAATTATTCTTAACTATAGCCTTAGCCTCAGTCGTAGCGACATCCGCTGCGGCTTTAGGTGCATGTGGTAACAAAAGAAATAATTATGCTTATGACTTAGACTTCAATGTCGATGTCAGTGGCACAACAATTAATTTCTGGGCTGGCTTTGGTTCTGATTTAAGTG
>CAMOSS010000050.1 GCA_946625055.1 uncultured Caryophanales bacterium
GCTGGTTCAGGTTGTGGCTCAGGTTCAACTTCTGGTTCTGGTTCTTCTTCAACGACTGGCTCTGGCTCTGGTTCAGGTTGTGGCTCAGGTTCAGGTTGTGGAGCTGGTGCTGGTTCAGGTTGTGGAGCAGGAGCTGCTTGTTGAACAGGAGCTTGCATTGGAGCAATACCATTGAAGTATTGGACAATGAGTGGTCCACCAAAGGTGGCGCCTGTAATTGTTTGGTTATCAGAATTGGTATGTTCTTCATTTCTGATATCAGCTTCTCTTCTAGACATTTCATCGCGTACGATATCTCTAATCATTTCAGCGATTGATCTAGCATCAAGTTGTGGTTCTTGTTTCTTTTCTTCTTTTGGTTCTTCTTCAACAGGAATTGCCGTAGCGACTGCATCTGGTTCAACTTCTGGTTCTGGTTCAGCAACATATTCAGGAACTGGTTCGCTGGCTGTTTCTTCGCTAACGAAGAATTCTGCTGGTTCAGCGATGACAGCTTCAGAATCATTAGCTTGTTCTTGAGCAACTTCAGCGGCTCTTGATTTGTTGATGGCGTTGAGGATGATAATCCAAAGAATGAACATCAATAATGCGACTAAGAGTTCAACAACTGCAATGCCGAATTCCATGAAGATTCCGAGGTGAGGAACAACAAGGGCTCCGCCTTCAAATCTCACTTTTTCAACAGCGAGCATTTGATAAACAGATGCAACACAGTCAGCAGCTGGAACGGCTACTAAGAGCATTAAGATGAGGAAGAGGATGTATTTACCTCTTTTTCTGCTAGCGGCAACGATAATTAAGACGATCATCATAATTAAGGCAATGCCGAGAACAGCATACAACGCGATACTATATGGTAAGGCGGTTGTTGGAATAATTAATGTTTTGAGATGTGTTAAATGAGCAGTTAAGTAGTTTGCAATGACAATAAACTCGCTGTTAACACCCACTAATGGAAGGATGATTTGCAACAACAAAAGGATAAGCCAAATGCCAAAAAAGATGCCAACTACAACACTCATTCCTTTGACTGCTTTTTTCATTATAAAAGTCTCCTTATAAGTTAACTTCATTCTATCGCATACACGCGAGAGATTACAACAACTTTTATCTAAAAACTTTGCAAAATGCGGATATTTTTCGCAAAAACAGCCTTTTTCAACAAAAAAGAAGCACTTTTCAGTGCCTCTATATTTGCTTAATGATTAAGCTTGAGATTCAGATGTAGTTTCAAATGATGGAACAGAAAGAGAAGCTTTTCCAAGTGTGTATTTCCAAACTGTTTCTGAGTTCTTTTCTGAAGTGACCTTGCTTGTGTATTTGACTGGAAGATTGTCCTTGAATTGAATTGTGTATGAATATTCTTTGTGATTGTCACTCAAATACTCTGCTTTTGAAGAAAGTTTCCATCCGGTCTTACCAACTGAGTAATAAGTGTTTTGAACATTTTCATATAATTCAGAACCGTTAAGTAAGTTTGTAGCAGTTAGAAGCGGGACATTTAATTCTTCTAAAATCTTTTGCTTATGGGAAGCCATGTAGTCGTTGAATTCTTCTTCAGTGATTTCTTTCTTATATGACTTTTCAGATTTAAACATATCTTTGACAGCGTGATAGTATTTACCATCTTCTTTCCAAGTATATGTTCCACCGGTAACAGGAACCAAGATCAATAATGCGAAGGTATAGTTTGAATAGAATTCGCCTTCTTTATAATCATATTTTGTTGTAGAGTTCTTATTTGCGATATGAATATTAGCAGGAACATTATTCACATCAGAGAGATATAAAACGGTTTGTTCATGTAATTCTTTGAATTCTTCTTCACTAATTTTCTTTGCGGAACTACAACCAGTTAATAACACTGGCACAAGAGATAATGTAATAAGAGATTTAATATTTTTCATATTAACCACCTTCCTTCTATAAGATAATATGCTCTTTTTATTAAAAAAGCAATTTACAAAAAAGGCACTTTATAAAAGTGCCTATGTTTGTTTATTTCACATCTCTATGTTTGAAGATCACTAATCCGCCAAACAAGAATGCAAATATATAGAAGATATTTGAACCAATTCCTGAGAAGAATGTTTCATTGGTCATATTTACAGATGCATTAACGATTGTATTATCATAAGCATCTTTGGTTGTAGTTGTTATTACCTCGGTCGCACTTAAGGCATGAAGAGGATTGACAATTCTCATAACCCAAATAAATTTCTCATCAATTCCTGGGAATGAAGTGAATGTCGAAACTAAGTTACACATTATCAAGACTAGGATAACCACTGGAATTGAAGGTCCAATATTTCTAAACAAAGAAGCAAAGAAAATAGTAAATGCCACGATTCCAGCGTAAACAAGAACAGCAATTATAAGGATTCTTAATATATACCCTTCTCCTAATGTTGTTGCCCCACCTGCAATACTAGAGATGCCCCCAATAAAGCTACCTTCTGGATCAAATCCACCGATGAGTGAACCGAGTCCAAAGCAGATAAGGACATAAACAATAAGAAGTGAGAAAGCAAAGATTAAACCATTGAGATAAAGCGAGAGATAAAGCTTTGCTTTTGAGTGGCCAGAAATAATTTTGTTTCTGATTGAACCTTGAGTAAATTCAAGTACGGTGTAGGTGATTAAGTTAACAGGAATAGCTAACCCAAAGTTTTGGGTTGGGGATAAAGATGTAATAAGCATGCTTTGCCCATTGAGGAAGACATGTTCTTCTCCTTCAAATAAAGCATAATCTAAAAGGAGATAAAGAAGCGTGAGGAACACCGCGACAGAGGCTCCAACAATAAGGGTAACTCTAAATGTGATATCCTTACGGAGTTTAAACATGAAGGCTTTAAATAGTCTAGACATATTACATGACCCCCTTAATTAAGTGGAGATAGTAATCTTCCACCGATTCTTCAGAGGAACGCATATTTAAAACTTCAACGTTCTTTTTAGAGAGTTCCACGACTAATTTTGTGATGCTCACATTATCGTAAATCTTAATATCGCCATTAGGCATAATACTGTATTCTTTTAAACCTAATTTTTCCAATACTTCTTTTGCGTTATCTAAATCATTAACAGCAAGGGATAATGACTTACGGCATCTATTATGGAGTTCATCAGAAGTAATCTCTTCTAATAATTGTCCATGTGAGATAAATCCATAAGTGGTCGCAATCTTTTCAAGTTCGGAAAGAATGTGAGAAGAAATTAAAATGGTAATTCCTTCATTTTGGTTTAATTCGATTAGTAATTCTCTTAACTCCGCAATACCTTCAGGATCTAAACCATTCATCGGTTCATCTAAAAGCATTAGTTTTGGTTTGTTCATAAGGGCCATCGCAATCGCGAGTCTTTGTCTCATACCAAGAGAGAAGTTTTTAACTTTTTTCTTACCGACGTTTTCGAGATGAACTTTGGTTAATAGTTCTTTTCTTTCATCATCGCTAAGTTTGATACCTAAATATAATTCTTGATAAATCATATTATCTCTCGCAGTCATTGAAGGAACTAAAGAAGCTGTTTCAACAATCGCAGAGACTTGTCTTTTCACATCGTGGATACGTCTATCTCTATTTGGAATGCCAAAAAGGGAGAAACCACCAGATGTTGGTTCTACAAGTCCCATTACCAATCTCATAATCGTGGTTTTACCACTACCATTTTCTCCGACAAATCCGTAGATGGATTTTTCAGGGACGTGCATATTGACATGATTGATAACGAGGGCTTTTGAATATTTCTTACATAACTCATTTGTTTCAATAAGATTCATAAGACATCCTCCTAACTCAATAATTATAGTTTTATTGAATATAATTTCAAATTATATTGATTAAACATCACATTTCTTTGGTAAACTATCTTATATGAAAAGCGTTGTCATATCTGGTTATTCTGGTGGCATGGGCCAAGAAAGTGCGAAGAAGTTTTCACAAAACGGTTATTTTGTTTTTGGTCTTGATATCAAAGAGCCAGAAGTCATATTAGAAAACACAAAATTCATCAAAACAGATTTAAGAGACATGGATTCTCTTAAGAAAGCTTTTGATATTGTTTCTAAAGAAACAAATGAATTAGATCTTATTATCAATATGGCTGGAATTTATGATTTCAATTCCCTCATTGAGATGAGCGAAGAAGAATTCATGAGAATATTTGATATCAATGTCTTTTCCATCTATCGCATGAACAAGACCTTTCTTCCACTTCTTAAAAAGAAAGGAAAGATTATTATTGTCAGCAGTGAACTCGCTCCACTTGACCCACTTCCATTCACTGGTATATATGCAATGACAAAAACCACCATTGAAAAATATGCCTATTCCTTAAGAATGGAGCTTCAACTATTAGATTATCAAGTTAGTGTTATTCGCCCAGGAGCGGTTGACACCACCCTACTTGATGTTTCAACAAATCGAGTAGATCATTTCACTGAAAACACTGAACTATATAAAGATTCATCTCAAAGGTTTAAAAAAGTTATCAACAAAGTTGAAGCGAGAAAAATTCCACCTATGAAGATTGCAAATCTTGCTTATAAAATCGCAAATAAAAAGAAGCCAAGATACATTTATAAAATTAATAGAAATCCGCTTCTACTAATGTTAAATATTCTTCCAGATAGATTACAAAACTATATCATTAGAAAAATACTCACAAAAAAACATAAGGCTTAACTCTTATGTTCTTTTAAAAATTCTTTTCTTGCGTACATCAGTTTATCCGCTCGATAGAACACCGCTTTATAGGTGTTATCGGTTTCTGGTCTAAACTTTGAGATACCAGAAGAAATAACTGGTTCGTTTTTAGTAATGTTTTCTTCAATTTCTTTCAAGAATCCATCGTGTCGTTTTTGTCTTTCTTCGAAAGATTCACCTTCAAGAATAGCGACGAATTCATCTCCACCAAAACGATATAAACTCTCAAATGGGAAATATTTAGAAATAATCTTAATTGATTTTACGATATAAGCATCGCCAGCGTTATGACCAAGAGTGTCATTAATCTTCTTTAAACCATTTAAGTCAAAGACGGCAATCGCAAAGTCTTTTGCCTCGTGTTTAGCAATCAACTGATCAAGTTGTTCTTCCATTTCAACATAGGCATGCTTACTTTTAACTCCGGTTAATGGGTCGGTATAAGCAAGGTGCATAACCTTATCCAATTGCTCTTCACTTTGTTTATTAACTTCAACGGATTCTTGCAAAGCTTCTTTGATCGTTTCTTTTGTCTCACTTAAAGCGAATGTATCAAGGACACAGACACCAACTAAACATCCAATGGAATAGAATGGAATGTGTGGGTTACCAAGTTGAATGGCAATAAAAGTAATCATAATGACACTGAAAGAGGCAATACCAAGATAACGACGGTGATTCTTAATTTTGGCAAAATATCCAAAGATGAATGAATAAATTGTGAGAATAGAATAGACTCCAATTTGAGCCCAAAGCATGACATATCTCGTCCCATAAGCCACATATTCACCAGTTTCAAAATTCACTCTAAAGAGAATTGGAGTAAAGATATTAATAACCACAAGGGTAATTTCTGTTAGGAAGAATATGATTCCTGCCATTCTAAAAACAATAGAGAAAATTTTATTTGGTTCAAGATACTTAACCACAAACCATGTCCAAGAAAGGATTGTTAATCCCATGAGGACAAAATAGAAGAATGTATCAATATAAGTGCCTAATGCGATTTTGTTATCATCAAAAATGCCCCATAAAAGATCAGAGACATAGAAAAGAGCGATGCTCGATAAAAACCAACGATATGATTTAATCGCCGGAACGTTGTCCTTTTTAATGAACATGTCAACGCTAATCAAAATGTGAATGGTTAAAGCGACACCAACAAATACTGAATATGGCATATATTAATTCTTTTAATCATTATACCACATATATAAAAGTGTCTATTAGAAAATAGTTACAGTAATAATCTTCATTTGTAAAAGACTTTTTAATCCATTTAGTTAAAGATGAAATCAGCATCACTTCTAAACAAATCTTAATTTGTTGATTATATCATTGCTGGTAATGTAAAATATTTACACCAACATTTTTTTGATAATAAAGAGGAAAAATCATGTCCAAAATAGTAGACGAATCTTATCGTTATCAAGTGATTAGAAAGACTTGCTATTCAGCAAACATCATTTATCTATTTATCAGACTTTTCTATCTGATTCTTTTCCTTATTTCCAAGTTATACATTATGGTGGGTATCACCGCCGGAACGATGCTCTTCTATTTCTTGTTCTTCATCATTCTTAAGAAAAAGAAATATTACCTTTATGCCTTGTTATGCGGAAATGAATTCTTTGCCTTTGTCATCGCATCAACATTGCTTGTTGGATTCTCTTCTGGATTCCACTTCTATTTGATTGGTCTATGTGTCGTTTCTTTCTTCACTTCATACTTTAACAAGGTGAGAAATGTTAAAGGCACGATTATCTGGGCAGGATTATCCCTTGCTATCTATTTAACTTTATATTTTGTTACTCGATTCAATCCTCCATATTATGCAATTGAAAAATGGCTTGAGATGACATTATTTACCACTCACGCCATTGCTGTCTTTGCCTTTGTTGTTGTCTATTTACTTGTCTTTATTAAATATGCCTTCTCTCTAGAAGGAAGAATTATGAACGAATCAAGAACTGATGAATTAACCCAAGTTAAAAACCGTTACGGTTTATATGATTATTTTGAACAAGAAGACAAGACTTCTTCATATCTTGCTTTATTTGATATTGATGATTTTAAAACAATTAACGATACCTATGGACATGTCACTGGTGATGGCATCTTAAAAAGAGTGGCAACCATCACCACTAACACACTTCCTAATGCATTCTTCTGTCGTTATGGTGGTGAAGAATTTGTTCTTGTCTTAAAAGATGAAGAAAAATCATACTTTGATCAACTTGAAGAACTAAGAAAGAATATCGAAAAAGAAGTATTTGAATATAAAGATGAAAGATTTAATGTCACAATCACTATCGGGGCGGTTAAATATTCTAAAGAATATACCTTAGAAAAATGGGTTGAACTCGCCGATAGCAAAATGTATTCTGGTAAGGAATCCGGAAAGAATAAGACAGTTATTTAACAAATAAGGAGCCAATCACGGCTCCTTTGATTTTATAAGTTAGATATTTTTCTTAATGAATTTTTCTATTTCATCAAAAGGTATTTTATCGTGGTTAGGACCACCATCATATAAATCACAATGTGTGGCATCTTTCACTAACAAGAATTCTTTGTTTTCACCTTTTAATAATTTAAAGGCATCTTGTCCAAAATATAATGAGTGAGCTTTTTCACC
>CAMOSS010000051.1 GCA_946625055.1 uncultured Caryophanales bacterium
AATATTCATAAGCCTCTATCGTGGATAGGGGCTTTTAATTACTCATAAAAATCTTTTTATGTTTGGTTATTATTTCTTATAGGGTTAAAATAGATGTATGATCCAAAAGACTGTTCATATCAAGGATACCAAAAAGTTAGTAGGTTCTTTGCCTGCGATTCGCTATACCGAACCTAAATATCTCTATTTAGCGATGGCGAACGCTAGATGTCCAAAGGCCGAACTTTTTATTAAAGAGGGAGACCATGTTAATTCCTGTCAAGTTATTGGAATGCGTTATGGTCCATTTTTTAATCAACCAATCCATGCGACATGTTCAGGAACATATATTGGTTTAGAAAAGCATTACCATAGAAATGGTAAATTAACTGACTTTATCAAGATTGAGAATGATTTCAAAAATACATTAGATAAATCTGTTCATACCAGAACACCAGAAGAAATCGCAGCCTTAACAAAAGAAGACATGACCAAGATATTAGAAGATTGTGCTTCTGTTGGTTTGGGTGGTTCTTCATTCCCAACATTCGTGAAATTCAAAACCGATAAACCAATCAATATGATTTTGGTTAACGGCATTGAATGTGAGCCATATATTACTGCAGATCATAGAATCATGCTTGAATATCCATATCGCATTATGGAAGCCATTAAATATGTCATGCAGGCATTTAATTGTAAGCATGCAAAGATTTGTATTAAATCCAAATACAAAGATATTAAAGCGGTCTATGATCAAGTATTAAAAGAATATAAAGATTCAGGTATTGAACTTTGTTTAGTTGGTAATTACTATCCACAAGGTTGGGAAGTAGAGATGATTAAGAGTGCCACTGGCATTCAACTTAAACCAGGTGAACTTCCAACCAATAGAGGAATCCTTAACTTAAATGTTTCAACGATGGTTGGTATTTATAAATCCATCAAATACAATATGCCAGTTATCAAAAGAGATATCACTGTTACAGGGGATGGCATTATGTATCCAAAGAACTTCCGTGTAAGAGTTGGAACATCTATTAAAGATTTAATTCCAATGTGCGGCGGTTATAAAGATCCAGAAAAAGATAAAATCTTTATTTTAGGTGGCCCGATGATGGGGGCCAGTGTTCCAAGTGATGATTGTATCATCACCAAAACTGTGACATCTATTATCATTTTGAATAAGACTGATTATGTTGAACAACCATGTGTGAGATGTGGTAGTTGTGTTTTATCATGCCCAGTTCACCTTGAACCAGTTCAAATCATGAATGCAGTCAAAACATTAGATAAAGAAAGAATTAAAAAACTTAATCCTTTGAGATGTATTGAGTGCGGATTATGCACTTATACATGTACTTCAAAGATTCAAGTTACTGATTATGTAAGAAAGGCCAAGGTCATCGCGAAGTTATGACGATATTAAAAGAGACAGCTCCTCATCTTCGTACGAAAGCAACCGTCACCAGAATGATGGTGGATGTTTTAATTGCCCTTGCACCTACTTTAATCTTTTCATTTGTTGTCTATCCAATTAAGACACTTATCTTCTATTTGATTTCTGTCTTTATCATGATTGGTAGTGAATTTGTCTATATCGGCTTAAAGAATATGATGCCAAGAGATGGACAAAAGCATTCTTTCAAAGAAAGATTCTTATATGCCTATAAAGGTAAATATAACCAAAACAATATTATTACTCCGGCCATCTCAGCGATTATCTTCACTTTAATCATGCCAGCCGGGGCTCCTATTTATGCGGTTATCGTTGGAGCATTAGTTGGTATTGTTTTAGGTAAACTCGTCTTTGGCGGACTTGGAAGTAATATCTTTAACCCTGCAGTGGTTGGTATGCTTTTTGCCAAACTTTGTTTTGGTAGTCAATATCTTCCATATGTTGATACATGGTATTACAGTATGCCTGATGCAGTTGCAGGCGCGACACCGCTCGGTTTAATCAATGGTGGCTATTTATCCAATATTGGTGGATATGACCTCTTAGACCTCCTTTTAGGCCGTATTCCTGGAACATTAGGTGAAGTTTATAAGATTACCATTTTAGTGGGTATGGTTTATTTACTCATTAGAAGAAGCGCTGACTTCAGAATCATTGTTTCTTATTTAGGAACATTTACAGTTATTACTTTAGTTTCTGGTTTAGCCGTATTTGCTTTAAATAAAGATGTCAATCCATTCATATTCACTTTATATCATTTACTCAGTGGCGGTGTTCTCTTTGGAGCGACATTTATGTTAACCGATCCAGTGACCTCTCCAATCAATCCACCTTCTAGAATTATGTATGGAATGATTGCAGCAATCGTCACCGTCTTCATTAGATTATTTGCCGCCTTACCAGAAGGTGTTGGCTTCTCAATATTAATCGCGAATATGATGGCCGTGGTTTTAGACCATTACGAATGGAGTTCTTCTCGTTACACTTGGAAGAAGATTTTAGGTATGGTTTTACTCGTTATCGTTCCATCATTATTGACCTTCTTAATTATCAGATTTGGAGGTGTGTATCATGCCTAATAACAAGATGCATTATATTATCACCTCAATCACTTTAGGAGCGATCGCCGCTTCTTCAGCTTTACTTATTTCTTTAACTAATCTTGCGACAAGAAAACAAATTGATATTAACGAAAAAAATAAGATTAATGCCGGAATTAGCGAGATTTTTGGTGAAAATACTGAGATTTCTAAAGAATATGCGATCAAAGATTTTAAATACACAAACTATGTATATGAAGTAAAAAGAGAAGGCGAAAGCTCTGAGATGTTTGCTTTTAGAACCAGTGGATCAAATAGTTATGGAAAGATTTCCTTGCTCGTTGGATTTAACTATTATCAGATTCCTGGTGGAGAAGAATTTGAATATGTTTTCTCTTCAATTTCTGTCATCGTTAACGAGCAAACATACGCTTCAACTTTAGTGGAAAACTATATTGATCCAGTGAACGATAACAAAAGAAATTATGAAGATGTTAGTTGTGGAGCGACTTATGGCGCGAAGTTAATTAGAGATATGATTAACGAGGCTAAGGAAGTCACAAAGACTGATTTTAGAAAGGAATAATATGGCAAGAGAAAAAGGCTACACGAAAAAGAATTTTCTCAAGGGCATCCTTATAGAGAACCCATTATTTGTCTCTATCTTAGGTACATGTCCAGCTTTAGCGACCACAAAAACGCTTGAAGCAGCGATTGGTATGGGCCTTCTTTTCACTGTTGTCTTAATCTGCTCAAATGTCTTAGTTTCACTTTTAAGGAAGCTTATTCCAGAAGAAGTGAGAACTCCTGCCTATATCGTTATCATCGCGACATTCGTCACTATGGTGAAGATGTTTACAAATGCTTTCTTACCAGAATTATATTCAACCTTAGGAGTATTCATTTCTCTTATCGTTGTTAACTGTATTGTTTTAGGAAGAGCCGAAGCCTATGCTTCAAAGAATGGGGTCTTTGATTCATTAATCGATGCCTTAGGTATGGGTGTTGGTTATACGCTCGCGATTATGTTAATGGCTATCTTCCGTGAAGTTCTTGGAACAGGGGCTTTCTCTTTTGGTAAAATCTTTACCTTTATTCCTGAAGTTAAATTACAAATTATCCCAAAGGGATATGAAATCTCAATGTTCCAAAATCCTGCCGGTGCCTTTATTGTCTTTGGTCTTATCTTAGCCATCATCGCCTTTATTAGAAATAGAAAAGCTGAACTCAAGGCTAATCTTGAAAGACAAGAAAAGATTAGAAAAGCTCAAGAGGCTAAAGCTTTAGCAAATGGAGGCAACAAATAATATGAACTGGTTATTATCATTTGTGTTAGCAATTATCTCCTCCATGCTTGTGGATAACGTTGTCTTATCTAGATTCTATGGCATCTGTCCATTCTTAGGAGTGTCTCGTAAAGTTAATTCCTCCTTAGGAATGGGTTTAGCCGTTGTCTTTGTTATTATCTTCTCATCAATTATTTGTTGGCCTTTATATCAATTATTAGACCTTGCAGGTATCAAATTTATGGATACCGTGGCCTACATTTTAGTCATTGCTTCCTTAGTCCAACTCGTCGGTTTAATCATTAAGAAATATTCTCCATCGCTTTATAAATCACTTGGTATCTATTTACCTTTAATCACCACGAACTGTGCGGTGTTAGGTGTTGCTCAATCAAATACTGATCAAGGATTATCATTCTTAGATTCTTTAGGTAATGCGATTGGTACCTCTGTTGGTTTCTTAGCGGTGATTGTGATCTTTAGTTGTATTCGTGTGAGACTTGAATCAGCGAACACTCCTAAAGCCTTTAAAGGATTACCAATTGCTTTAATCACTGCAGCGATTATGGCCATGGCCTTTATGGGACTTCAAGGATTATTTAGTGGTATCGGAGCATGAGTAGAGAAGTTTATTTAATCATCGCGATATTAATTCTTGTGGTTTTACTTGGAACCTTTATTGTGACATTTATTGTCTACCGTAAAACACCAGTTCCAAAGGGCTGTGAAAATATCAAGATTAGTGAAGAGAATTGTGCCGCTTGTGGACATAAAGAGTGTTCTCATTATTTAGGAGAAGACAAGGAGTAGATTTATGGAAATACTTTGGGCCATACTTGTCTTATTAGGGCTTGGATTATTACTCGGATTAGGTTTAGCCATCGCTACCAAGTTTTTCTATGTTAAAGAAGATGAAAGAATTGAGGAAGTCGCAAAGCGACTCCCTAACTATAACTGCGGTAGCTGTGGCTACGCTGGATGTAAGGCTATGGCGGAAGCTATTATTTCTGGTAAAGAAGAAAACCTTAAGAAATGTAAACCTGGTAAGGAAGAAGCAAACTTCAAACCTATCATGGAATATTTAGAAGAACATCCAAACGCGGATGGCTCAAAAGTTAAAGTTCATCTATGAGGAAACTTATTGTCACATCTTTATTAATTACTACCTTGATGGGTTGTTCAAAAGTTAACAACACCTCCAAGGTTTTTTGTTTTGATACATATGTGGATATTACTTTAAGTGAAGGTAATAAAAACAACATCAAAGAGATTGAAAATATTTTAAAGAAATTAGATAAACTTTCAGACAATTATAATCAAAGGGATTTAATTAATGTTTTTAGCCTCAATAAGACAAATGAAGAGGTAAGGGTTGATAAAGACTTATATGAGATGATTAAACTCGCTTATGAATCTAAAAATGAAGGAGCGGAGTATTTCAATCCACTTTGTGGATCTTTATCTAAACTTTGGAAAGAATCATTAAAAGAATCAAAAGTTCCAAGCCAAGAAGAGATCAACTTAGAACTAAATAAGATGTCTAGTTCTTCTTTAACTTTTAAAGATGAATATATCATTCAAAGAAATGGTGAAGCTGAAATTGATTTAGGGGGTATCGCGAAAGGATACGCCTTGGATAAGATCCAAGAATATCTTAAAAGTGAAGATATCAAATCCTACCTTATCAATGGAGGGGAATCATCTATTCTTTTAGGTGAAAAGAAATCTAAAGATGGATATTATACGATTGGTTTTAGAGATGTTGAAAATGCTTATATCAAAGTGAAGAATTGTTTTGTTTCTACATCATCCAAAAGAACTCAAAAAGTTGTTATTGATAATGTGACATATTCTCATATCATCAATCCAAAAGATGGAAGCGCATTTAATGAAAATGATGCGGTAGTGGTCATTTCAGATAAAGGATGGTATGGAGATGTGATGTCAACATCTTTAATGATGAACACAGTGGATGAGATAAAACAAATTGAGATAGACCATGACATTAAAACTATTGTCATTAAGGATGGAAAGATAGTTTATCATCATGAAGGGATAGAGGTTTTAAAACATTAATATGGATAAAAAGAAACTTAGAAATGATATTATCCTTATCGCATCTCTTCTTTTAGTAGCGACTATATCTTTAGTTGTTCTCTTTTTAACAAGGAACACAAAAGACTTTATTGCCAAGATATATGTTGAAAATAATATCGTAGAAAAAGTTGACTTATCTTCTAAAGAAGATGGTGACTATTATATTGATGGTTTAAAAGGAAAATTACATATCAGAAGACATAATCACGCGATTGCGGTTATTGAATCTAATTGTCCTCATCAAGACTGTGTTCATATGGGATATGTTAAGAGTGCAGGCACTCCAATTATCTGTGCGTATAACGCAGTGTCGATTGTTATTGATGGGACCTCTTTAAACGATGTGGAGATATAAAAGATGAAGACTCATAAGATCGCATTATTAGGTGTGCTTTCCAGTGCGTCAATTGTCGTCTCTATTTTAGAGTCCTTTATTCCTAGTATTGGAATCCCAGGAGTAAAACTAGGATTAGCGAATATTCTTATTCTTATCACTTTATATGAACTTGGAGTGTGGGAGGCTATTGTTGTTAATCTTTTACGTGTATTTATTACTGGTCTTTTAAGAGGAACATTATTAACAATGGGCTTCTTAATGTCATTAACAGGAGCTTTCTTATCATTAGGCGTAATGATTCTCTTCTACTTATTAATTAAGAAATTCTCAATAGTGGGAGTGTCTGTTATTGGATCTATATTCCATGTCACTGG
>CAMOSS010000052.1 GCA_946625055.1 uncultured Caryophanales bacterium
CTTTATCACCAGCATAGATTTGTGAAGATGTGCAGTTGATGACATCAAATGGTCTTTGAATTTCATCCTTAAGTTTAAGGGTGAATTGATGAGATCTTGATGTCACAAGAACAAGTTTATTGCCTTCATCAATAAAATCACGAAGAAACTTAATGTTCTTTTTTGAAATACAGCTTTTCTTTTGACGAGGGTAGAAAAGTGTACCATCTAAATCAACAGCCAGTAGTTTACCCATAGCGCATATTATTTTAATACGGGTACGCACACAAAGAAAAGAAAAAAATAAAAAGAGGAGTTGAACTCCCCTTTGTTATTTTGTGCTAAATGCTTATTTTATTGGATTCTCAGCTTGGATGACACCATATCCACCATCATGTCTCTTGTAGACAACGGAGATTCTATCATCTTCTTTATCAAGATAAAGGAAGAAATCGTGACCAAGGGCTTCCATTCTTAAAGCAGCTTCTTCAATATCCATTGCGGTTAAGTAATATGATTTAGCTCTGACGATGACTTCTTTTTCTTCTTTAGCTTCCTCTTCTTGGATGAGGGTCATGTCGATAGCATCACCGATAGACATTCTGCCACTGCTTCTGTCCATTTTTGTTTTAACTTTTCTCATTTGGCCTTCAAGTTTGTCGATAGCTAAATCGATGGCCGCATAGAGATCTTTGTGCTCGACTTCAGCACGGAGTGTAAATTGTGGCATAAAGATTGTGATTTCAATCTTTTGCGAATCTTTGTGAGTGGAGACAACTGCTCTGCACTCGATGTCTTCATCATGAAGGAAATATTTTTCAATTCTCTTCATCTTTTTCTCCACACCAGAAGCAATCCCTTCTGTGATAGAGACGTTTTTGCCGATAATTTGGTACTTCATATAATATTCACTCCTTTCCAATATTATCTAGGAGATTTTTGACACTTTTATTATAGCATTATTCTAAAAGAAAAGTGATGAAATCATCACTCTACTTTATATATTTTTCTAATTCGTTGACTTTATCGAGTTTTTCCCATGGACAATCAACATCAGGTCTTCCGAAGTGTCCATAATTTGAAAGACTTCTATATTGGAAACTTGGTTTTTTAAGCGAGAAGTTTTTAATGATCATTCCTGGTCTCATATCGAAGACTTCACGGATGATTTCAAGGATTTTTTCTTCACTGATTTTGTTTGTTCCAAAGGTGTTTATATAGACTGATAATGGCTCTGCAATACCAATTCCGTAGGATAATTGGATAAGCGCTCTATCCGCTAATTTTGCTGCCACGATGTTCTTGGCGATATATCTTGCCATATAGGTCGCAGTTCTATCAACTTTTGATGGATCTTTTCCTGAGAAAGCACCACCGCCATGTTCAGCATAACCGCCATAAGTATCGACGATAATTTTTCTTCCAGTTAAACCTGTATCTCCACTTGGACCACCGATAACAAATCTACCAGTTGGATTGATAAAATATCTAAAATCTGTGTTTAAACCAAAGGATTTAACAGTTTTTTGCATAATTTCTTCATGAATATACTTTTTGAATTCATCCAAGTTTATGCCGTCATCATGTTGACAAGACATGAGAACTGTATCCACTCTAATGTTGTTTGGATCAGTATAGTCAATGGTCACTTGAGACTTCATATCAGGACGAGCATGTTTGAAGGCTCCTTCCTTTCTTAAACGGGTCGCTTCTCTCACTAATTTATGAGCGATAACGATGGCAAGTGGCATATAGCCTTCAGTCTCATTTGTAGCATAACCGAACATGATTCCTTGGTCGCCAGCGCCTTGGAGTTCTGGTGAACCTCTATCAACACCTTGATTGATGTCAGGAGATTGATGTTGAATCTTGTTGATAACTTTAACAGAGTGATAGTCTGTACCTAATTCTTCTTTGTCATAACCGACGTCTTTTAAAACATGTTTCACTATTTCTTCGACATCGATATGTCCATTACATGTAATCTCACCACCGACAAGAACAGTGTTACCTGTGGCAAATGTTTCACAAGCGACATGGGCGTTTGGGTCTTGTTTTAAACATTCGTCTAATATTGCGTCACTGATTTGATCGCATACTTTATCTGGGTGCCCTTCTGACACCGATTCAGATGTAAATAATCTTTTCTCCATACTTTCACTCCTTTAAAAAAGCGCCATCCCACAGGGGAAAGGCGCATATCATCCTTTCAATCTTATCGTTCAAGGTGTGGGACCTTGCTAGAGAAGAGCACTTACTCCTTTCGAAGAGTTGCTACTGTGATTTTTCATTCTCTATTTCACAGTTCTGGATAAGAGGTAGATTTATTTTAATATAAATAAGTTTTATTTCAAGGTTTCTTTTAAAGCTTTTGAAATTTGGTCAGGACAAGATGTTGATTTAAAGCCACATCTAATACCTTCAAGTCTTGAGATGACATCTTCAACTTTCATTCCTTTGACCAACGCGGCAATACCTTGAAGATTGCCATTACATCCTCCAACCACTTTTAAAGAATGGATTACTCCATCTTCATGTTCAATGATAATTTCTCTTGAACAAACGCCTTGAGGGATGAATCTTAATGTTTCCATTATTTAATTAACTTTCCAAACACTTGACCACTGCAACCAGCAGCATTGCTTTCATCGGTATCAATGTGGCATGCAAGAGCAAAATCTTCTCTCACTCTAACAACGACATCACCAAAGATTAATGAACGGCCGTTTGTGTTAACTTCTAATTTAACGATTTGTCCATTTTTGACACCGAATTCTTCGGCATCAGCAGGAGTCATGTGAATATGACGTTTTGCAACGATGACGCCTTCTTTTAATTCGACTTCACCAGCAGGACCGACTAATTTACATGCTCCACTACCAGCGATATCACCAGACTCTCTCACAGGTGCATTAATTCCTAATGAACGCGCATCTGTTAAGCTGATTTCCACTTGGTTAGCTTTTCTCACTGGACCTAAGATGGAAACACCTTTCATTCTGGTTTCCACTAATTCACCAGTGGCTTTATTCTTTTTATAGCCAACGATGTCCACTCTTTGGTTAGAGGCGAATTGTCCTGGTTGAGAAAGCATGTTTCTCACTTCAAGCTCTGCGCCTTTTCCAAATAATACTTCTAATGTTTCTTGTGTGACATGAACATGTCTAGCACTTGTTTCAACTAAAATTTCTCTCATAAGTATACTTACCTCGTACGAAATAATTATATCATTCATCTTTTTATTTTCACTAAATATGCTCAAAAAGATATTTTAATGAAATACAAATGTGTTATACTCAAAGAGTATGGAAGAATTAACATTAAGAGAACAAATAATAGAATCTTTCAGAAAGAAAGATGTTGCTCAATTAAGAGAGATATTTGAAGTTAATCCAAACATCGATATTGCTGAGTCTATGGAAGACATCGATGATGTCGCCGTATTTTTATTTGTTTTTAGAGTTGTTAATGATGAATACTCCGCTGAAGTGTTCTCGGATTTAAGCAGTGAAAAGCAAGAACAAATCATCAATAGTTTCTCCGATAAACAACTTGTTGAACTTTTAAATAGTTCCTTCGCTGATGACGTTGTTGACGCCATGGAAGAATTACCAGCGAACGTTGTTAATCGTATTTTAAAAGTTGCTCCAAAAGACTTGAGAAACGATATCAATAGACTTCTTAATTATAAGGAAAACACTGCTGGTTCAATGATGACCACTGAGTATATCGAAATGGTCGATAGTATGACCGTTAAAGAAGCCATCTCTACCGTTAGAAAAAAAGGTAAAGATGCTGAAACTGTTTATACCATCTTTGTAAGAGACAGCAAAAGAACAATGGTTGGTACAGTCGACTTAGATGACCTTATCTTTGCTGAAGACGATCAAAAGCTTGAAGACATCATGAACCGTGACTTTGTTACATGTAATGTAAACGATGACCAAGAAGCTGTCGCTAACATGTTCCAAAGATATGACTTAACTGCTATGGCTGTTGTAAATAAAGAAATGAAAATTGTCGGTATCATCACCATCGATGATGCTGTCGATATCTTAGTTGAAGAGGCTGAAGAAGATATCGCTGCCTTAGGACACGTTGCTCCTTTGGAAGATTCATATCTTGATACTTCTCCTTGGAAGATGGCGAAGAAATGTATTCCATGGATCATCGTCTTACTTGTCCTTGGAACATTTACCACCATGGTCTTAGATAGAATTGAAAAGAGCAAAGTTTTTGAACTTATGCCTGTCTTAATCATCTTTGTTCCAACCCTTATGGATACCGGTGGAAACTCTGGCGGACAAACAATCGCTTTGATGATTCGTGGTCTTGCCACCAAAGAATTCTCACCAAAAGATATTCTTAAAGTTCTCTTAAAAGAAGCATTATCCGCTCTTATCATCGCTGCTGTTGTCGCAGCCTTTGCCTTCTTATGGTTCACCATTGAGCAATACACAGGCATTGTTATGAATGAAAGAGCTATAGTCGATGGAGTAATTCCAAATATATGGAATGGTCAATGTTGGACTGCTGAATTCGCTCTTACAACCTTGAAGGTTTCCGCAACAGTAGCTGTTACATTGTTCGCTTCTGCATTCATGGCAAAAATCATCGCTGTCCTTCTTCCACTTACAGTGGCAGGAATGAAAAAGGACCCAGCTATCATTGCTCAACCATTATTAACAACATTTGTTGATGTCATCTCACTTCTTATCTACTTAGGTATTGGCTCACTCGCCTTTACAGTCTTATAAACATATGAAAAAAACTGAAAAAAATAAAAAGATCTCACTAGAGATTATTCGATTTGCTATCACCGGAGCTGTCTGTGCGCTCCTTGATTTCTTAACATCTTATTTAGTCACAGTATTACTAAAGAATTCTGGATTAAACGATACTTTGATTGTCGCTTTGTCCACGTTAGCAGGTTTTATTGTTGGTGTTATTACCAATTACCTCCTTTCAACTATTTGGGTTTTCAAAAATGTTAGAGAAGGAACAAAATCAAGATCATTCTTATTTATTTTAATCTTTGTATTATTAAGTATTGGTGGATGGGGTCTATCATTTGGAACAATGGAACTCTGCCGTATCATCATCCAAAATCAATCTGGAATTAATATTAATGAAGTCAAGATTGCCTTCTCTGCTCTTGGCACTGCTGACTTCTGGCTTTTTGCCGTTTCATTTGCCTTAAAGACTTTAGTGGGTATGGTTTGGAACTATCTCACTAGAAAGTTTATTTTATATAAAGCTCCAAAAGAAGAAAAAGTTAAAGTTGAGGAAAATAATAATGAGCAAGAATAAAGTTGTCATCATCGGTGCAGGTCCTGCAGGTTTAACTGCAGCCTATCAATTACTTAAAAAGTCGAAAGACTTCGATGTCACAATTTTAGAAGGTTCAAATGAAATTGGTGGCATTTCTAAAACTGTTGAATATCACGGTAACCGTATGGATATCGGAGGCCACCGCTTCTTCTCAAAAGATCAAGATGTTGTCTCTATTTGGAATGAAGTTATGCCAATGCAAGGGGCTCCAGCAAAAGATGACATTCTTTTAAATAGAAATGTTCCTTTAGACGTTGAAGGACCAGATCCAGAAAAAGAAGACCGTGTCATGTTAACAAGACATAGAGTCTCAAGAATTTTGTATTTACACAAATTCTTTGATTATCCAATTTCCCTAAAAGTTAAAACTTTTACAAATATGGGATTTGGAAGAACTATGAAAGCCGGATTTGGTTATCTTGGTTCATGTTTCCACAAAAGAAAAGAAACAAGTTTAGAAAACTTCTATATTAATAGATTTGGTAAACCTTTATATTCAATGTTCTTTGAAAAATATACCGAGAAGGTTTGGGGTAGACATCCTTCCCAAATTGATGCTTCTTGGGGTGCTCAAAGAGTAAAGGGGTTATCTTTGTGGAAAACACTTGGTAATGCAATTACTCGTCCATTTAAGAAGAAATCAAAAAAAGTTGAAACATCATTAATCGAACAATTCTCCTATCCAAAGAAAGGGCCAGGACAACTTTATGAACAAATGGCTGAACTCATCAAAGAGATGGGTGGTCATATCTTAATGGAACATAACGTTAAAGGAATTGTTCTTGATGGTAATAAAATCTCTAAAGTTATCACTGATAACAATAAAGAATTTGAGGCTAATTGTTTCATCTCTTCTATGCCAATCAAAGATTTAGTGAATGCGATTGGAAAAGACAATCTTCCAGAAGATGTCTATAGAGTAGGTGATGGCTTAGTCTATCGTGATTTTATTACAGTCGGTTTGCTTTTAGATAAACTTGCAATTAAAAATGAAACAAAGATTAAAACATTAAATAACCTAGTTCCTGACACTTGGATTTATGTTCAAGAAGAAGAAGTCAAACTTGGAAGAATTCAAATTTTCAATAACTGGTCTCC
>CAMOSS010000053.1 GCA_946625055.1 uncultured Caryophanales bacterium
TCTTTCCAAATTGCTATGATTGTTGTATCGGCGTTTACTGTATAAGTATCACCAATGTCATATTTTTCACCACCGATTGACCAGTAATCAAAGACCTGACCTTCAGGGGCACTAAAACCTAACGTTGTAGGATCTTTTAACGTGATAACTGTTCCGGCATCAACATAATCTAAATCAACGGATCCAGATCCTTCACCAAAGTTATAAATAACTTGATATTCTGTTGTAGCTGGTTCTTCCCAATTAACGATGAGTGGTTCACTTTCTATCACATTAAAGATGTAGTTTGTGCTTCCGTTCGCCATTTTGAATGGAACATCTGCCACAACTTTATAAATATTTGATTTTGCTGAATTTTCTTGAACTGTATATGAATTACCAGTTGTTTCTGCGATTGCAGACCAATCATCTTCTTCAAATCTAAGAATTCTAAATCTCGCTTTAAAGTTGGTTTCCCATGTAAATGTGTAGGAAGTACCGATTGCAACAGTTGCACCAACTGGTTGTTTTGACATTTCAGCGGCATTCCAGTTGACAGCAAAGGTATCACTCTTTGCGACACATACAGAATCTTGAAAAGCGTATAATCTTAATAATTTGGCTCCGATTTTATCATAATGAAGACCAACACTAACAATGCGGCCTTCTTCTTTATAGAAGACATAGTCACGAGAAACCATAAGGCCGTCCCAAGTATCAAATTGTTCGTCATAGACTAAAGCGTTAACAGAATTGAAAGCAATTCCACTATTCACTTTAAATGGGACAGTAATATATGTGCCTACGGCAGTTGAACCACCAACTGGTTGGACATCAAAGCCGTTAGAAGCTGGAGTGCTTGAAGCTTGCCATACTGCGTATAAATATGTATTTGAATTAATGACAATAACATCGCCAGGTTTTTTATGTTCGCCATTGATTGCCCATGCAGCAAATTGATAATCACCATTTGGAGTGAAGGCATTGTCTGGAAGAGTATATTCTGAACCTTCAGCGACTTCGACTGGATCCATATTTCCTGTTCCATGAATACCAGCAAAGAAATAGACATTATGCATAACAGGAGATGCTTTTTCAAAAGTATAAGAAATAGTTACTTGTTTTGAATCTCCTGACACTTCAGCACTACGGGCATTAATTGTAGGATTCATGCCAAGAATTTCAAAAGAATAGCCATCATGTGCTACTAAAGTAATAGAAACTGTATAATCTTCACTATCATTGAATGTTGAACTACCAATAGTTAAATCTCCAGATGTGCTACCACTCCACTTAATACCGTTTTGGGTGACACTATCATTAATTGAGGCAGCATAACAACGGTTATCAGCCTTATTTAATGAATAGTTAGGAGCTTCACCTGCTTTAGGGGCTGTCACTCCTAAAAGGATATCTTCTATATACTCATTAATCACTTTCCAAGTGATTGTCCAAGGATCACTATAGACTATTCCATGTTCATGGGCAGCTACTAAACGGAAGTTGAATGTTTTATCTGCATATGGAGAAACAACATTATTGGCTGGCCCAAATAAAACCCATTCATCATCTTTCTTGTATTGCAAGTTAACACTTTCTAAGCCATCGTTTAAATCATCGCTCAAAGCGTACCAGTAGTGATATTCGGTATAGTTTTCAAATTCTCTGGATTCTGGTTGTTGAGTGAAATAATATTTATTACCACTATCAACAAAGTTGATAATAATTTCCACTTTATTTGCATCACTACTCCAAGTGTTGTGCCACATATTTCCGCGGAAATACCAGTTAGCAACTAATCCCTCACTTGAGGTGATATGCAATTGATCATCGAATTTAAATCCACTCTTTAAAGTAATTGTTGTAGCGATAGAGTAGTTCTTATTAATTTCAACTTCTTCTTCGCCTTCAAGAGGGTCACCACTCTTATTAAGACCTTTATATATTACATATTGAGAACCGCCGGTAATGCCATCAAGGTTTGCGGTTGCTGCTGTAGTAACATAATCACCCTGTTGCATTCCAGGTGTTAAAGCAATGTTGTTGATTTGAATATCTGTAATCTTGTGATCAACATCAAAGGCGGTATATGTCCATCTATCAACAACTGCAGTATCCGCATTAAAGACTGTATTAATATCAACTTTTGTTTCAGTGTCAGCGATATACCATCCATCAAATCTATAATCTAATGTGTCTGTTCTATAGAGTTCTGGGATGTGATTAAGTTTTCCATCATAACCGGTCATGATATTGTTTGGTGAGTTTTGACCTGTTTCAGAAAAATAAACATCAAAGTGTTCTTTGATAACAAAAGAAACACGATATGAGCCATCAGCTCTAACCAAGGATGCTTCTTTAGACATTGACGAAATAGACAACGCTAAAGCGGGAGCAAAGCCTAAAACTAAAGCACCTGCTACCAGTAGTTTTGTGAGTTTATTCATATGAACCCCCTTTAAGGAGCTACAAACGAGTCTCCTTATATATTTCTATAATTAGTTTACAAAATAAACTAATAGCCATGGGGACAATAATATATAAGAAAAAATGGCCGAAAGTCCTATATGTTTTGATATAAAGTTTGGGTAAAATATGAGAGAAAGTTGGATAAATTTATGGATGATATAATCAGAATTTTACTATGCGAAGATCAAGAGATTGTCTCTGAAGGATTAAGAAGTTCTTTAAATAAAGAAAAAGACATCAAAGTTCTTAGTGCTGTCAGTGATGCGGCACTTATTAATGATGAACTAAAAAGTAAAGAATACGACTTATTACTCGCAGATATTATTACCGAAAATAAGCATAATGTTTTAGATTATCTTCCTCTCATTAAGAAAGAGAATCCAACCGTAAGAATCGTTATTATCACTTCTTTCCCAGATGTCTCATTTATGGAAAAAGCTAAAAAGTCAGGAGCGGATTCCTTTGTCTATAAGAACGTTCCTTTCAAAGATTTAGTAAATTTAATTAGAAGTACGGCAAAAGGTTATAGCACCTTCCCTAATAATGAGGCCACAAAAGCCATAATCTTAAAACAATTAACTCCAGCAGAGATGAAAGTCTTAAGACTCTTCTGTGCTGGTAATGATAGAGAAGAGATTGCTAAAGAATTATCATGTTCTATCTCTTCAATAAAAAACCATATCAGTTCAATATTAGAAAAGACTGGATTCCACACTTTAACAAAGTTAGGCATCTATGTTGTCAAAGAAGGATTAATATTACCTGATTAATATGAAAACAAAGAAGTTAGAGATCTCACTTATATCCATATTCGTGTTGATATTCATCACTTCTTTTGTTTTAACTTTAATCTTTCCAAAAGGATATATCTATGGAGGTGATTATGAATATCTAATCACTATTATCCTTTCCTTTGCCCTTCTTCTTTGGGGCATCTCGATGATTTATCGTTCTCAATACAAAAAACAAAGAACATACATCATTGTCCTCGTCATCTCTTTTTTCTTTTGGATTGTCTTAAGATTTATTAAATGGTTGCCAAATATTCATTATCTCAGTATCTACGCTGACTATTTCTATTATGTTCCAATGTTACTTATCCCAATTGTTTTCTTTATGATGACAATGGATACATTCTTTCCAGATTTTAAAAAGAAAAAGATCATATATATCATTATCATTGCCCTAGCCTATCTCTTGGTGCTTCTCGTTCTCACTAATGAACTTCACTTTTTAGTGTATAGAGACTTTAAGACCACCCCAACGGATGATCCAAATATTGAAATCATCACTTCTCAGCATGGGCCTCTTCATTATGTAGCGTTAGGTTTTGTCGGCCTTGTCTCTTTAGGGGCTTTAATCACTTTCATCTTTGGAAGTAGAAAGCAATTATCTTTAAAACAATTATTTGTCGTCTCTTTTTCTTTCGTCTTGCTCATCATATACATCGTGTTGTTCACTATTGGAATATTATCAAAAACACCGTTTTTAAGAGACTTTGCCACTTGTATCGCTATTTTATTAACCCTACTACTAGAACTCCTTTTAGACATCGGTTTAATTCAAAATAACGGGAAATATATCTCTAACTTCTTAAAATCATCAATCGGAATGTGCATCTACGATGAAAATAATAAAGCGATATATAAAACATCAACTTTTGATAAAGATAAAAAAGAAATTAAAATTTCAAATAAAGAAATCGGTTTATATAAAGTTCAAATCATTGAAGACTTATCAAGCATCTCCACTTTAAAAGATGAAATTAAAAATGAATCTAAAGAGATTGAGAAGGCTAATGATAATTTAAAGAAGCTTATCAATATCACCAAAGAAGAAACATCGGTTAAATATCGTTTGTCTTTAATGGATGAAATCGAAAACAGCATCACGGTAACAAAAAACGAAATCATCTCTTTAACAAACACTCTTCCAGATAAGATGGATGATTCTTCTAAAAAGATGCTTGGTTATATTGAAACACTCTTAGGCTATATGAAACAAAAATGTATGCTTCTTCTAAGAGCGAAAGAAGAAACATATCTCACTAATGAATCTTTTATTCTTTTAAATAAAGTTATCTCTGAAGATATTAAGTCTTCTGGTTATAGTGATGTCGTTATTAATGTCGTTGATAAAAGTGATATCGATATATCATTGGCCTCCACTTTTAACGACTTTATTCATAGTGCCGCTAAGACATATCGTTTCACTAATTCAGTATTATTTATCGCTATAAATGTTCAAAATAAGACATGCCGAATAAATGTAATTAATAAGAAGATAAAACCTATCAATATTGATTTTTCTCTTAATAAGATAACTTCAAAACAAACAGAGGATGGTGTTTCCATCATCATGGAGGTTGACCATGAATAGTGTTTGGCTTCTTCCTCCATCATTAAGAATTACTTTATTCATCTTCATGATGATATCTTTAGCCTTCCTTTTGTTTGGAATTGTTTTTGTCACCATCTCAAAGAGAAATAAATATATCGCTACTTATTTATTATCGTTATTTATTGTCTTACTCTTTATGGTGATTGTTAGAACCCCAATCCTTTATAAACTCAATGATAAATTATGTGATTATTTATCTTTGATAAATATCATTCCTATGGTTCTTGCGGTATTTGTCTTTATTAAGAATAAGAATCCACTTCTATTCATCGATATGGTTTATCTTTTAATCAACATCACTTTGTTCTCTTTTATTCCATATTATGGATATGTTGTTTCTATCTTAGTGCTTTATATCTTAGTGAGAAGCATTATGATCTTCTTTAAATCATATAAAGACAGTAAGACTTATCCTGGTTCAATCGCGATTAAATACGCTTTAGATGAATTAAACGTTGGAGTTATATTCTCTAACTCCTTTAATCAAATCATCTATATCAATAAATCAATGCTTGATGTCTTATCTAAACTAGAGATCTCTAACTATGAAAAAGTAAATTCCATATATAAGAAACTCTTATCTAAAGCTTCAAGATTAATCAATAACAATGATTTTATCATTGCCTTAGATGATAAATCTTATAGATTTACAGTGGATAACAATCTCAAACAAATCACTTGTTTTGATATGACGATAGAGGAGAATCTTTTAAAAGAAGAAGAAAACACCAAATCCATCCTTTCAAAAGTTAATGAAAGCTTAAATGAACAACTGAATAAGGTTGATGAGATTCAAAAAGAAAAAGAGCTATTGAGTGTCAAAGGATATATCCACGACTCACTAGCCCAAAAACTTTCCATTCTTCACATGTTCTTATTAAATGATAATTCTAAAGATTTAAAAGAGATTAAGAAGATGTTAAGAGAACTTGATATCACCACCTCTATTAAATATGACGATGACTTATCATATTTCATCAATCTTCTTTCCGATGTCGGAATAAAATGCTCCATTAAAGGTGAATATCCAAAAGATGACAACATTAAATCTTTATTCATTAAAGCGATTAAAGAGGCCAGTGTTAACGCAATCAGACACGGAAAGGCTAAGATAATAAATATTGAAATGGATGATGATAATCTTCTCATCTCTAATGATGGAATAATCCCAGATAATGTGAATTTTGGAAATGGTCTAACTTCCATTAATATCGAAGCCCATCAACTCGGTTATGATATGAAAATATCTACGAATGATAACTTTGTTATAAA
>CAMOSS010000054.1 GCA_946625055.1 uncultured Caryophanales bacterium
GAACCCGCATAATCAGCTTGGAAGGCTGATGTTCTACCACTGAACTACATCTGCAGCGCTATGTTATTTTATAATAACGCGCATTCTTAATCAAGTGATTTTCTAACGAAATCAAGGAGTTGTGGTTTGCCCATGTAACCTCTTGTTGATGCTAAGATTTTTCCATCTTTAAGAAGGATGAGTGTTGGAATCATTTGGACACCAAACTTTCCAGCGATGAATGGAAGTTTATCAACATCAACTTTAAGAATATCACATGGTAAAGCTTTTTCTTCATCAATATCTTCTAAGACAGGAGTGAGCATTCTACATGGTCCACACCAAGTGGCAAAGAAATCAACTAAAGCAAGACCATTTTTGGTTTCTTCTTCAAATTGTTCAACTGTTTCTATATGTTTAATCATAATATACCTCCTATAATCCAAAGATCAGACCGAATATTACATAAAGTAATACGATATGAAGTGGATAGAATATGTAGGCTCCATATTGGAACCATTTTGCATTATATCCTCTTTGTCCTGAATAGAGCAAAAGAAATGCACTGGAAATCATCGCAAAGTTTTGTAGTGGATAATCCCAGAAAATAAATGATGGAATATTTGTGTTATAGATAATACCAACAACATAAAGAAGAGTGGTGATAACGATTAACATACCAGCTTGTATTCCGTTGATAATCATTCTATCTAGTGGGCCATCTTTATATAATTCATAATCAAGTCCCATAATAGAGAATCCAACTTTTGATAATTTATAGGCTTCATAGAATCCAAACATTAATAAAAGTGAATAGATATGATATTGAGGTCTTAAATAGAATGGGAAGAAGGAAGATACAACGTCGTTAACATTATCTAATGAATAAAAGATAAAAGATGCAAGACCGATGAGTAGTGGAATCAAGGCTAAATATTTGATTCCTTTTTTCTCACTCATAAGGGCCTTCACCATTAAAGCACCAAGCAATAAATCAATAAAGATATTGCCAGCAATAATAGTGTAATTTGAATAGTGTAAAATGATCTGGGCAATTAAAACGATTGTTCCAATGATTCCAAGCTTCAAACAATACTTAGAAAAGGATTTTGTGTGCATAACACCCTCAACAACCATGAAGACAAATAGTGGTAATGATAAACGGCCAATCGCTCTAAAAATGTAGGCCGCTGTATCGTTTATTGAATAGTATGAAAACATGATGCCAACATGGTCAAAAACCATCGTCACAATAGCGATGATCTTGATGATAAATGATGAGAGTTTGTTATATTTCATATTAACCTATTAAAATCAATATACAGGAGATTAAATTATTAAGGACATGAGCCACTAAAGAAGCAGCAAATCCAAACTTATCATAAAGGAAGGCTAAGCCAACACCCGCGATGATATATGATGGTAAATTAAGCAATTCAACAATGATTGCTTTGGTATTTCCATTAGATATCTCAAGAAGAGCGTTCCAGTCAAAGTGGATTAAAGCGAAAACGACTGTAGATATGATAAAGGCGGCAATCTTTGACCATCTATTCAAGAATGAGTATAAACCTACTCTATAAGTTAATTCCTCACAGAGTGGTCCAACAAATGATAAGACAAAGATGGTAAGGAATGGTAAGGCTTTTGTCACCTCAACAACTGCTGTTTGATTAGCGTTATCTCCTACTGGGTGAATAGCTTGAACAAGTGCGCTATAACCCATAGAGATAGCAATAAGAGCAACACCACCGATTAAACCAGCAACATATGGCTTCCAACTTGTAAAGGCATGAAGGAATTTCTTTCTTTTTAAAATAACGAAGATAGACATTATTGCAAGAAGAGAGAAGTAGGTTACTGAAACCGTGATTGCGTTATTGATTGGAGTCTGGGCAACATCGAAGTCAAAACCAACAGCGGCTAGAACAATAAATTGAGCGATTAAACTAAGAATATTTAACCCAATAAATCCAATTGCGAAGAAAAGGATTTGGTGAATGATAGGAACTGTGACGACCCTTTCGGATGTTTTTGTTTTCTTAAAATCTTCATTTGGATTATGACAGTTAGGACATTCATAATCCATCATGTCGTAAACGGCTTCACATTGTTCGCATTTTTTCTTTACTCGTAACATTTGATTTCCTCTCTAAAAGAATATACACTATTTGGTGAGAAAATTATACTCATAATTTTGGAAAAGAATATGGTAACTATTAAGCAAAAATACGTGAAGTTAACAGAAGTGATGGCCTCTAAGTTTATTGCTATTCTCTTTCCGCTTAACGAAAACGATGATTTTAAAGTTATCTTGAAGGATATCCAAAAAGAGTACAAAAAAGCCAAACACTATTGCTATGCCTATCGAGTGGGAATGAAATCAAAGTCATCCGATGATGGTGAACCTTCTGGCACTGCTGGAAGACCACTCTTAGATCTCCTTTACAAAAAGGAAATGAATAACTGTGCTTTAGTGGTGGTGAGATACTTTGGTGGCACTAAACTAGGAGCTTCGAGACTTCTTAGAACTTATGTTGCTGCCGGAGTAAATGTCATTAATGAATCTGAACTTGTTCAGATAGATTAGGAGTAATTATGTCAGATTGTGATCACAATTGCGAAAGTTGTGGCGTTGAAGGGTGCTCTTCACGAATCGAAAAAGCTAAACAAAATGAAAGAACCAAGATTAAAAAGATCGTTGGTATTCTTTCTGGTAAGGGTGGTGTTGGTAAATCCTATGTCACTTCCCTTTTAGCCGTCTCATTAGCCAAAAGAGGCTATAAAGTCGGTATTATGGACGCTGATATTACTGGACCATCCATTCCTAAAGCCTTTGGCTTAAAAGGAAATGTTTATTCTGATGGTAAGTTTATCGATCCAAAAGAATCAAAAATCGGTATTAAAGTTATCTCTGCTAACTTCCTTCTTGATAATGAATCTGATCCAATCGTTTGGAGAGGACCATTATTAGGTGGACTTGTAAAACAATTCTATGAAGAAGTTTCATGGGGAGAATTAGACTATTTACTTATCGATATGCCTCCAGGAACAGGGGATGTGGCTTTAACCATTTTCCAAATGTTACCAGTGGATGATTTAGTGATTATTACTTCTCCACAAGATTTAGTCTCTTTAATTGTCACTAAAGCCCTTAAGATGGCGGAGATGATGAACATCCATGTTAAAGGTGTTATTGAGAATATGGCTTATATTGAATGCCCAGATTGTAAAAAACACATTAATGTGTTTGGAGAGTCACATTTAGAACAATTCGCTTCTGAAATGGACTTTAACATTTTAGGAAGACTTCCAATCGTTCCAAATAATGCTTCCTTAGTCGATCAAGGAAAAGTTGAACTTATCGAAATGGAAGAAATGGAAAAGGTTGTCGATAGTTTTTTGGAGGAATAATATATGAAAGAATTTGATGTAAGAAGAGCAAAGCTCTTAGACAAAATGGAAAACAATTCTGTAGCCTTAATCTTTTCTGGTGTTTCAAAAATCTCCAGTGAAGACGAATTCCTTCCATTTGTCGTAAATAGAAATTTCTTCTACTTAAGCGGTATCGAGCAAGAAAATTCTTGTTTGATGCTCATTAAAGGAGTAGGAGTCACAAAAGAAAATCTCTTTATCGATCCATTTGATCCAGTAAAAGAAAGATGGACCGGGAAAAAGTTAAATGTTGATCAGGCTAAAGACTTATCACAAGTCTCTAACGTTTTCACAAACGACGCTTTTGCGAGCATGTTAACACTTGTTTTTGAAGGCAAATACGGAGAGATTAAAAATCTTTACGTTGATTTAGCTCCTGAAATAAAAATCAAAAACGAGTATTCCACAAAAAGTCTCGCTGAAGATTTTAAAGCAAAATATAACCTTAATATCATCGATGTCTATCCAATGATTAGAGATATGCGTATGGTGAAATCTGAATTAGAGATTGAAGAGTTAAGAGCCGCCATCCGTAAAACAAACATTGGTATTAACCGTTTGATTAAAGCCTTAAAACCAGGAATGTATGAATATGAACTCGCTGATTTATTCGAATTCTCTGGAAGAGAAAAAGGTAGAAGTAATCTTGCCTTCTCAACAATCGTGGGAGCCGGAGTTAACTCTACATGTCTTCACTATCCAACACAAGATTGTAAGATTCAAGCCGATGATATCATCCTCTTTGATTTAGGATATCGTGAGAATCTTTACTGTGCGGATATTTCAAGAACATATCCAGTCAGTGGTGTTTATTCACCAATGCAAAGAAAAGTCTATGAAGCTGTCTTAAACTGCAACAAAGCAGTGATTGCCTATATTAGAGAAGGCTTAACCATTAAAGACCTTCAAGAATTCGCGACTAATTATCTTAAAAATGAATGTGTGAGATTAAAATTAATCTCCCCAGAAGAAGATATTAGAAAATATTACATTCACAATATTTCACACCATCTCGGTTTAGATACCCATGATATTTCTGATAGAAGTAGACCTTTAGAAAAAGGTAACGTTATCACTGTTGAACCAGGTCTTTATTTCCCAGAATTAAAGATCGGTGTGAGAATTGAAGATGATGTCTTAGTGACTTCTGGTAGAGCCGAAGTTTTAAGTGACTCTATTATTAAAGAAGCTAATGATATTGAAAAATTGTTCAAAACCAAAAAATAGGAGGGACTTATGAAAAAGTACATTTTAGCGGTTGACCAAGGAACAACATCCACAAGAGCCATTCTTTTCGATCATGATGGCAATCCATGCTTCCAAGCACAAAGGGAGGTTCAATGTTTATTCCCACACTCAGGATGGGTGGAACAAGATGCTCTAATCCTTTGGATTAGTGTTATCGACGTTGTCAATGAAGTATTGGTTAAAGCCAATGTGAACTTTTCATATGTCGATTCCATCGGTATTACAAATCAAAGAGAAACCGCCGTTATCTGGGATAAGAAAACTGGCTGGCCAATTTGTAACGCTATCGTTTGGCAATCAAGACAAACAGTGGAGATCTGTCAAAAATTAGAAGATAAAAAAGAATTCATCCATGAGAAAACTGGTCTTTTAATCAATCCATATTTCTCAGCATCTAAAATTAGATGGATGCTTGACCATGTGGAAGGAGCCCAAGAAAGAGCAGAAAAAGGTGAACTTATGTTCGGAACCATTGACTCTTGGATTATTTATAAGATGACATTAGGGAAGACACACGCTACCGATATGTCAAATGCTTCCAGAACTCTTTTATATAATATAAAAGAAAACAAATGGGATGATGAATTATTAAAATTATTTAATATTCCAAAATGTATGCTTCCAGAAGTTAAAGAATCCAGTGCGGATTATGGACAAGCCGTCTTCTTTAACACCGATGCCCACATTACTGGTGTTGCTGGTGACCAACAAGCAGCATTATTTGGACAAATCTGTGTTAATCCAGGCGATGCAAAGAATACTTATGGAACAGGTTGCTTCATGCTTATGAATATTGGTGATCAACCAATTCTTTCTAAGAATGGTTTATTAACCACAGTGGCCTGGGGAATAAACGGTAAGATTACTTACGCTTTTGAAGGATCAGTCTTCGTTGGTGGAGCTATTGTTCAATGGTTAAGAGATGAAATGAGATTAATTCATACTTCAAATGATTCAGAAACTGAAGCGATGCAATGTGAATCCACCAAAGGTGTTTATGTTGTTCCAGCCTTCGTTGGTTTAGGAACTCCATATTGGGATGATGAAGCTAGAGGTGCCGTCTTTGGTTTAACAAGAAACACCAATAAACATCAATTCATCAGAGCGTCTTTAGAAGGTATTGCCTATCAATGTAAAGATGTCTTCGAAATCATGAAGAAAGAATCTGGTATACCACTTAAATCCCTTAAGGTTGATGGTGGGGCCACAAAGAATAAACTTTTGATGCAATTCCAAAGTGATATTTTAAGAACCGAAATCAAATTACCAACATGTTTAGAAACAACAGCGTTAGGTGCTGCTTATCTTGCTGGCCTTTATAGCGGTTTCTATAAAGATATGGATGAAATTAGAAGTATTCACTCATATCAAGCAATTTTTAAACCAGGAATGTCTGTTAAAGAAATTGAAGAGAGATATAAAGGTTGGAAAGTCGCTGTTAAAGCAAC
>CAMOSS010000055.1 GCA_946625055.1 uncultured Caryophanales bacterium
TGGAGCGCCTGGTGTGAGTTGAACACACGACCTCAACCTTCGGGGGGTTGCGCTCTAATCGACTGAGCTACAGGCGCATTAAAATTATTCAATTCTCCCGAAGCGTCTGTTCCGTCTATAAAACTCTTCAACGCATTTATCAAATTCAGCCTCATTGAAATCAGGCCAATATGTTTTAGTAAAAATAAATTCAGAATAAGCGAGTTGATATAAAAGATAGTTAGATAATCTTTGCTCACCACTTGTTCTAATCATTAAATCAATTTCTGGTAAGTTTGATGTATATAAATGATCAGAAATCATTTGCTCATTGATTTCATCAATATTGACTTTTCCTTCCTTAACTTCTTGAGCAATTTCTTTAGTGGCTTTTACAAGTTCTTGTTTGCTTCCATAGTTCAAAGCGATGTTTAAAACATAGTCATCATTGTTTTTAGTTTTTTCTATAGCTTTAATAATAACTTTTTGAGTGGCTTCTGGAAGTTTAGAAATATCGCCCATAACTTGAACTCTAGCTTTGTCTTTCATGAGTTTGTTGATGTTTGTTTCAAAGAACACTTTTAAATAATGGAAAAGATGTCTGATTTCCATCTTTGGACGATTCCAGTTTTCTGTTGAGAAGGCATACAAGGTCATGACTTTGATGTGATGTTTTTTGCAAGCATCAAAAATCTCAATGATTCTTTTGCATCCCTCTTTATGACCTTCGTGTCTTGGAAGATTTCTTTGTTTAGCCCATCTCCCATTACCGTCCATAATGAAGGCAACATGATGAATTGTCATTGGTTCGTTTTCCATCTTCATAACCTTTCTAAATACTCTTTAATTTTGTTGATTGTGGATAGAGGGGTTGAGGTCCCTCCAACAATCGCTGCGTGTCTATAATTTGAAGAAAAAGCCCCTAAATCCCTGATATTTTCCACAAAAATGACTTTTTTTGATGGATGATCTTTCTTTGCTACTTCAAATAATTTATTCGTGTTTGACGACATTTTTGATCCAACAATAACGATGAGATCGATGTCATCTTTAAGGTTGATAATTGCCTTTTGTCTTAAGAGAGTCGCGTCACATATTTCATTCTCGATGCGAGAGTTTGGAAGATGCCTTTTGATATCTTCATGAATCTCTTTAAGTTCCAAGAATGATAATGTGGTTTGATTTAAAACAATTGGATTATCACTTGTGACTTTTGAATAGTCAAAGCCACCTTTAATATCGTAGAGATGAACATTATCTGATTTGGTTAAAGCCGCGACTGTTTCAGGATGTTTATCTTTACCGATATAGATAGTTTCTTTTGCTCTTTGAATCATCTCAAATGACTTAAGAACTTTAGGGCATGAGGCGTCAAGATATTTCACACCTCTTTTATTTAGAACATCCTCATATGATTTTGGATGTCCATGGGCAGTGAAGATGACAATATCATTCTCACTGAACTCTTCTAATCTTTCTAAAGGATTGATGTTTGTGATATCAATGGTTTCAATCCCTTCTTCTTTTAATTCATTTGTGACATCTTCATTATGTACCAAGAAGCCAAAAACATAGACTTTCTTTTCTGGAAAATCTTTTCTCACTTGCTTTGCAAGTTCGATGGCCTTAATCACTCCAAAACAATGACCGATAGGTTTAATTAATTCCACTTTCATTATTTAAGCCCTTTGATAAAACTATCGAGTGAATTAATATCTATTTTCAATAGTTCGAGTTGTCTTTGAATTGAAGCTTGCTTAATAAAGTCAGTAGGGATAGATAATTGATGAATGTCCCCTTTGTAACCTAATTCAATAAGTTTAGAAGTAACAATATTTGAGAAGCCCTCTTTTGTTCCATAAATATCGTAAATAACAATATGTTTAAATCCTAAGAGGCTCTTTAAAACATTTTCATCAATTGGCTTTTGGAATATCGCATTCACAATTTCAGCATTATCAAACTTATTTAATAATTCATTGATGACTTGACCATAAGAAATTATTACAATATCTTTGCCTTTATTTTCCACTTTCCATTCTCCTAAGGACAATGGAGGAAGCTCTTTTTCTTCGCTTAATTTAAACATTCCTCTTGGATAACGGATCGCTAAAGGATGTTTATAAGTTCTTGCAAACTCTATTAAGGCTTTGGCTTCGTTTTGATCTTTACCCATAGCGATAGCGATATTTGGAATGCTGGATAAATAAGCAATATCAAATATACCTTGATGTGTTTCACCATCATCACCAGGAAGACCGACACGGTCCACCATTAAAGTGACTGGTAAATCCATTCTGGCAATATCATGAGAAACTTCATCATAGGCTCTTTGAAGGAATGTTGAATATAAAGAAAGAAATACATGGTTACCGTTATTTGCAATTCCACTAGCGAATGTAGAAGCGTGTTCTTCACTGATACCGACATCAAAACATCTATCAGGATATTTTTTAAATATCCCATCAAGGTGAGATCCCACTGTTGTGGCCGCGTTTATTAAAACTGCTTTATTATCTTTTTCCATTTCATCTCTCATTAAATGTGAATAGAGATGCGACCATTTATAATAGCCTTCTGGAATCTTATTTAATTTTTCACCACTCTTGACATCAAATGGTTCAACACCGTGCCATGTACCAGCAATATCTTTTTCCGCTAATTCATAGCCTTTACCTTTTGTGGTGGTGACATGGATAATCACACTCGTTGGAGCGTTCTCAGCGAGTTTAAAGGCTTTTTCCATCGCTTTAAAATCATGTCCATCCACTTTCGTGATGCAATAAAGATTCAAATCTTTAAGGATTTTCTTTCTAAAGATATGACGAGAGAAGAAATTCTTAATCGCTGATGTCACAGTGTAAATCGGTTTTGTAATTTTATGTTTGCAAAGCACTCTTTTATAACGAGCTTTGGCCCTTAAATAACGTTTAGATAAACGCATTCTTTCAAAGAAGTTATTTGATACACCCTTAATCGCTGGAGAAATAGAACGGTCATTATCATTAATGATAATAATGATTTTATGCTTAAAATTACCGAGGTTATCCATGGCTTCTAAAGATAAACCATTTGCAAATGATGAATCTCCAATGACCGCGATAACATTATAATTATCACCATTTAAATCTCTTGCAAGGGCCATACCCATCGCTGCAGAGATAGATGTAGAAGAGTGGCCAGCTTCATAACAGTCGTAGACTGATTCTTCTCTTTTTTGGAATCCGCTGACACCATCTTCTTTTCTTAATCTATCAAGACTTCTACCACTTAAAATCTTATGGGTATAGCACTGATGGCCAACATCAAAAATCACTTTGTCTTTTGGAAGATCAAAGAATTTATGAATAGCCATTGTGAGTTCAACAATACCAAGGTTGCTTGAAAGATGGCCTCCGTTTTTCGCGGTATTTAAAAGAATATTCTCTCTAATATCAGAGGCTAAAGCTTCGAGTTCATTTTCATTAAGATCCTTAATATCTTTTGGATCGAAGCCTTTTGATAAATCAAAACGTCTAATCTCTTTCATAGGTGTTTTTATCATATAACATTTTCTCTCGTTAAAAAAGAAAAATAGCCACGTCTATTTTTTTAGATTTTATAAATAAAAAAGGTAGCCTAAGGCTACCTCTTAAATTAAATTACTTTGACATCTCGAATCATAACATCTCGCCCAGTGACAAGGTAAGTGTGTCCGCCACCACATTTTGGACATTCTTTTCCATATTTAGTGGTTGGATAAGTTTCCTTACAATCTTCACAGTAGGAGATACCTTGAATGAAGATGAGATTCAGTTTGCAGTCTTTCATATACTCTGTTCTTTTCTTTGACCATTCAAAGGCATCGACAAAGTATTCTTTGACAACTCCACTGACTTCACCAACTTCAAGTGTTAGTTCAATGACTTGTTTGACATTTTTCTCTTTAGCGAGTTTTTCAATTTGATTAACGACGTGTACGACAATCCCTAACTCATGCATCGATGGAGTTACCTGTATTTGGATGTGTCTTTCTCCACTCTTTAGTGGCTTTCTTCCATGCACGACGTTTCTTGGCCATCATTCTTGCTTCTTTAGAACCGGAGTTGAAGAGAATCTTGAATGCACGTTTTAAAGCGTAGGCGGCAAGACCTGTAACTTTCTTTTCGGCCACTCTCATGTTGGAACACTCTGGATGATCTCTCACCAAGTGGATAGCGTCGAATTTACATTTTGTTGTACAGATACCACAACCGATACACTTATGAGGGTCGACAACTGCGGCACCACAAGAGAGACATCTTGCGGTTTCAATTTTAACCTGCTCTTCGGTAAGTGTCTTATGGGCATCACGGAAGGAATTCTTGTAGTCAATGCTTTCATCCATGCCTTCTTCTTGTCTTCCAGCTTCATCGTAACCTGGGAGGGTGATATCGTCTTTATTTAACATTGTAAATCCACGACGATTGTAGGCAATTGTTGGGTGAGCCATTGGTCTGACGTGTCTTGCAAGAGCATCGGCAACAGCGTGACCAGCAGCGATAGCATCAATAACGAATTTTGGTCCAGTGTAGACGTCACCACCAACGAAGATATCTTCATCAGCGGTTTGATATGTCATCTTGTCTGCGAGTGGGTAATTGCCTCTCCAGAATGTGACTTTTGAACCTTTAAGTAAGTCGCCCCAAACGATGGCTTGACCGATGGCGAAGACCACTTTATCAGCTGGAACTTCCATGGTTTCATTTTCATCATATTCAGGTGAGAACTTGAGTGTTTTTGGATCGATTGTTCTGAGACATTTCTTGAAAACAATGGCAATAACCTCACCTTTTTCATTAACTTTGAGTTCTTTTGGTCCCCAAGAGTTGTTGATTTCAATGTCTTCAGCGAGGGTTTCTTCAACCTCTTCTTTGGAGGCTGGCATGGACTCTCTATCTTCTAGACAGAACATCTTCACGGATTTAGCTTTTAATCTATGAGCGGTTCTTGCACAGTCAACGGCAACGTTACCACCACCGACGACCACGACATCGCCTTTGAATTCTTTTTGTTCATCTTGAACTTTACGGAGATAATCAACAGCGATTTCTGTTCCTTTAGCATCATCATTTAAGACGCCAGGACGTCTGCCACCTTGACAACCGATGGCAATATAGAAGGCTTTATAACCTTGTTTCTTGAGTTCTTCAATTGTGACGTCTTTACCGACTTCAACACCACACTTGATTTCGACGCCGAGGTCTTTAATAATTTCAACTTCAGCTTCGATGATATCCTTTTCTAATTTATAGGTTGGAATACCATACATTAACATACCACCAGGTTTTTTATTCTTTTCAAAAACTGTTGGTCTGAAGCCCATAACTGCTAAGTAGTAAGCAGCGGTTAAACCGGCTGGGCCTGCACCGATAATAGCAATCTTTTCTTCAAATTCACCATGTGTATTTGGAATGATCTTTTCTGGAACATATCTTGTTTCGGCTTTGAGATCGAAGTCAGCAACGAATTTCTTAACGGCATCGATAGCGACTGCACGGTCAACATTACCACGTGTACAAGCTTGTTCACATCTCTTATTACAAACACGACCACAGACTGCTGGGAATGGGTTTTGTGTCTTAATTAAGGCTAAGGCTTCTTGGTATTTACCTTCGTGAGCTTTCTTTAAATAACCTTGAACTGGGACGTGGGCTGGACATGCTGTCTTACATGGAGCGGTACCACTTTCATAGGTGTCAGAAACTCTAGCGGTATCACGGTAGTTTTCATCCCAAGCATATTTGCCCCATTTAATCTTATCTGGGAGAGGTGCTTGTGGATATTTGACTTCCATACCTTTTCCATCACATAATTTTTGACCTAATTTAACAGCGCCGGCTGGACAGTTTTCAACACATTGACCACAGGCGACACAGTTTGTCTTTGTGACATTAGCGGTATAAGCAGAACGTGATAAGTTTGGAGTATTAAATAACATTGCAGTACGTAAAGCGTTACAAATCTTCACGTCACAGTTACAAATATCAAAGATCTTGTTTTCA
>CAMOSS010000056.1 GCA_946625055.1 uncultured Caryophanales bacterium
TTATGCAAATAATGTTTATTAACTCATGCGTGAGAGAAAAAGACTCTAGAAGCCTTAAAATCGCACAAAAAATGCTTGAAGCGGTCCCAGATCATGTCGTTGTGAAATCTATCGACCTTAATTATTTAAATTTAGTGCCTTATAACACTGAATCATTTAATAAAATGGGGAAAGATGGTGTTGAGCAATTGTTCTATGACCTTTCTAAAGAAATCAGTGAATCTGATGTCTTATTTATTGCCACTCCATTTTGGGATATGGGAATTCCTGCCTTACTTAAAACATTCTTAGAAAAGATTTCTATTCCTGATGTTATGTTCCATGATGATGGGACAACATGTTTAGGTATTTCAAAGATTAAACACATGGTCTATGTATGTACACGCGGAATGGATATTCCTGATGGTAGTGAACTTGAACAAGCCTCTCCATATTTAAAAGCCCTATGTCATTTATGGGGTATTGAAAATTTCCATATGGTTTCAGCCTATAATATGGATTATGTGAGCCCTGAAGAAGCTGAAAGAAGAATTGAAGGAGCCTCTGAACTTGGTTCTTTAGTCATGAACAGTATCTTAGGATAAAGGGGAATACTATATGAGAATTGCGATGTTTGATGTTAAGGATTATGACCGTGAATCCTTTGAAAAATATAATCATCAAAATGATATTGAAATATCATATTTCGATACAAAGTTATCGATGAACACTGTTTCATTAACAAAAGGGTTTGATGGTGTTTGTATCTTTGTTAACGATATCGTGAATAAAGAAGTTGTCGATGCCTTATATCAAAACGATATTAAATTCATCCTTCTTAGATGCGCGGGCTATAACAATGTTGATGTTAAAGCTTGTTATGGAAAGATCCATGTCTACCGTGTCCCTGCTTATTCTCCATATGCAGTCGCAGAACATGCGATGGCTTTACTTTTAACTTCTATCAGAAGAATTCATAAAGCCTATAACAGAACTAGAGACTTTAACTTTAATATTTCTGGTTTTACTGGTTTTGATTTACACGGTAAAACTGTCGGTGTCGTTGGAACAGGTAAAATTGGCCGTATCTTTATCGATATTTGTAATGGCTTTGGAATGAAAGTTCTCGCATTTGATAAATTCCCAAACGATTCCGTCAAAGCGGAATATGTTTCTTTAGAAGAACTCTATAAGAGAAGTGATATTATTTCCTTCCATTGTCCTTTAACAGAAGAAACAATGCACATGTTTAATAAAGACACTTTAAAACTCGTGAAAAAGGGCGTAACGATTGTTAATACTTCAAGAGGGGCATTGATTGATAGTGTCGCTTTGTTAGAAGGATTAAAAGATAGAATCATTGGAGCGGCTTGTTTAGATGTTTATGAAGAAGAAAATGATATCTTCTTTAATGACTTCTCTGGCCACATCGTTGACGATGATGTCTTAGCAAGACTTATTTCTCTTCCAAATGTCTTAATGACTTCTCACCAAGCGTTCTTAACAAAAGATGCTTTAGATAATATTGCGGAGACCACAATTCAAAACGCTTTAGTGTATAGAAACAAGACATCAAACGAAAACGAACTTTGTTATCATTGTCCAAATATTGAAAACTGCCGTAAGAAGAGAAAAGGTAGTTGTTTCTAATATTTTTTTGATATAATATAACCAGAAGAACGGAGCCTCGCCGACACTTAGATGGTACTAGTTGGGAAGGGCTCTTTTTATTTTAACAGCCATGCTATCAAAGCTAAGAAGAGACAATAAAGAGCAATCTTTAGAAGTTTGAAAACTTCTTTTTGAAAGTCTCTCATTGTAATCACCTCACTTTCTGTGTCCATATTAGCGAGGCCTCCGTTCCGAGTTTTTATGACTTTGCTTTGTCGAAGAAAAGTCTAACAAAAAATAAGACCCTTTTATAGAGAAATTTAAGGGTCAAATTTTTATCCCTATATTTATATTTAGTTATACAAAGTATTAAATAAATAGAAATATTAATATAAATATTGGGATAGATTTTTTATTTATAATTTGCTTCTTTATTTATTGTTTTAATTTTAAACTCATCAACCTTTATGGCTTTTCTATCAAAGGTGATAAAACCATTGAGTTCATCTTCTACATCACTAAGTTGGGTGTAGATGAAACCACTTAAACCTTTAGAGATATTCGGGAGGATATCTCTTTTCATAAACTTCTCATATTCTTTCACAAGATCTTCACTAGATTTTAATGTCTTATAGCCAAATGTCTTTTCAGAGAACATATGGTTTGGAGTTGCAAGTGAATAACCACCACATTCTGAAAGGAGGAAAGCACGGTTTTTCATCGCTTTCTTAGAAGGGGCTTTCACTCTTTTGAAGTATACATGTAATGATTTGACATCACTTATACCTTGATCATGCCAGCCAGATGCGTGGTCATATAATCTTGAGTTATCAATATTGAGCATCTCCTTATAAACCATTTTAGAATCAAACTGACCCCAGCCTTCATTAAAGATGGTCCATAAACCAATGGAAGGAGAGTTATATAAATAGTTAACGATGTCTTTTGCTTCTTCGATGAATTGTTCTCTTCCTTCTTTAGAGGTTCTTGCAAATAAACTATAGTGGTTATCTTTCCAATGAATATTTGTGATTAATGGGAAAGCAATGGTTGGGAACTTATATTGACCGCCTCCATTGATAAAGTCTTGGAAGACAATCATTCCTAATCTGTCGCAGTGGTAATAGAATCTAAGGGATTCCACTTTGATATGCTTTCTAATTGTATTAAAGCCAAGTGATTTAACGAGAGAAATATCTTTAATGTAAGCCTCATCATTTGGTGGGGTTAACAACGAATCAGACCAATAACCTTGATCTAAAACACCTTTCATAAAATATGGTTTATTATTAAGGGCTAAACGATAATATCCATCTTCATCTTTGATGGTAGAAAACTTTCTCATTGCAAAGTATGATTTTACCCTATCATTTACTGTTCTTAATACACATCCATAAAGATATGGATCTTCAGGTGACCAAAGATGCATATTCTCAACAGGAATGATACAATCTTCATTAGGTTTAATAGAGAACGTCTTTCCTTCAAAAGATAGATTTACAAAAGAAGAAGCGGTTTTTACGCGAATAATTAGGTTTTTTTCATCGATATTTGGGGTAAACCTGACTTCATCAATATAATCGTTAGAAACAGATTCTAGCCACACAGGCATATAAATACCAGATTGAGGTGTATACCAGATTCCTCCGCGTTTAATCTTTTGTTTGCCACGAGAATAATAACCTTCATCAGTAATATCTTTCACTCTTAAAACAAGATGGTTTGTCTCTTTTAGATAAGGCTTAATATCAACTTCAAATGGGGTGAAACCACCGATATGTTTTATAAGGAATTCGCCATTTAAAAATACTTCAGCGATTTGATCAACTGCTCCAAAATGAAGAATGACTTTATCTCTAATAAATGATTCCTCTAGTTTGAATTCTAAATGATAGAAAAGATAATCTTTCGGAGTAACATTTCTAAGAACACCACTGAGTTTGGTCTCAGGAGAAAATGGAACAACAATCTTTCCATCATAAAGTTCAGGAAGGGATTCATCTTCCTTAATTACGTAGTCCCACAAACCATTTAATGAGAGATATGAATCTCTTACAAATTGTGGTCTTGGATATTCAGATAATGGGATATTATTGTTGTTCATCGTTTTCATTGTTAACTGGTTGTTGGTTCTTCTTTTCTTTCCTTAATAAGATAATGATTGGAATAAGGGAAAGTAAGAAGAAAACAATCGCGCCTAAGAAGATATATTGGTTAGGTTGGATTGATGTGATATTAAACTCAGGATCAGTATATGTTTGCATATTGATATGCATTAAGGCTTTGCCAATATATGGTCCGGTGACCATTGGGATTAAAACCATGAAGATTAATCTGATGCCTTGGAATAGACCAACACCTTCTTTTGGAGTAAAGTCACGGATTTTCGCTCCAAAGACTGCGGTGGAAACTAAATATCCAGACATTAAGATAATTCCAGCGATAATGGCAAAGACCATATTATTTGCAAAGAAGAATAATAAGGCTCCAACAGCGGCAACACAGATGCTTGGAATAATAATCTTGTTCTTTCCAATTTTGTCCATAAATAAGCCAAATACGACTGTAATAATACAAGCGACGACAAGAACAGCACCGATAGTGATAATAAAGTCCATCTCTACAAGGCCTAAAACATTTTGAATATAAACGATGAAATATGGGAAGAATACTTGGATAGCAATATTGAAAACACCAAATGCCACTAATGTGATATAGAGCATTGGATTAGCCTTAATGACTGATGGTCTAAAGCCATAAAATATATTTTTAACATACGGTTCCTCTTTATTAGGAACAAGAGTGTCTTTTGGAAGTAAGAATAATAATGCAATACCTGCAACAGTGGTAAGACCACCAAAGATGATGAAGAAGATCATCCAACTTGAATCTTTATTAGGAACTAAAACGCCACCTAAAACAGTCATTAGAATCATGGCTACCATAGGTAGAATTGAAAGAGCACTTTCAACTTTTCCTCTATTATTTTCATTGGTGTTGTCTGTAACATAAGCATTAAATGCAGCATCATTTGCGGTGCTGCCAAAGAATGTCATAACACAGTCCATGATAACAATCATTGTTCCTGCTAACATACCAGAATTGCCAACGATAGACATTGGTGAGTGGGTATCAAATAAAGCAAAGAGAATAATTGAAACACCCCAAATGATATAACCAAAGGTTATAAAGGCTTTTCTTTTTCCTAATCTATCTGATAAGGCTCCCATTAAAAGGGTTGTAATAGTGGCAGCAGCAGCACTTGCTGCAGTCATAATAGGAATAAAATCATAGCTTCCTGAGGAACGGAAGGCAAAAACATTAAGATACATGTTTTCAAGTGCCCAGGCGATTTGGCCGACAAATCCAGCGACAAGAAAAGATATCCATTGTTTAGCTGAAATTTTATTATTCATGGTATGAATCCTTCTTTCTTAATCATTATATATTTATTTACTAAATAAGGATGAGAGAAAAACGTCGATAATATCAAATATAGTACAAATCTTTTAAAGTTCATTTAGAAAAAAGACATCTTTTGTGAGATAATATATACGTGGAGATATGGGATGTTTAAGGTAAATGATATCGTAGTTCACTATAGAGATGGCCTTGCAGTTATTACTGGAACGGCAAATATGTCTGGAATAGACTATTTTACTTTAAAAGCAAAAAGAACCAACAACGTGGCGATTTATGTCCCTGTTGCAAACGCGACAAAAATCATTCGCCCAGTCATGGATAAAGAGAATGCGGATGGTATCTTAATGTACATGCTCCAACTCGAAGAAGAATTCAACGCGAACACAAAACAAAGAAGAGATGATTTCAAACGTAGAATCGCTTCTGGCAATATCTTAGATATCGTTTATCTTGTTAAACAACTCTATTTATATCAAACCGCAGAACAACTTCCTGAAAAAGTTAAGTTTGGTCCAGTGGACTTCGATATATTAGAAAGCGCAAAAAATATGCTTCTTGACGAACTCGCTATCACATATGATGTCGATCGAGATAAAATCACAGATTACATCGATAAGAAGATGAAAGAGTTAGCAAAAAATATGTAATAAAAGCAGCCCTTAGTTAGAGCTGTTTTTTTGTGCAAAAAATATAAATATTTCATCAGGACTATCGACTTTTGGACAGTGATAATGATACTGTTCCATCTCCTCTTTTGTCCTAAATCCATA
>CAMOSS010000057.1 GCA_946625055.1 uncultured Caryophanales bacterium
TAAAGCGTTACAAATCTTCACGTCACAGTTACAAATATCAAAGATCTTGTTTTCACCATCAATGTTTGTGATTTGGTGAACGAAACCATTCTTTTCAGATTGTTCTAAGATTTCTAAGGCTCTTTCTTTTGTGATGTAGTGAGCACGACCAGTTTCGACTGTATAATCAGCCATATCACCGAGTTGGATACACCAATCATCGACATCATCGATACAGCCATCGCCTAAGATTGCTCTTGAAGCACGGCAGGAACAAATACCCGCGGAGATGTGACCATCATATTTCTTTAACCAGTGAGAGATCTTTTCAACATCGATGGCCTCTGGTGTTTGTTCAATAGCCTTTTCAACTGGGATGACGTGCATACCAACACCATCACCACCAGGAGGAATCATTTCTGTGATACCAGCTAATGGAATAAATGTCATTCTTTCAAAGAAAGAAGCAACTGCAGGATTCTTGTTAATTCTTTCCACGGTTGAGTTCATTAATTCTGCTGAACCTGGAACGAAGAAACATAAACGATATCTTTTAACTTTTGGAGCATCTTCAATTGGATGATCCCAAGCGTAGTTATCACCATAGTCGTATTCAAGAATACCAATAACTGACATTTCATCTAATAATTTTTGGAAATCAACTGGATTGTATTCCTTGTTCATTGCCAAAAGTTCTTCAAATGTGTAGAACTTACGAAGTTTCAATTTATTGAGAATTCTCACCATCTCAATAGAAAGCACTTCTCTTAATCCCCAATATTCAGGATCGGTGGTCTTGACACCGCCTAATTTGTGGACAACAACGTCGGTGATTTTTTTCGCGAGTTTTCTATACTCTTTTTCGTACTCAAATCCTTGTTCACCTTCATATTTGGATTTGATTTTTGTGTTTTGTTCACCCATAATGTTTACTCCTTAAAACACTTAACTTTATTTATAAAATAATCTGCAACTAAATCGACACCTTCACCAGTCTTCGCACTGATAGGGATTATAGTGGCATTATTATTTCTCATTTTAATTCTCTCTTTGACCTTATCTAAATCGAAGTTGAAATAAGGAAGAGCGTCAATCTTATTAATGATAACAAGGTCGCTCTTTTCAAAGACGAGAGGATATTTTAAAGGCTTATCATCGCCCTCTGGAACGGAAAGAATCATGACATCAAGACTTGCACCGGTATCAAATTCTGCTGGGCAGACTAAGTTACCAACATTCTCTAAAAAGATTAAGTCTAGGTCAGACATGTCAATACCATCTAAACCAGCCTTTGTCATTCCAGCATCGAGATGGCACATTCCACCAGTATGTAATTGTATGGATTTCACTCCAGTTTGTTTGGCGACATTAATCGCATCGACATCGGAGTCGATATCGGCTTCCATAACACCAATTCTTAGTTTATCTTTAATCTTGTTAATTAAAGAAATAAGAGTGGTTGTCTTTCCCGCTCCTGGAGATGACATCAAGTTAACAACGAAAACCCCTTTATCTTTAAGATAAGCTCTTAATGCATCGGCTTCTAAATCATTGTCAGCATAAGCTGAACGATGAAGAAGAATTGTTCTAACTGTGTCCATACGTATTAACATTATAAAGTAGAATACTACTTTTTGATAGTTTTATTTTGTGGTACAATGACTTCCGAGGTAAAAAGAATGGACTTTCAAGTAATAAAAGTTAAAGAAGATGTTTTACAAGAAAATTCAAAAAGAGCTGATGAATTGAGAAAATATCTCAAGTCCAAAGGCATTTATATGATAAATGTTATGGCGTCACCTGGTTCAGGTAAAACTACTCTTCTGACAAAACTTATAAAAATATTAAATAAAGATTTTAACATCGGAGTGATGGAAGCAGACATCGATGGAGATGTTGATGCAAAAACCATTTCTGAACAAACCGGAGTAAAGACAATTCAAATCCACACTTCTGGTGCTTGTCACTTAACCGCCCAGATGACACATGATGCGATTGATAACTTCGACATTGAAGGATTAAATCTCTTGTTCTTAGAAAATGTTGGAAATCTTGTCTGTCCAGCAGAATTCGACACCGGATCAAATATCAACATGATGTTATTAAGTGTTCCTGAAGGTGATGACAAACCACTGAAATATCCATTGATGTTCCAAGTCAGTAAGATCGCCGTTATCACTAAAAAAGACGTTAAAGAAATCTTCAACTTCGACTTTGAAAGATGCAAACAAAACATCTTAAGAAGAAATAGTGAGGCCAAGATATTTGAGGTCTCCGCCCTTAAAGATGAAGGCGTTGAAGAGTTAGCAAATTACATAAAAGAGTTAATCAAAAAGAGCCTATAAGGCTCTTTCTTTTTTATATTACAAGGTTAGAATTATTGTTGATTTTCAATTTCAATATCTCTAGAAAGTTCTTTTTGTTCTTCAGTGAACTCTTCAGCTTTCTTTAGATTTTTCTTTGAAACAACTTCTTTTGGTTTATCTTCTTCACCCATATGAACAACGACTTGGTTGAATGGGATATTGATGTTGTTGTCATCGAAAAGAATCTTGATTTCTCTATTCAAATCTCTTTGAACTTGATAGATATCTCCTTCTTTACATTTAGCGATGAAAAGTAAGTTCACTGAACTTTCAGCGAGTTCAGAAACACCCATGTAATAAGGACCTTCAACAACACCTGGAATCTTATCTTTAATGTTTTTGATGTTATCTGCGATAACAGCTTCAACGTTTTCAATACGGGTTTCATAACCAATACCGACATAACATTTGGCAATAGAAAGTTCTTTTGTTTGGTTGATGATGGTTTTAATTTCACTGTTATTGATAATTTTGACATTACCACCAGCGTCGATTAATTTTGTGGTTCTAACACCAATCTCTTGGATTTCACCTCTCCAACCATCAATGATAACGATATCACCAACTTGGAAGTCTCCTTCAAAGACAATAAATATACCGGCTAAAATATCAGCCACTAAAGCTTGTGAACCAAGACCAATAATGAGGGTGACAACACCTGCAGAGGCAAGCATCATTGTGGTATTTGCTCCCCATGCATGTAAGATGAAGAATACAGCCGCAATTGCGATGACCCATTTTAAGAAGTTCACAACTAACTTAGAAATGGTGATAGCTTTTTTGCCATGGAATGTAATCTTGGCTAAGTAGTGAAGGGCAACGGCAAGTAAGACTGCAACACCGACGATTTGAATAGTTTGAAGAGTGTTTGGAATCGCATGTTCAAACATGTATTGCAAATACTTGTTTCCGGATACTGTTCTATTAAAAATAGAAATAGGATCCCAAATTGTGTTTCCATCCGCATCCACACCAACTTTTACTCCGTATAGTTGTGGGCTGAAGATGAATAATAAGATTGTCGCGATCATTAATACTCCGAACAATGACCATCTGATAATTTTGTTTTTAGTTTCTTTTTTCATAACTCTAACCTCCTAAAAACTTTTAATAAATATAGAACACATAACTTTCATGTGTTACCATCACATTTTCATTTGTTATTTGTGATCCTGGATGGTCAGGATCATCTTCAAATGTTTCGTAGAATAGTTCGATTTTTACTGGCTTATCTTCACCAATTTCTTCAAGGATGTTGATTGATGGAGCATCGCCACCAGTATATTCACCATTAACATAAGCTGGGGTGTTGAGATGAATCTCTCGTTCTGTACTGCCACTTCCATCCCAGGTTTGAATCTCATAATCATATGTATTACCACTTGATGTTTCAATTCTCAGGCGGAAGCTTCCAAATTCACTTCTATTTCCTAATTCATAATAAGGTGTATATCTAAAGATTGGATCTTGTTCACTTGAAGAGAAGGATTGGTATTCATCCGCTCTACCACCATAGACATGACCTGATCCATCATATTCGCCAAATGTAAATTCATCTGAAGTGAACAGTGTTCTAACTTCTGGATTTTGATCATCTGGATTCTTGGCATCATAGATGACCGCAGTAATTTGAATGGTGAATCGATCATCTCTATTAATATAGACAGTGTCATAAGTTAAACTTTGCCATTGAGTATCAGCCTGGATTGTATTAGCAATCGGGTTAGCGCTTGAACCGGTGGCTTCAGAATCACCAGTTTGGGCATCTGAAACAGGTGTTAAAACAAGTTTCATCTCTCCATACTCGCCGGCTGTATTGTCCATATCGAGTTTGAAATAGATCATGTTATCTTCATAAAGTATGTAATCAAAATTAAAGTTATAGAATTCAGAAGAAATGCTGTTTTGGAATGAGACATTCTCTTTCTTAACAAACTCTACTTCTTCTCCTTCGTAATCATAAAGAAGTTGATATTCAAATGTTCCAGCAGGAATATCGAGAGAGGTCTCCACCATTTCACCTTGATCGTTATAATTGAAATTCAAATCTTGAGTAGCGTTTGTTTCCTCTAAGAGGAATGTCTTGGATTCACCAGGATTATCTTCATCAGTTTCAGTGACGACTAAACGAATATTATCAATAACTTCTAAATCATCTTGTAAATCTAAAGTGACAGAGAACGACAAATCATTGAAGTTAACTTTTTCATCCCATGTGAAACTATTGATTGCACTGATGGCACCTGAGTTATCTGTGAACTCAAATTCTTCATAATCAATGGTGATATATTCATTTGTCTCTTTAGAGAAATATTTTAAAGTCGCGGTGTAAGAACCATGTCTAACATCGACTTGATATCCCGCTTGATCTTGATGGAAGAATAATGATTGCACTTCAGTATTCTTTGTTAAGCTAAACTCTTCAACTTCTCTTTCACTTCCTCCAACTTTCTTAAAGGTCAAAGTGAAGTCTTCAAAGTAATCAAAATCATCTTGATAATCTAATTGAACCTCAGTGGTATATGTAAGGAAGTTTGCGGATTTATCCCAAATCAATCCTCTAAATTCTGAGACTGAATTTGTTGAATCGTTAAACTTAATTGTGCCAGTCTTAAATTCGACAAGATCACCATTATCTTTAAATGAGAATGAATAATTGAATGTTGAATGTCTAACATCAAGGACATATCCACCAGGACCACCATCCGCGGTTTCAATGACGCTAGAAGTTAATGTTTGAACTTCACTTGTCTTATTGAGTTCGAATGTTTGAGTTCTGGTTTCATCTTCTGTATCAGTCATTGTTAAGATAAGTTCAGAATAACGGTTTAAGTCATCGTCAAAGTCGAGCTTAACATCAAATGAATAGGTTAAGAAGTTTGCTTTGTTATCAACGAATTCAAATGATCTGAACTCTTCTTTAGATTCAGTGGTGTCAGTAAATTTAACTGTTCCAGAATCATATTCAATGAGGTTTCCATCTTCTTTAAATGTGAATTTATAATTGAACTCACTTTTAAATAAATCGAACCTAACTTCGTCAGAAATGTTAGTGCTCAATCTTTGAACTTCATTGGTTTTTTCCAAAATATATGTGTAATTCTCCTCTGGATTTAGTGAATCTTCTAAATAAAATTCGAAATCAGAGTAAA
>CAMOSS010000058.1 GCA_946625055.1 uncultured Caryophanales bacterium
GAAAACGTGAGTTCTTAGATATTTTCCAACCACCTCTTGCTCATATTGGTAATGTTGATATTAAAACAAGTGAGGTTTGGTTTGGTGCTAATTCTGATGGTGATATTGATGATTCAGCTTTCGGCTATACCGAACCTTATTATGAGTATCGTTATATGCAATCAAAAGCTACAGGATTAATGAATCCTTTAGCACCTGGATCTTTAAGCTATTATTCTTTGACTGATGTTTTATCTGGAAAACCATCACTTAATGCAAAGTTTGTTTCGGAAGATCCTAATGGATTAGATAATGCTTTGTTTGCTTCAGCTTCTAATGTTGATCAATTCTTTGGAGATTTCTATTTCCGTTATCAATGTACCAGAGTTATGCCTCTCTATTCCGTTCCTGGATTGAATAGGATTTAATTATGGCTTCCGCTCAAGAAGTTTACTTAAACTCTGAATCTCCTGCTCAATCTCCAGTTATTTCTGGTTCTGAAGTTTTATTTAATGGATGGAATGGTAAATGGGATGAAAGAGTTAGACAATATAAAGAAGCTCAAAACGAATATAATGCTCAAAAGGCTTTGACTGCTGCTGAATGGGAACGTGAAGATACAACTTATCAACGTTTAGTTAACGACTTAAAAAAGGCTGGAATTAATCCTTATTATGCGTTAAATCAGGGTTCTATTTCTCCAGCTGGTTCTTCTTCTGGATCAGATGTTTATTCTACAAAAGGAAAATCATCTAAGAAGGAAAAAGATGATGTTGATCTTAAAGGTTTAATCACATCCGCTATTATTTTGATGAAGTTATTGGCTTGATGTCGTTTTATGCCGTTAGCGGTCTTGATTATAGGCTGATTAGATATGATTGATGGTTTAGAGCTTTGCTTCAAAAATGCCGTAGCAATTTTCCATCATCGTTAATCAGTTGGTTCCTGTTGTCAAGGTCGATAACGTATAAATCGACAAGGACGGAGTATCGAACAAATTAGACAGCCCAACGCGCGTGTTTCACGTGCGAATGGCTGTCTTTTTTTGTGAGAACGGACGTCCACCTTTGTTCAGCCAGGAACGGAATCTTCGTTCCTGGATGTGTGTATTAGAAAACCCCTTCTTGTCTTGCAGGAAGGGGTCGCGTATGCGGGGGTAAGTGTCCGCACGTGTGTATCTTGATTATATAGTGCGGACTGACACCGAGTTAGTTCGAAGGTGTCAAAAATCTTCTAACATTTTTAATTCGTATGTTGAAGATATTAAGACTGGTTTTTTATTTACATCTATTTTAAGAACTTGATCAGAATCATAGAACCAGGCTTTTAGTTCTCCATTCTTTATTTCTATTCTTCTTACATTCATATTAACAACTGGACCCATTTCCATTCCGATCCATTGTTGTGAAATATTAACTTTTTGTGATTCTTCAAAATATACTAATTTCATTATCTTTTTCCTTCTTTTTCGTACCATGTTTCCATGTTTTCATCCCATTCATATTCTTTTTCAGGACTGAAATCTATCCATGGCATTTTAGCGATTTTGATGAGATCTTTGTATTGTTTCTCATCGAACTCTCTTGAGATGATCCTGGAGATGTTTTTGTCAATTAACCATTTAATAAATTGACTGACTGAGATGTTTAATTTTTTGGCTCCATCTTTAAGCCATTTTGCTTGTTTGTGGGATAAAGTGAATATTATCCTCGTGTTTTCTTTTTTAATCATTTTGGGACTCCTTTGTGTTAATAGTGTATCACTAAGTGTATCACTTTTCAAAAGAAAAAGTGCTTAAAAAGAAAATATTTCTCTTTTTACATAAGAAAAGAATAATAAAAGATGGATAGAAAAGTCCATCCATCGGAGTCCCTATATTCATTATACTTGAAAAAAAAAAAAAAAAGTCTAGGATAAAAGTATGTGTGATATGCCTCGATTAGCTCGATATACTACCATTAACGAAGAAACTGGTAAACGTAAGATTAAGTTCCTGAATAGGATGGATTTTTCTTATGAAGAAGCTAAGTCTAAGTTTGGTGATGATCTATTGTTGATTCCATGTGGTCATTGTGCTTCGTGTATGAAACAATATGCTTTTCAATGGTCGGTTCGTTTGATGGCGGAATCTCTTTATCATCAGAAGTCTTGTTTTCTTACTTTGACTTATGATCTAAAACACCTTCCTAAGAAGTGGTCTTTTGATGAAAACGGTGAACGTGTTCTTACTCATCCACTAGTAAAAAAGGATTTACAGGATTTCCTTAAAAGATTAAGAAAAGAGCTTGTTGTTCCAGTTCGATTCTTTGCTTGTGGTGAATATGGTGATCAAAATGGAAGGCCTCATTATCATCTGATATTGTTCGGTTATGATTTTGATGATAAGCAAGTTATCTCCTGGAATGCTCTTGGGCAACCGCTTTATACTTCTAAAACACTTGAAAAGATTTGGTCTAATGGTCTTGTTAGTATTGGTGAAGTAACAGCGGAATCATGTGGTTATGTTGCTAGATATTCGCTTAAAAAGAGGATTAAGTTCGATAAGTCTGATGAGTTTGTCTTGATGTCGAGAAGACCTGGTATTGGTTATCAGTTCTTTCAGGATCATAAAGATGACCTTTATCAAACTGATCGTATTTATAATCCTAAGTTTGTATCTTCTAATGTTCCTCGATATTTTGATCAAATGGCTGAAGAAGAAATCAATTTTGATTATCTCAATGCTAAAGTAGCTCGTAAACGTAGAGCTAAAGGTAAAGAGTATTTGAATATGATTAATTTTGGTGTTGGTCATGTCGAAGAAGCTCAAGTTATTCAATTTGCTAGGAGATTAGAGGCTACACACCAATTAAGGAGAGTTTTATGATGGATTTTTTAATTCAATATAAGGAACTCATCACTGTTCTTGGTGCTTTTGTTATCGAGGTTGTTGTCTTTTTGGTCTTTAAGAAACGTCCTAAAATTGTCGATAATTCATTCATTACTCATTTATGTGGATGGATTAAAGAAGCTGAATCTAAATATAAAGTTGGATCAGATAAAATGAATTACGTTTTAGAAAAGTCTAAGGATTATCTTGGTGATAATTTCATTAAGAATGAAGTTAAGAGTATGGTCGAATATATTTTGACCGTTCCAGAAAAGAAGGAGAAATAATATGAAAAGAATTGGTGGTCGTTGTCCACGCTGCGGTTATAAAGATAAAAGAATCTTTAGAAGAACCGCTATTAAAACCTCCAAAAAGAATCTCGTTCCGAGAGCTGGAGGATATAATTAATGGACAATATTGATGTCATTAAGATGGCTGAAGAAGCTAAAAAAGATATTAACTATACGTTAATTTCTTATCGTAATCCTGTAATTGATACCTGGACAATTCCTCAACCTATTGCTGGAGTTGGTGAAGGTGCTGAAAGAGAGTTTATCATTAATACAAAAAGAGCTTGTTTATTAGGACAAGTTCCTCAACAAAATATTGGTATGGAAGCTTATGCTGTTGCTACATTTGCGGATGGAACTGGTAAGATTACTGTCTTTGATCAACCTAGATTATTAGTTGTTCTTACTATTCCTTCATCCACTGAGAAAGTGAGTGCTTAGTCATGAGTGAAAAACAAGTTGTTAAAACATCACAAATCGAAGCTTTTAAGATTCCTTTTATGCCTGATTCTGGTGATCTCCATCTTGTTGATGTTGGTGACCATATTGTTCAACATATGACTCAAAGTTATGATGAAACAGGCCGAGTTATTGTTGTTGAAGGTGAGAAGGAAGATTTATGGAAATCAATTCCTCAATATCAGGATGAAGTCGGTCCAAAAAATGTGATCAGATTAATTGAAGCTGGTGCCAATGCTGAGAATCTTTTAACAGCTAATAAAAATAATGCTTCATATGGAGATTTCTCTGATATGGACTTTAAGACTGTTAATGAAGCTCGAACAGCGGTTCCTGGTGCTATTGAATCTGCTGAAAAAGCATTAAAAGATTTTAATGATAAGTTCGGAACAAGTTTAGATATGAAGCAATTCTTAGATTTATATTCTAGTGGATTACTAGCTAAACATATTGAAGGTGTTAATAATTCAGCGGAAGAAAACTCTGCTGAGGAAGGAGATAAATAATGGCTCGTAATAGTTATGTTCTTAATGCGACATCTTTAGATAAGAGTCGTTCTTCCTGGACTCAAAGTAAGTCTCATAAGACTTCCATTCCATTCGGAAAAGTGGTGCCTCTTGGACTTCCTATTGAGGTTCTTCCTGGTGATACTTTTAAGTTAGATATGGGTGCCATCATCCGTTCTTTAACTCCTAAAGCACCACTTATGGATTCGATTAGCGGCGATGTTTATGCTTATTTCGTGCCTAACCGCCTTATCTTTGATAAAAGTAAACAATTTTTTGGTCAAAATGAATCAGAAGCTTGGACTCTTAATTTGAATTATACTTTACCACATTACAAGTTTGGTCTTAGTAAACGTGTTTATTCTGAAGTTGGAAACACTGGACATTATGTTCTTGATGGTGGAGTCATCGACAGCGGCAAACATTTTGCTGGTTCTTTATTGGATCACTTTGAAACACCTTTTGTTTATCTTGAATCTGCTCAATATAATACTTTAGGTAATTCTGACACTGATATTTCAATTAATGCTTTACCTTTTAGAGGTTATCAACTTATTTGGAATGAGGATTTTAGAAATCCTGCTGTTGTTGATCCTTCTCTTAGATTTAATTACGATCATAGTGATAAGGCTGCTTCCTCTTGGGGAAGCTTTGAGAAAGACATGGCTTTATTGCCAGTTATGAGGTATAGAGATTTATACTCATCCAGTTTGAAAGCACCTCAGCGTGGTCCTAGTGCTGTGTTGCCACTCGGTTCTTTTGCTCCAATTGTTGCCGATGGAACCTTTAATTTAGGTCGTTCTGATGGATCTAATATTCCTTATGGTTATTTTGAAACTAGAGTTGGTTCTCAAAATACAGATGGTGAACCAAATACTCCTCTTCAAGTTGACTTAGGTAGTGATGTTTTTAAAGATTTGAAATATGTTAGTGGTCTTAAAGCTGATTTATCATCCGCTTCCGCCGCCACTGTTAACACTTTAAGACAAAGTATTGCCATTCAACATCTTTATGAAATGATGACTAATGCTTTCCGTTATCAAGAATATACTCAAGTTTTCTTTGGTGTTCGTGGTCCTGATGCTACATTACAAAGACCTCAACATTTAGGTGGAATCCATTTTAGATTTAATGTGAATCAAGTCTTATCTACTGCTGAAGGAACTAATACAACTGTTGGTTCTACTGGTGCTTTTGGATCAGCTGAAATTAAAGGACACGTTTATACTAATTCTTTCACTGAACATGGTCTTATTTTCTTGCTTATTGTTATTCGTAAAGAGCATACATATTGCCAAGGTTTAGATAAGTTCTGGAGAAAACGTGAGTTCTTAGATATTTTCCAACCACCTCTTGCTCATATTGGTAATGT
>CAMOSS010000059.1 GCA_946625055.1 uncultured Caryophanales bacterium
TCGACCCCCTGAATGCAAATCAGGTGCTCTCCCAACTGAGCTATAGACCCATGTGTTTAGTGAGTTTAAGCAAACGAGTCCGAACCCCGTTGTACTATAAACTGCTATATTATTTTATATGGATTTCTAAATTAGTCAAGATATATTAATTCTTAATTAATTGTTTGATTTAATAAAATAAAAATCCCTCAGTAGAGGGATATTTAATCTATTTGGTCGGGATGACAGGATTTGAACCTGCGACCTTCTGCTCCCAAAGCAGACGCGATACCAAGCTACGCTACATCCCGTTAAAAGTTTATATGGCGCGCCTTGCAAGAATCGAACTCGCAACCTCCAGATTCGTAGTCTGACACTCTATCCAGTTGAGCTAAAGGCGCAGTATGCTTTAGTGTTGGAGGTTCCTGTCGGATTTGAACCAACGATCATTGAGTTGCAGTCAATTGCCTTACCAACTTGGCTAAGGAACCATTGCATAGCGTTAAAGATTTTATCATATCTTTCAAATTGTTCAATAGTTATTTTTCATTTTTCTTATGAAAAACGATTTATTTTTTTCAAACTGATTAAACTTTATGATTTTTTATACCAAAACTCCTATAATGTGATAACATTACAATACATGAAGGAAAGATTATGCCTATTTGTAAAAACTGTGGATCAAGAATAACGAAATTTGATAAAGATATATGCCCAATTTGTGGTGAGAGAAACCCTATTGATGAGGGAAGTGATGTCACCCAAGATATTACCGGTGTCATTGGTAAAGTCGGTAATGATTTAAATTTATCCAAGATGAGAAAAAGAAAAACGATGATCATTTTGGCTTATACATTAGGATTTGTTGGGGCTCCATTTTTCTATATCGGTTATGTAAAAAACGCTTTAGTGTGGATGCTCATCAACCTTGTATTAGCAGTGCCAGCAGTCTTACTCCCATTATTAAATAAACATCCATTATGGGTTGGCTTTGTCATTATGGCCGCTGTTCTTGTTATCTCAAATATAATTATTGGAACATTAATGACTATTAAACATAATTTTAAAGACTCTTACGGAGAGCTCATTAAATAATGCAAAGATATTTCTCATTATCAAACGAAAAGATTATTTTAAGTGATGGCGATGTCCATCACATTTTAAATGTTATGAGAATGAGAAAGGGTGAAACCTTTGAAATTGTTTTTAATTCACTTATTAATATTGCAGAGATTACCTCTTTAAAACCATTCTCATACAATATCATCGATATTGTGAAAGAAGAAAAAGAGATTAAAAACCCTATTACTTTGTTCTATGCCTTATCAAAAGGAGATAAAAATGAGTTTGTGATGCAAAAAGCGACCGAATTAGGGGCGAAACGCATCGTCTTGTTATCTTCTAAGAGAAGTGTCCTAAAAATGTCTAGTGAGGACTTTTTAAGAAAAAAAGAAAGATTTGAAAAAATCATCAAAGAAGCTAGTGAACAATCAAAAAGAACATCGATCCCTGAAATAGTGGGTGTCTATCCTGTGGATAAGATTCCTCAAGACTTATTATGCGATAAGAATTTTGTTGCTTATGAATGCGATTCAGGAAGAACAGATAAAACACTTGATCAATTTATGAATATAAATGAAGAAGAAAGTGTCTCTATCCTTATCGGAAGTGAAGGTGGAATAGATGTAAAAGAGATTGAAGCTTTAAAAAAGCAAGGCTTCATCACTATATCCTTAGGAAAAAGGATATTGAGAACTGAGACCGCCTCGGTTTATGCTTTAAGTGTATTAGGGTTTATTTTAGAGAGAAAATAAAATGAAGACGATATATCAACTTTTAGAACTTAAACAAAAAAGAAGACATTCATTTGAAGATGGAAGTGAATATTCTTTCTTTTTGGAAAATAGATATATGCTAGACAAAGTCTCTAAATATGACTTTTTATATCAATCAGAAGATGATTATTTCTCAGTCATGAGAGCGAATATTATCATTAAATCTCTCCAAAACAAAATCGCGATGGAGAAGGTTATTTTACCTTATCTTGCTTCTCCTCGTTTAGACATTGATGATATGAAGGCCACTTTAAGAAAAAGATGTGAATCACTTCCATTCATAAAGGTTAATAATGTCAAAGTGTTTATCCCGTTTTTCACCCGTTCATTAAACTCTGTATATTTGGATAATCCAGAGAGATTTTTAGTCTCTCCATATAAAGATTTAAAAACCTCTTTTAAAGACTCGATGATCGATCCATTTGATACATATGGATATCATTTATACAACTCTTCATTTACCAGACTTGTAATGATTAAAGAAAGCCCAGATAAGAAAGAAGCGGCCTTTCTTCATTACGACACGAATACAATATATTTCATCAATGACCAAGGAAGACTAAATGATAAATTAGTTCTCTTTGACCGTTATATTAAAAAGCCAAATACCTATCATATGTTTGAAAGGGTGACTCCAGTTGTCGATGCCTATTTTAACTTTGATAGAAGAGGAATGATTGAATCACTTCATGACCAAGGCTTCATCTCTGGAAGATTGATGTCAATTTTAAGAAAAAACGATGAGGACAATTATGAAGTTTAAGATTGTTTCTTTGGGCTGCAAGGTCAATTCTTATGAATGCAATAGCATCGCAAAAACGTTATTAGAAAAAGGTTATGTCGAAACCAAAGATAACGATTATGATGTCGCGATTGTTAATACTTGTTCAGTGACCGCGACAGCGGATCAAAAATCACGTCAAAAAATTCGTTCTTTAAGAAAGAATAATGAAAATTCTATCATCTGTGTCATGGGTTGCTATTCTCAAAAGCAACACGATTTTATTCGTGATGAAATAAAAGCCGATATCATTATTGGAACTTCAAAAAGAAAAGAGCTTCCTTTATATATTGAAAGATTCTTAAAAGATAGAAAACAAATCGATGAGACCGAGGCTCAACCTCGTTTCTTTACTTATGAAGAACTCGGCATTTCCGCTTATAGTGAAAATGTTAGAGCCTACTTAAAAATACAAGATGGCTGTGACAATTTCTGTTCCTATTGTCTCATCCCATTTGTGAGAGGAAGATCTCGTTCAAGAAAAGTGGAAGATATTATTAATGAGGCGAAACACTTAATTGAAAGTGGATATAAAGAAATTGTTCTTACTGGTATTCATGTTGGAGGGTTTGGTCAAGATTTAGAAAATTATTCTTTTTCTAAACTTGTAAGAACACTTTCCGATTTAGAAGGACTTGAATCTTTAAGGATTTCCTCTATTGAAGAAAGTGAGATTGATGATGAATTAATCGACCTTGTGACAAGTAGGAAAAATATCGCAAAACACTTACATATTCCTGTTCAATCTGGCTCGGAAGAAATCCTTAAACTTATGAACAGAAAGTATGATAAAAACGCATTTATCAATACGATTAAAAAAATCAGAGAAAAATGCCCTGATATTTGTTTAACTACTGATATAATTGTAGGTTTTCCAGGAGAGAGTGAAAAACACTTTGAAGAGACAGTGGAATTCTTAAAGGAATGCACATTTAATATGCTCCATGTTTTCCCATTCTCCGCAAGAGAAGGAACAAAAGCTAAACTGATGAAGGATCAAATTTCTCCAGAAGTTAAAGATAGAAGAAAACATATCTTATTAAAACTCTCAGATGAGATGTGGGATGAATACACCTCAAAATTTGATGGAAAAGAATTAGAAATTCTTGTTGAAGAATATGATGATAAAGGCATTGCGAAAGGAAGAGCGACTAATTATATTGATTTTTCTTTCCCATATCCTGTCAATTGTGTATCAAAACGTATAAAAGTGATATATAAAAAGTAAGATGTAATCGAAACTATTGCAATTTCTTTGGAACTTGTCCAAAAAAAGTTGCATTTTTTCTTGCTTTAATAATATAATTATTGCTGTTCGTTAGGAGGAAACTATATTATGGCAGTACCACAAAGAAGAATTTCCAAAACAAGAAAAAGATTAAGAAGAACACACTTCAAATTAGAAGTCGCAGGATTAGTGACATGTCCAAACTGCGGTGAAATGATCAAATCTCACCACGTTTGCCCAAAATGCGGTTACTATGATGGCAAAGTTCAAATTAATAAGGACGGAAAGCTTGTTAAATAATTAAGGTCGATTGACCTTTTTTATTTTGTTATAATTAAAAAAGAGGACTTTTTATGGAATACAATAAATTAATTGATCACACCTTACTTAAACCTGATGCAACACCAGAACAAATTCTTCAACTTTGTAATGAAGCTAAAGAATATCATTTCATGTCTGTATGCGTGAACCCACATTACGTGCCTTTAGCCGCCTCCGTGCTTGAAGGAAGCGATGTTAAAGTTTGTACAGTCGTCGGATTCCCACTTGGAATGAATAACACAAAAACAAAATTGGAAGAAACTGAACTTTGCTTAAAACTCGGGGCGACTGAAATTGATATGGTTATCAATGTCGGTATGCTTAAAGCCGGTGAAGATGACTACGTTCAAAACGAAATCCATCTTTTAAAACAAGCAGTCGGTAACAAAATCTTAAAAGTCATCATCGAAACATGCTTATTAACCGATGAAGAAAAAGTGAGAGTTTGTAAACTCGCAAAAGAAGCCGGGGCTGACTTTGTTAAAACATCCACAGGATTCTCTAAAGGCGGGGCCACAGTGGAAGATGTTAGACTCATGAGAGAAACCGTCGGACCAGAAATGGGCGTCAAGGCTTCTGGTGGTGTTAGAACACACGAAGATCTTCTCGCAATGGTCGAGGCTGGTGCCAACAGAATTGGAACTTCTAACGGTACTAAAATTATTTAATTTTGTTGTTGCAAATATATATTTAAGTTGTTATATTATTCAGTGCGTGTTGACTAAACGCGATTAGGGAGGTGAAGGAGACATGCCAAAGACAGTGGTTCGTGAAAACGAAAACTTAGATGATGCACTTCGCCGTTTCAAACGCCAAGTTAACAAAGCCGGTATTATTCAAGAAGCGAAGAAAAGAGAATTCTATCTTAAACCAGGTTTAAAGAGAAAACTCAAATCTGAAAACGCTAGAAGAAAAAACCGTAAATAATCAAATTATATCGAGGATGAAATGTCCTCGATGACATCGCGGAGTAGAGCAGCTGGTAGCTTGTCGGGCCCATAACCCGGAGGTCGAAGGTTCAAATCCTTCCTCCGCAACCAATCGTATTTAACCCCTATATATAGGGGTTTTTAT
>CAMOSS010000060.1 GCA_946625055.1 uncultured Caryophanales bacterium
TTCGCATAAGGCATGAATGTTGTAATTTCATCCGCGTTATATCCAACTTGAATTCTATGATCATCGACGATGATTGGTCTTTTTAAAACACTTGGATTCTCGGTGACAAATGAAATTAATTGGTTAACAGACATTGAATGATAATCTATTTTTCCTTCTTTGATAATCTTACTTCTTGGAGAAATAATATCATCGGTCCCATTTTCTGATTTAATCAGAATGTCTTTAATTTCCTTTTCTTTAAGCATGGAAGAGAAAATATTTTTCTCAACAAAAGGAATGTCTTGGTCTTTGAACCATTCGATGACTTTTTTACAAGATGTGCAAGATGGAGAAGTGTAAATTGTTATCATAGCGATATTATGTTATCAAAAGAACGATCGTTTTACAAACTAAAGAGTATTGAAAATACCCTTTGAGTTTACTAAACTATAAATACAATTTAGCGAAGGTACGTTATGGAAAAGATTTTAACCGGCATTAAGCCAACAGGAAAATTAACATTAGGAAATTATATTGGTGTTTTAAAAAACATCCGCGCTCTTCAAGATAGAGGTGAGTGCTATTTATTTATTGCAGATTTACATGCCTTAACACTCCCAATTGATCCAGAAGAATTAAGACAAAACTCTATTGATATTGCGGCTTTTTATCTTGCTTCTGGTTTAGATCCTAAGAAAGCTACACTTTTCCTTCAAAGTTCTGTCTCTGCTCATGCAGAAGCTAACGCTATTTTTCAAAACTACTTATACATGGGTGAGTTATCTCGTATGACTCAGTTCAAAGATAAATCCGCTAAGATGAAAGAATCTGCTATCGGTTTAGGTTTATTTGCCTATCCAGTCTTAATGGCAGGTGACATCGTCTTATACGATGCTGATATTGTCCCAGTCGGTGAAGATCAAAAACAGCACGTCGAATTAACAAGAGATTTAGTCAATCGTTTCAACAACCGTTATGGTGAAGTCTTAAAGATGCCAAAACCTGAAATGAACAAAGTTGGAAGAAGAATCATGTCTTTATCAGATCCAACTGTGAAAATGTCTAAATCAGATCCAAAAGGTGATATCTTCCTCAAGGATGATATCAAAGTCATCAGAAAGAAAATTATGTCTGCAGTGACAGATTTAGGTTCAGAAGTTAAATATGACCCAGAAAATAAACCTGGCATTTCTAACTTACTAACCATATACGCTGCAATGAAAGATGTCTCAATTGAAGAAGCCGAAAAGCATTTCGAAGGGAAAAGATATGGTGAATTCAAAGGTGAAGTCGCTGACGCTGTTATCGAAGTCATCGAACCTTTACAACAAAGATATCAACAAATTATTGATTCAAAATCATATCTCGAAGTTTTAAAAGAAGGCGCTCAAAGAGCGAGCCAACTTGCAAATAAGACCCTTAAGAGAATTAAAAAAGCCGTTGGCTTATTACAAATTGATGAATAAAGAACGTTATATTATTGCTTTAGATATGGATGGGACTCTTCTTAACAGAAATGAGAAGATCCTTTTTAATACACTGATGTATATTAGAAAACTATCACGCTTAGGACATATTATTGTTCTTTCCAGCGGAAGACCAATCCGTTCTTTAATGCGTTATTACAAAACTCTTGGTCTCAATAGCCCAATCATTTGTTACAACGGAGCCTATTGTTTCCACCCATATGAAAAAGACTTTGAAGAGATTAACTATTCCTTCTCTAAGGAACTCATTCATTCATTATACATAGATTTATATCCACATTATATCGATAACATGGTCATAGAAAATCATGAAGAAATGATTTATCAAAATGAAGACGACACACTTTATCGTTTCTTCCCTCATAAAGGGATTAAAGTGAGATATAATACTGTCTTTGATAACCAAGAAAGAATGTTTTCCATCATCATGTCATTCGCTGATCCTAAGTATATTCAGGATATCAAAAATGAGGTTAAAAAATATCCAGATATCGGAGTGAGATTCTGGAGTGGGCTTAAACCTCGATATTGTGAAATATATTATAAGGGCGTTACTAAGGCTAAATGTTTAAAACATATCGCAGAATACTATCATATTGATAAAGATCACATCATCGCAATTGGAGATTCAATTAACGATATTGAGATGATAAGATATGCGGGTATTGGCATCGCTATGAAGAATTCTTGTCAGGAATTAAAAGATGAAGCTGATATCATTACAGAACGAGATAACAACCATAACGGACTCGTCACTGCTCTTCACAAAATAATAAAATAAGGCGACATTTGCCGCCTTTTTTACTATATTTTTACGATTTCTTTTAAACTTCCGAACAAGGAATATATCTTTCCTGGAAGCTCTTGATAGTTCTTTCCTTCGACTCCGATATAGAACTTGACCTTTGGTTCTGTGCCACTTGGTCTTATTGCGATGGTTGAGCCATCTTCAAGATATAGTTTCACCACATCAGAGACTGGAAGATCAATTGGAGTCTCTTTATTTTTAATGATGGTTTTTTGTTTTAAGAAGTCTTGAACCTTCACCACTTTTTTACCATTAATCGTTAAGAATGGGTTCTTGTGAAGGGTGTTCATGAGGTTCTTCATCTTCTCTTCACCTGATTGACCTAAGAAGGGTAAATTGAAGACAATATCATCATGGTATCCATATTTCTTTCCAATCATTTCCCAGACCATATCAAGGCTCATATTTTTCTTATCGTAGTAATTAGCCATTTCGGTATATAAGGTAATAGCTTGAAGGCCATCTTTATCTCTTACAAATGGAGCGATTAAACAACCATATGATTCTTCGTAGCCAAATTCAAATGTTGGTCCACCTTGTTTTTCATAATAGTCAATTCTTTCACCGATATACTTAAATCCGGTTAAGAATGATTCAGTCTTAATTCCAAATGAGGCAGCAATCTTTTCGCCTAATGAAGAAGTAACAATCGTGTTATAGATAACTCCATTTTTACTTAAGAGATTCTTTTCTTGCTTATATGTAAACATGTAATCCATGAGCATCGCAGCAGATTGATTACCGGTAAACATTTCATATTCACCCTTTTGATTTAAACAGGCTAAGCCCACTCTATCACCATCTGGGTCAGTCATAACAATAAGTTTGGCCCCGATTTCTTTCGCATATTTAATTGGTTCAATGAAGCTTCTTTCATCTTCTGGGTTTGGAGAAAGGGTTTCTGAGAAATCTGGATCTGGGGTGCATTGTTTTAAAAGAGGATAGACGTCATATCCTAAATCTTTAAACACACGCATTGCATTAACATATGAGGTGCCATGATTTGGAGTGAAAACAATTTTAAAATTGCTTTTATCGATATTCTTTCTTAAAGCAATTGATTCGACGAGTTTAACATATTCATCATCAATTGAAGAATCAAGAGTGATACATTCACCTTTGTTACGGACTCTTCCATGATTTACTTCAATTTCGCATGGTAATGAATCGATGATTTCCACTAATCTTTTAATCTTTGATGGAACGAGTTGACATCCTGTTTCATCGTAGACTTTATAACCGTTATATTCTTTTGGGTTATGAGAGGCAGTAATCATTATTCCACCCACTGCTTCAAGCTTTCTAACCGCAAAGGAAAGTTCTGGTGTTGGTCTTAATGAATCAAAGATATATGTTTTGATTCCAAAACTATTAAGAATCTCTGCACTTAATAAAGTGAATTCTCTAGAGAAATGTCTATTGTCATGAGCGATGACCACACCTTTTTCTTTTGCATCTTTATATTTTTCTAAAAGATACATAGCAAAACCCACTGTGGCTTTTCCCACGGTGAATTCATTTAATCTATTTGAGCCAGGACCTAAAATTCCTCTCATGCCTGCTGTTCCAAAAGGAACATCTTTATAAAAGGCATCAGTGATTTCACTCTCTGACATCTTTAATAATTGATCTTTTGTTTTCTTATTTACACGTGGAGAATTTAACCACGCATTATATTTTTCTTTAATGTCCATATATTAAAACCGCCACTATTATACACTATTCAAGAGAGTTGAGAATATTAAAATATTCTTTTTCTAAATCTATCGTAATAATTTCTCCATTTAGCTTCTTAAGCGGTCCACCGACATCATTAAAAGATAATTCATATGCTTCAAGGAATTGGTTTTTAAATCCAAATGTTTTTTCAAAGTATTTATTGGTATCAAAATCCCCATATCGAGAATCACCAACAACTGGATGTCCAATATATGAAAGGTGAGCTCTTATTTGATGTGTTCTTCCAGTGATTAAAGAAATATCCAAAAGAGTGTATCCATCAAATCTTTGAAGGACATGGTATAAAGTTTTAGCTCTCTTACCACCGTTTTTTAAAGAGGTGACTGTGACATTACCAGTTTCAGGATTTTTCTTTAAAGGAGCCTCAATCACTCCATCTTCTAAAACTTCACCAACAACTAAAGTATAATAATGTTTATTAATCTTCGTGTGGTCTTTAAATATCTCAAAGAGATATTGCAATGTTTCAATGTTTTTGCCAAAGACCACTAAACCAGAAGTATTTCTATCTAATCTATGAGCAGGTCCTGGAGTGAAGGCGTTTTCCACGTTTGGATCATACTCACCTTTAAAGACTAAATATTGAAGGACTAATTTATCTAAAGATTGTTTCAAATCTTTTCCATCATCTTGAACAAGCATTCCACGTGGCTTATTGACGATTAAAACATTCTCATCTTCATATACCACTCTTTCTTTAATCTCATCGCTTGGAATGATGGCCGAATCACTTTTAAAAGAGTCTAATAGATCATTATCAATATATATTGAAACTTCATCATCAGGATTAATAACGAACTTTTCTTTCTCCCAATGACCGTTTACTTTAATATCTTTTTTTCTAAAAGTTTTATAGAGCAAAGATAAAGGCATTAGAGGGAATAACTTCTTAATATATTTCTCTAATGTTTGACCAGATTCTTCTCTTTTAACAACGTATTTTTGCATACACTCATATTCTATGAGAAAAAAGATGATAAATAAAGGATGACAGTTTAAAAATTTTTGTTATAATAGATAGGCAGCCGGAGAAATACCCAAGAGGCTGAAGGGGTGGGCTTGGAAAGCTCATAGACATGTAACAGTGTGCGAGGGTTCAAATCCCTCTTTCTCCGCCATCTTCAATTGTCGAGACACGTACGTAAAAATACGTGTTTTTTATT
>CAMOSS010000061.1 GCA_946625055.1 uncultured Caryophanales bacterium
AATTATTCCCAATAAAATTGGTAATAATGTTAAGAAAGATTTAACAAAATGTTTGAGAATATTGCTGATTGAATCAACAATAGTTTTGAAAATGCCTAAAATAACAGCAATTGTTCCACCAGAAACACCTGGAACAGATGAAGCAACACCGACTGCTGCACCGGCAAAAAATGATTTAAACCAGTTTTTAACTTTCATAGCAATTATTATCTTATCAAAATTACTCTTCTTTGTATAAAACAAAGTGAGTTATGTTATAATGAACGCCGAAGATTATGAAATTAATTGTTGGACTTGGTAACCCTGGAAAGAAATATGAAAAGACACGCCACAACATGGGCTTCATGGTGGTGGATCTTTTATCTGACATTTCTCAAATCGATGTCGATAAAGAAATTTTTAATGGTCTTATGGGAAGAGGAAAAATCTTTGATGAAGATGTTCTTCTTTTTAAGCCAACAACATTTATGAACTTATCAGGAACAGCAGTTCAACAAGTTATCCATTTCTTCAAAATTGACATCAATGATGTAATTATCGTCTTTGACGATATGGCATTACCTGTTGGAACAATCAGATTAAGAATGTCTGGTTCTTCTGGCGGCCAAAAGGGAATGCAAAACATCATTGATATGCTCGGAACCGAGAACATTAAAAGAATTAGAGTGGGTATTGGTGAGCCAGAATATGACTCAATTGATTATGTTTTATCAAGACCATCTAAAGATGAACAAGTTCTTTTAGACCAAGCAATTAACAATGCAGTGGAGGCTATTAAGGAAACTTTAAAAACAAGTTTCGATCGAGCGATGTCAAAATTTAACTAGGAGGTAGTTCTTGAACCTATTTGAACTATTGGGACAAAACAAAACTACACCCCCCCTCAAATCGAAAAAGGGGATTTTTGTCGTTGATGATACAGTTGGTATTTCTTTATTAATTGCCTCTCAATTCAAACAAGAAAAAGATAAATATTTAATCGTTAGCTCTAACTTATATAAAGCTCAACAGATATTTAACCTTCTATATTCATTCGTTGGAGAAGAAAACATTCAATTATTTCCTCAAGATGAACTCATAAGAGCGGAATCAATTGCCCAGTCTAAAGAGATGACTGCTCAAAGATTAGCAGTCTTAGATTCAATAATTAAAAATAAGGCAAAAATCATTATTACAAACATCTCTGGTGCGACCAGATACCTTCCAAAAGAAGATTTATTTAAGAAAAACACTCTCAACTTTAAAGTGGGAGATACATATGATTTATTAGACATCAAAAAGCAACTTGTGAAAGCTGGTTACTATTTGGTGAATAAAGTTGATTCATCACTTCAATTTGCCTCTAGAGGTGATATTTTGGATATCTTCTCAGTGGGCGAAGAAGATCCGATTAGAATTGAATTCTTTGGGGATGAAATTGAATCAATTAGATACTTTGATATCGCTACCCAAGTTTCTAAAAAGAAGATTAGCAAAGTGACTATTCTCCCAGGTTCAGATATCCTCTTAACTGATGATGAAATAGCAACAGGAATCAATAGAATTAAAGATAAAATAGCCAAAAATAACGAGTTTTTACCGCTAAAAAGCAGAGAAAACATAGAATATTATGTCAATCGCGACATTGACAAAATCCTTGAGTCAAATCTGGATGAGTCAATTTATAAATACTTCTCATTTATATCAGATAATGTCTGTTCAATTTTTGATTACTGTCATGATTTTATTAAAGTCATGGTGGATCAAGATCAACTTGAAAGTTCAAATCAAATGCTTCAAGAAGAGACTTGGGCCTATCTCAATGAACTATATGAATCAGGAAAAGCTATCAACGGATTATCAACTCACTTTGATATCACAAAACTTGTTCATAAAAATGATGAGTTTACAATCTGGACAAGATCAATTTCGACTTCAGAAAAGGATGTTGTTTTCAACTGTACAACTGTTCCTTATCAATCCACCAAAAAGACGGACGCTTTAAACATTGTTAATACATATATAAATGATAATTATAAGGTAATAATCGCGGTTGATAGTAAAGAACATGTTTATCTTTCTCAAGAGATGCTCGATTCTGATAGTATAACCTACGAATATTATAATGATTTAGAAGTTTCTATTGATAAAAATGTTTCTATTTGCTTATATCCTTTGTCATCTGGATTCGTTTTGCCTAACGATAAAGTTGTCGTATTAACACCACGCGAATTATTTAATATAAAAGTTAAAACAGGTCGTATTGTTAATAAGTTTAAGGAAGCAACAATTCTTAAATCATATGAGGATTTGAATCCTGGTGATTATGTTGTTCATGAATTCCAAGGCATCGGCCAATTCTTAGAACTAACAACTTTAGAAATCGAAGGAGCTCATAGAGACTTCTTGAAGATTGCATATTTTGGCAATGAATTCTTATATGTTCCTCTATCTCAATTCCAATTGGTGAGAAAGTATATTGGTAAAGAAGGATTTGTTCCTAGATTATCTCATTTACATAGTAAAGATTGGGAAAATCAAAAGAAGAAGATTAAAGAAAAGATTAATGATCTCGCCGAGAGATTAATGAATCTATATACCGAAAGAAGTAAGATTAAAGGCTTTGCCTTCCAAAAAGATGATGAGTTCCAAGAACAGTTTGAAAGCAACTTCGCTCATCAATTAACCCCAGACCAAGAAGGATCTCTTAAAGATATTAAAGAAGACATGGAAAGCGATAGACCGATGGACCGTCTTCTTTGTGGCGATGTTGGTTTCGGTAAAACCGAAATTGCTTTCCGTGCGGCTTTTAAAGCTATCTTGTCTGGAAAACAAGTTGCAATGCTTTGTCCTACCACTTTATTAGCGAGACAACATTATGAATTAGCTTTAGAAAGATTTGGACCATTTGAAGTTAATGTTGGTCATTTATCAAGATTAGTGCCTGAATCAAAACAAAAAGAATATATTGAACAAGCTGCAAATGGAAAACTTCATTTATTAATCGGAACACATAAATTATTATCCAAAAACGTTTCATTTAAAGAACTTGGACTTTTGATTGTAGACGAAGAACAAAGATTTGGCGTTGAACAAAAAGAAAAAATCAAAGAAATGAAAACTAACTTGGATGTGCTGACTTTGTCAGCAACACCTATCCCAAGAACACTTCAAATATCTTTATTAGGTGTTAGACAACTATCTCAAATTAACACCCCGCCAAATGAAAGAATGCCTATTCAAACATATGTCACTCCGTTCAATTGGAATATTGTTAAAGAATTAATTGAACGCGAATTAGGAAGAGATGGACAAGTATTCTTCCTTCATAATGAAGTGGTTGATATATATCAAGTGGCCGGAAAACTTCAAAAAATGATCCCGATGGCAAATGTTGGAGTGGTTCATGGTCAAATGAATAAAGATGATATTGAAGAGTTAATGGATAAATTCTATTCGGGCGAGATCAACGTTTTAGTGTGCACGTCCATCGTGGAAAACGGTATCGATGTTCCAAATGCGAACATGATCATTGTTCAAGATTCTGAAAGATATGGGTTATCTCAACTTTATCAAATCAAAGGAAGAGTGGGCCGTTCAGACAGAATTGCTTATGCTTATTTAATGTATCCAGAACACAAGAAATTAACAGAGAACACAAAGAAAAGGCTTAAAGCCTTACAAGATTTTACTGAACTAGGATCTGGATATAAAATCGCTCAAAGAGATTTAATGATTAGAGGTGCTGGAGATATTTTAGGACCTGAACAAGCTGGCTTTATTGATAATATTGGCCTAGACATGTATATAAAACTTCTTAATGAAGCAGTAAAAGAAAAGATGGGCCAAGCCCCTGAAGTTAGTAAAGAAGGAATTAAAATTACAAACCTTTCTGTTGATGCTTATATTCCAAGTTCTTATGCTTCAGATTCAGATAAAATTGAACTCTATCAAGAGATTAATTCTTGTGAGACAATTGAACAGTTATTAAATACAAAACAAAAGATGATTGATATATATGGCAAGCCACCATCTGAAACAGAACTTCTCTTCGATAAGAGAAGAATAGATATTCTATCTAAAGAAGCTATGGTGAAATCTCTTGTTGAACAATTCAACCAAGTTGTTATTACTTTAAAAGATAATTTCTCAACAGTCAGAGGAATTGGTAATATGCTATTTGAAATACTCATTCCTTATATAGCGTTCACACGTATTGTCTATAAGAACCACGAGTTTGTTATTACAATCAATAAACAAAAACAATGGATTAAACATGTTGAAGGATTGTTAGAATCATTGCTTAATTTGTGTAAAACAAATAATCTAAAAGAAGAATAATATGAGACTAGATTTATTTCTTAAGAAAACTGCAATTATAAAAAGAAGAACCATCGCTAAAGAAATCGTTTTGAGAGGACTTGTTTCCATAAATGGAAAAGTTGCAAAACCATCAAGCGAAGTTAAAGATGGCGATGTTTTAAACATGAAGTTAGGGAATCATTTGATTGAAGCAAAAGCTTTGATTGAAGTCAAAGGCACAAAAGAATTTCCATCTTTTGAAATAATAAAAGAAGAAAAGGAAAACTAAGATGACCTTTGAAATACTAATACAAATCTTTTTGTTTGGAATCGCATTAGCGATGGATGCTTTTGCAGTCTCTGTCACTGATGGTCTTATATATTCAGACATTAATAAAAAGAAAATCTTTTTTATTGCTTCAACGTTCGGAATCATGCAAGGCTTAATGCCTCTTATTGGTTACTTTGTTATTGAACTTGTGGAAGTAATTGTTGGTGGAAGCTCAAGTCATGCAGGCGAAGTAATGACAACCATTGTTACCTGGTTAGCGTTTGGTCTTTTGCTTTTCATTGGCATCAAAATGTTAATTGAAGGAATTAGTGAAGTTAGAAAAACCGAAGAAGAAAAAGAAACAAAAATGTTCTCAGTTAAAGAAGTCTTAATCATGGGTGT
>CAMOSS010000062.1 GCA_946625055.1 uncultured Caryophanales bacterium
AAAAGATAAACCCTCCTATATATACATTTGCGAGAAAAAAATGATTTCTCTTAAAAAAATTTAAATATTTTATTAACAAAATAAAAAGGATACAAAGTATCCTTATTTTTTTCTTCTAATTCCTAAGAACTTAACTCCAATATTATCAAGAGTGGTCTCAAGTATTTCTTTTGACATCTCCGGATTTTCATCAACAGCTTTATTAACTTCAAGTTCAATATCTCTACTTGAATAGTGGAACTTTTGAACATCCACAATTTGGTAAGTGATGAGGAGAACATTTCCATTTTTTAGATGTAAATCTTTTTCAAGAGGCTCTAATGGATAGATACCTTTTCTTTTATACATAACAGGCATGAAATAGTATCTTCCTTCTGGACAAACTTGATAAAGCTTCTCAGCTTTTTCAATGACCATCATATATCCTTTTTTCACTCTATAAATGCCAGAAACAAAAAATAAAATGATACTTATCACAAGAGTGGAACCTAAGATAATTAAAAGGGTGATATCTAATTTGCTCATGCATTTATTTTATATGAAAATAATTATCATTAAAAGAATGAGAATTATGGTAGACTAAATATATATGGATTCCAAACAAATTTACGACTTCGTTTTAAAAGTTCAATCAATCGCAAAAATTGGGCTTATCTACTCTACTGACCCATACGCGATTTCTAACTATAAAGAAATCAATGAATTGTCATTAGATTTTTTAGAACACTTCATGGAAGTGGAATTTGATCGTCCAAACTATTTTAAAAGAGATATCTATCCAACTCCAAATGTCTCTGTGAGAACGATTATTTTTAATAAAGACAGAACTAAAGTCATTCTTGTTAGAGAGGCTAATGAAGGAAGATATTCCCTTCCTGGTGGCTGGGCAGATTTATATGATTCACCATCAAAGGCCGCAAAGAACGAATGTGAACAAGAAGCCGGAGCGGATGTAGAAATCATCCGTTTGGTCGGAGTGATGAATAGAACCCCATTTAAGAATCCAACTTCAGTCCCTGAATATGTTTTAATCTTCGAAGGAAGACTTATGAACCCTCTTCATGAACATGAATATGAGACTGATGATGTAAACTTCTTCAGCCTTGATAATCTTCCAGAATTATCTAAAAAGGTGACAAAAGAAGAAGTGATGAGAATGTTAAACGCTGCAAAAGATGGAGAGACTATATTTGATTAATATGATGTATTTAAGCACTCCTCAATTATTATTTTTAATAATTGTTCCAATCGTCGTGTTGGTCGTTCTTTTTGTCTTCGTCTTTTTACCAATAAGAAAGTATTACCGTAAAAAACATTATTTAGATGTTTATTACAAATCCGTTAGAGCTATTGCAGTGGATCAAGACTTTTACTTGATTAACAACTTCAAATTTAAGATTACAGATAATAAAAAAGCGATGTTTAATCACATCCTTTTTGGTGAGAAATATATCTATTTAATTTACTGCGTTTATTACCATGGGGATATCACTGGAAATGTGAATGATAAATATTTAGTCATGGTTCCTAAAAAAGATAAGAGAAAATATGTTCCAAACGACTATCGTACGATTCAAAAACTTGTTGAAAGATTTGTTATGGATACCTCTTTATCTAGTGATTTATTTATTGGTATTGTTTTAACCAATAGCGATATTAACTTAGGAGTGGAATCAGAATCTAAACAATACTATATGATTCAAAGAGATAGATTATCTCAACTTGTGAAGGCGATTGAATCTAGAGACATTCCAACATTAAACGAAGAAGAATTACAGAAAGCTGTCATTCAACTTTCTAATAGAAAATAAAGGTAAACGAAGTGGATAAGAATTTAAGAAAAGAATCTTTAAAGGTATATTCAAAGAATAAACTTGTAGCCTGGGTGCTAAGCTTTTTTGTTGCCTTATTTATCGCTTTAGTTTCTATGCTTGGTGTTTTTATTCCATATCTTGGAATATTGCTTATTCCAGTTTTAATTCTTCCGATTATTTTTGCTTCTCAAGCCGCTTATGTTGACACATATAATGGTTCTCAATTAACTTTTAGATCATTCTTCACTTTCTTCATCTCATTCTTTAGAGGCGGGAATAGTGGAACTTACTCATTCATCAGATCATTCTTTAAATCTTTATTAGGGTTTATGATTGTTTATTCACTTTCTTCTTTTATAGGGGCTATTATTCTTTTCTCTATTAATAGAGAAGGTGTGATGCAAATGCTTCAGATTGCTCAAGATATTATCATGACTGATACCTATGTCGGCAAGACAGTCGCTGAAGCTTTCGGTGAATATTATTATCTTTTAGAAATCTTCCAAAACATCGTTTTAATTCCATCGACAATTACATTTGTTGGTTTGTTATTATTCTTTATTTCTCGTAACAGTGTTTCGATGTTTTTAAGAATGCATTTCCCAAATGGATATAACGCGATTTATCGCGATATATTTAACACGATGGTAAGAATGAATAGAAAACAATTTCATAAAGATTTCTTCTATTTAAACTGGCCAATGTTTGTTATCTTCTTAGTGATGAGTGGAGCTTCTGTTGGAGTGTCTTTTATCTTCACAGGAGATTCATATTTAATTATTCCAATTAGTGTTTCTATTGGATTATTCTCACTAGTTTTCTTCCTTCCATTTTTCTTTGCAAATCAAATGTCTTTATTTACGAAGTATCATCAAGAATTCAAAAAGAGCAGTGATATTGTTCAATCAAGAATCTATAACGAACTTCAAAAACGTATTCAAGAAGATAAAGAACTTGAAGAACAACTTCAAAAAATGATGGATGAAGTTAGCCGCCTAAAAGCGGAAGAAGAAAAGAAAAATCTTGAAGAAAATCAAGATGAAAACAAAGATAACCAAGAGGATGAAAAATAAAAAAATGCCGATTGAATCGACATAATATGCATCTGGAGCAGGTGACGAGAATCGAACTCGCATAACTACCTTGGCAAGGTAGTGTTCTACCACTGAACTACACCTGCAATTTGACGATTTTATCCAAATCGCTAAATTATTATAACAAAAAAATTATTTGTTGCAATATAATTTCATAAGAAAAGAGGAAACAATCATGATTTCAAACAAAGAATTAGCTGACCTCATATTTCCTGAAGTCCATGAGACTATTCAAGATTTAGAAAAAAGATATCCTGAAAGAAATTTACCTGAAGGGGCAGAAGTAACAAGGTTCGCTCCAAGCCCAACAGGCTTCTTACATACCGGTTCATTATTTACCGCGATGGTCTGTCGTAAAGTCGCTTCTCAAAGCGGTGGTGTTTTCTATATTCGTTTAGAAGATACCGACACAAAAAGAGAGATTGCTGGTAGTGGTGAACAATTATTAACCCAGCTCAAATTGTTTAACGTTGTTCCTGATGAAGGCTATTTAGCCACTCATGAAGAAGGCAATTATGGACCTTACACTCAATCAAAAAGAGCAGACATTTATAAAGTTTGCATCAAACACTTAATTGAACAAGGCCGTGCTTATCCTGATTTCTGCACTCCACAAGAATTAGAGGAGATTAGAAAGAAACAAGAAGAACAAAAACTTATCCCTGGCTATTATGGTGAATTTGCTCGTGATAGATTCTTAACCAACGAAGAAAGAGTCCAAAAGATTAAAGATGGAATCCCTTATGTCATCCGTTTTAAATCAAATGGTAATCACTTAAATAAGATTCCTGTTCACGACTTAGTAAGAGGCGATTTTGAAATTGCTCAAAACGATCAAGATATTGTTATTCTTAAAGGAGACGGACTTCCAACATATCACTTCGCTCACGCGGTTGATGATCACTTTATGAGAACCACCACAGTGATGAGAGGTGAAGAATGGATGCCTTCTTTACCAATTCATATCGAATTATTTGAAACATTAGGATTTAAAAAACCAAATTATGCTCACCTTCCAGTCATCATGAAAGTGGGAGAAGAAGGTCATAGAAGAAAATTATCCAAGAGACTTGATAGTGAAGCTGCTGTTTCATTCTTCTTAGAAGATGGTTATCCATCAGAAGCTTTAATCGTCTACTTAATGACCATTGCCAATTCAAACTTTGAAGAATGGTTATTTGAACATGACTTTAGAAATATTGAAGAATTCAAATTCTCATTTGATAAGATGTCTCTTGATGGTGCCTTATTTGATTTAACAAAATTACAATTCTTCGCTCGTGAAATCTTAGGAAGAAAAACAAAACACGAAATGCGTTTAATGGCGGAATCATATTCCAAAGAATATAATCCAAAACTCTTCGAACTTATTAATAGAGATCCTCTCTTCTTTGAAGAGATTATGAATATCGAAAGAGAAAAAGAAAATCCAAGAAAAGACTACTATAAATTTGGTGGTATGGAAGAAATTATTGGATTCTTCTATAACGATATTTACGAAGAACTTGTAAAACAAGACTTACCATGGAATGAAAAATTCGATAAACCAATGATTTGCAAAGTCTTAAATGAACTTAAAAAACTTGGTTTAGACCAAGAAGAATCTGAATGGTTCAATCAACTTAAAGAGATCGCTGGTGGACTTGGATTTGCTCCAAGTGGAAAACTCTTAAAACAAGAACCAGATAAATATGTTGGAGCGGTTGGCGATGTTGCAGAAATGCTCAGAATCACCTTAACAGGAAGAAAGAACGCTCCTAACCCATACTGTGTAATGAGAATTCTTGGAAAACAAGAATGTGATAGACGACTCAATCAAATGATTGAAAAACTTTCAAAGTAAAAAGATTGTGATATAATGCTATCACTGGTCCATTGGAGAAGCGGCTTAACTCATTGCCCTCTCAAGGCAACATTCACCGGTTCGAATCCGGTATGGATCACCAACTTAGAAAATGAAGGTTAATACAGAAAAGTGTTAGCCTTTTTTCTTTGATTACATCGCACTTTTTTGAGATTATTTCCGGCAATATATTT
>CAMOSS010000063.1 GCA_946625055.1 uncultured Caryophanales bacterium
TACTGTCGCCACTTGAATTTCACAAGTTCCTGCTTTCGCTCGCGGGGTATACCGCCGGTTGTGGAATTACGCCACTACCCTGAAGTAATTTAATTATAATACTTTGATGTAAAAATACACTAATAATTAATCCATCTCATAAAGAAGCACAGAATCTGTGTGTCCATGTGAGAAGCTTGTGCCAGAAAGAAGAACAATCGTGTCACCTTTCTTTGCAACATTTAATTCTTTAATCTTGTTCTTGGCCATTTCAATTAATTGATCTGGTGTATTTTGCTTTTCAACTTTAGTTGGATAGACATCATAGTATAAGCAAAGTTGTCTACAACCTGGTTGTTCGGCAACAAGAGCAATGATTGGGACTGTTGGTTTATAAAGGGAAACTGATTTTGCTGTATGACCACTTGTGGATAAAACAATAATGGCTTTAGCTTTGACATATTCAGCAGCTTCAAATGCCGCTTTACAAGCGGTTTGTGTGATGTCGATGTTGACTTTATAGTCAACAGCGTTTCTTTCATGATAGACAGAATGCTCTGCTGAAGAAACGATATTTGACATAGTTTTAACTGCTTCAAATGGGAATTTACCATTAGCAGATTCGCCAGAAAGCATGACACATGTTGCTCCATCAAAGACGGCATTAGCAACATCAGAGACTTCAGCTCTAGTTGGTCTTGGTGAATTTGTCATGGATTCAAGCATTTGTGTCGCCACAACAGCAAGCTTTCCATATTTAGCACATGTATCGATAATTTTCTTTTGAATGGTTGGAATATCTTTAAAGTGAATTTCAACACCTAAGTCACCTCTCGCCACCATGATGCCATCAGCCACTTGAAGAATTTGTTCAAAGTTTTTCACGCCTTGAATGTTTTCAATCTTGGCGATGATTTCAATCTTTTTACCACCATTAGCATCTAAGAAATCACGGAGGTCTTGAATGTCTTGTCTGGTTCTAGCAAATGATGCAGCGACAAAGTCGACATTTTGAGAAATACCAAATAATAAGTCTGACTTATCAGCATCGCTGAGATATGGCATAGGAATATTAACATTTGGAACATTGAGTGATTTATGGTTAGAAACTTTACCACCATGCATAACTTTAGTGGTAATCTTACGGCCTTCGACCTTTTGAACTTTCAAAGAAAGTTTTCCATCATCCACTAAGATGATAACTCCTGGTTTAAGGGCAAGTCCTAAATCATGATATGTAATAGCCGCTCTATCTTTAGTGCCTAAAAGTTCTTCATTATCATCGATAACAAACTTTTGACCATCTTGAAGAATGACTGATCCATTTTCAAAATCTTTAAATCTAATTTCTGGTCCTTTGGTGTCAAGAAGAATTGGGACGTTCTTATGAGTTAATTCTCTAGCTTCTTTAACAAGATCCATTAATTGTTTTTGTGATTCATGAGTGCCATGAGAAAAATTAAATCTCGCACAGTTCATTCCACACTTAATAAGCTTGACCAATTTTTCTTTCGTGTTTACTGCAGGGCCAATTGTGCAGATAATCTTTGTTTTACGCATATGTATATTCCTCACTAATTATTATAGACACTTTATTAAAAATGAGAGATAAAAAAATAACCGATTTGCGGTTACTTTTTCTTTTTATAGAAAACTATTTCTTTTCTAATATCTCTTTCGCTAAAGCAATATACGCTTGAGCCCCTTTTGATTTAGGACGGTATAAGACAACTGGTTTCCCATTAGAATTGCTTTCTGGAAGAGAAACGTTCCTCGGGATAGTTGTGTATAAAATATTTTCTTTGAAAATAGATCTTAATTGTTGTGATGTCTCCACAGCATTTTTGGTGTTCATGTCGATCATTGTGAATAAGAAGCCTTCAATTTCTAATTCTGGATTATATGTCTTTTGAATCTTAGAAATGAATGGGAGTAATTGTGAAATAGCATCCATCGCAAAATATTCACATTGAAGAGGAATGATAACCGAATTAGAAGCCACTAAAGCGTTAATAGTTAGATACCCTAATGATGGAGGGCAATCAATAATAATGAAATCATATCTTTCACTTATTTGCGCTAACTTGTTTTTCAAAACAAAGTAGTCGTCTGATTCAAATTCAAAGAGCTTTAATTTTGATGGAAGCAAATCAAGATTTGGGAATGTGTGTTTAATCACTTCTTTAACATCAATATCACTAGAGAATAAATCAAAGACTGAATAATTCATTAATGAATTATCAATTCCCAATCCTCTTGAGGAATTAGCCTGAGCATCCATATCCACGAGTAAAACTTTATTTCCTAAAGTCGCTAAAGCGGAGGAAAGATTAATCGCGGTTGTGGTTTTACCAACACCGCCTTTTTGATTTATGACAGAAATAATCTTTGCCATCTTATAAAGGTCTCCTCTTTATTTGAGCATACTGTCTTGGATATTTATTTGATGTTTCTTTTTCTTTTTTGATCAACACTATGCTTCTTTCTTCCTTTGAGATTGGCAAAACATATTTTTTAATATCCACTACTTTGCATCCTAAAACTTTGAAAGCATTGTTTGCTTCTTTGATTTCATTATCAACATTTGGTCCTTTAAGGGCGACAAATGTTCCGCCAACTTTAAGAACAGGCATTATTAATTCTAATAATATATTTAAAGATGAAACTGCTCTTGCATAAGCATAATCAAAAGCGTCTCTATTCTTTTGAGCGTAGTCTTCCATTCTCATTGAAGAGAAAGATATGTGATAGTTCTTTTCTTTCGCATAGCCTTCAAGATATTTAATTTTCTTTTCTGTTGAATCGAGTAAAGTGATATCCATTTGAGGATTTAAGATATATAAAACCATGCCAGGAAAACCGGCACCTGTTCCAACATCAATAACCTTTTTGTTGGTTAAATCAATATCTTTGAGACCAAGGGCAGAATCAAGCACCATCTTCTCATAGAACTCATCCTCTTCCTTAATGGCAGTGAGGTTGAATAATTTATTAGTTTCAAGTGTTTTATGCACTAAATCTCGAATATTATTTAGTTTTTCATCATTTAAAGAGAGATCAAAGCCTTTAAATAATGAGACGATTTTTTCATTATCCATTTCTTCTAATCCTCTTTAAATTCATAATCAAAATTGAAATATCAGATGGGTTAACACCAGATATTCTTGAAGCTTGTCCAATGGTCATTGGTTGCTTCTCGTTTAGCTTTTGTCTTGCCTCAAGAGCGAGACCATCCATATTTAAATAATCAATACCTTCTGGGATTCTCATCTCATCAAGTTTTTGCATGTTCTTAGCTTCTTTGATTTGCTTGACGATATAGCCTTCATATTTCACAAGGACTTCAAGTTCTTCAATTCCTTGTTCATCAAGTTCTACTTCATTAAGTTCTTCAATGAATGGTTTGATACCTAAATATGAAACATTAGGTCTTTTTAAAACTTCAGCAGCGAGGATACCGCCTTTAAGTTCATTAAAACCTAAACCAGTTAAGTATTCTTCCACTTCTGGTCTCTTACCTAAATAAACTCTATTAAGAATTTCATAGGCCTTTTCTATATTCTCTTTCTTCTTTAAGAAAGCTTGATATCTATCTTCTTTAATAAGTCCTAATTCATGACCAATTTCTGTTAATCTTAAATCTGCATTATCATGTCTCATCAAAAGACGGAATTCCGCTCTTGAAGATAATAAACGATAAGGTTCTTCAGTTCCTTTAGTGATTAAATCATCAATCATGACTCCGATATATGCTTGGTCTCTTCTTAAGATGAAAGGTTCTTGACCTCTAATCTTTCTAACCGCATTAATACCAGCCATTAATCCAAGACCAGCAGCTTCTTCATAACCAGATGTTCCACAGATTTGACCAGCAATATATAGACCTGGCCACTTCTTTATTTCAAGTGTTGGTCCATATTCTTCTGTTCTAATCGCATCATATTCAATCGCGTACGCGTGTTTGAGGAAGACTGCATTTTCAAATCCTGGAAGTGATCTCACCATATCTTCTTGGATATCTCTTGCCATTGATGTTGAGAAACCTTGAATATAAATGGAATCAGTATCTCTTGATTCTGGTTCTAAGAAGAGTTGATGTCTTTCTTTATCTCTAAATGTAATAATCTTTGATTCAATAGATGGACAATATCTTGGTCCAACACCAGTGATGAGACCATTGAATAAGGCTGTGTCATCTAAGTGATCAAGAATAATCTTATGCGTTTCAGGGGTTGTATAAATTAAATAACAAAGTTCTTGTTCCTCGAGTGGAATAAATTTCTTTGTTTCATATGAAAAGGCATAATTACCTTTTGTTCCTGGTTGAGGAATGCCCTTAGTAAAGTCAATTGAGTCTCTTCTAATTCTTGGTGGGGTTCCTGTTTTAAGTCTATAAATGGAAATACCCATGGATTTTAAATATGGAGATAATCCAATTGAAGGTCTTTCACCATCTGGTCCTTCTACTAAAGACTCATTACCTCTAATAACACGGCTTTCCATATAGGTTCCAGTTGTTAATATAACTGCGTTTGCAGTGAACTCTTGACCATCTTCAAGTTTGACCCCGTAAACATGTTTATCATCATGCAAAAGTGAGACAACCATCCCCTCAACAAAGTCGAGATTTGGGTTTTCTTTTACAAGTTTTTGCATTCTTTCAGGATAACCTATTTTATCTTGTTGGGCTCTTAGGCATTGGACACCAGGTCCCTTACCGGTATTGAGCATCTTCATTTGGAGATAATCAACATCGGCAACCTTACCCATCATTCCACC
>CAMOSS010000064.1 GCA_946625055.1 uncultured Caryophanales bacterium
AAATGGATGGAGATGGAAAGAATGGATATCATTAAAGAAATTAGAAAAGATCCTAACTATTCATTCTCCTTTGATTGTGATATCGGATACCTTCCAGATGACCACTGGGTCAAGAACAAAGATACCGCAGAAATATGCGGAAAAGGAAGGGTGACAATCGACCATTCTGGTTTCCATTTCAAAGGTGAAAAACTCGGTCAACCATATGAAGTAAATTTAACCTATGATATTATATGGACACTTCAAATTGTTACCGACTTAAAAACATTCGCTTTGTTCTGCACAAAAGAGCATTATCTAGAATTTAGACCATACGAAAGAATTGTCGGTAAGGCTCTCATCTTAACAGAAGAGATGCATAGATTACATGTAAATTCTTGGAAGAATTTCCCTTGGTACGATTACATGTATGACATCGATAAGAAATGATAGGAAAATTATTCCTATCTTTTTTTCACTTTCTTGTTGACTAGTTTCATAAAAACAAATATATTTATTACTGCATGTAATGCAGCATTTGAGTACTGCTCGTCTGATGTCTAACATCTAAAAGTAACCAAAGCTATGCGGTGAAACCTTAGACATCCGGAGTTAGGAACTTAAACCTATTCATTATTTGCAAAAATAAAGAAAAGGAGGAAGATTCATGAGATACACTGGATCAACATGGAAAAAATCTCGTCGTTTAGGTTTTTCACTTCTTGAATCCCAAGAAGAATTAGCAAAACGTCCTTATGGCCCTGGTCAACATGGTAATACTGGTCGTAAAAAGAAAAATTCCGAATACGGAAAACAATTAATTGAAAAACAAAAATTAAGAGAAATGTATGGTGTCAATGAAAGACAATTCCGTAGATTATTCATGCTCGCTCTCAAATCCAAAGAAGTTACAGGCTTTGCATTTATGAAACTTCTTGAATCCCGTCTTGACAACATGGTCTACCGTATGGGCTTCGCTCGTACAAGAAGAGCTGCTAGACAACTCGTTAACCACGGCCACATCGAAGTCAATGGCAAGAAACTCGACATCCCATCAGCATTATTAAAAGTTGGTGACGTCGTCGCAGTTAGAGAAAATTCAAGAGACTTAAAGGTCATTAAAGAATCTTTAGAAAGCCAAGCAACAAAAGTTGGTTATGTCGAAGTCGATGCTGAAAAGTTATGTGGTAAAATCACACGTGAACCAAATCGTGAAGAATTACCAAGAGACATCACAGAATCACAAATCGTTGAATACTACAACAGAAAACTCTAATCGAGAAAAAAATGGATTCCCACTTGGGAATCCTTTTCTTATATTTTTAAGGTGAATTAATAAATTGGATAATTCACTTTTTTTAGTTTTGGATTGGAGTAATTCGCTCTTCCTTCTTTAGCTTCACCCTTACCGTCAAGCATCACTAAGTCACCGGTGAAACCACATGTCATGTTATTAACAAATGAAGTACCAACACCGAATAAATCAACAGGGACATTAAGTCTCTTCCACTCTTTAATCTTTTCTTTAGTAAAGGAGGAAGAAACAACGATCTTCACATAATTGAAGCCTTCTTTATTTAGTGCTTCTCTAAGGGCAAAGATTAATTCTTTACAAACACCATGAGGATCAAATCCAGAGGTGTCCTTATCATCGAAATAATGGTCAATAAGGGATTTAGATGTATCAACACGGATAGCGTTTAATTTCTCACCTAAATGTCTCGCAAGAATTAAAGCATCTCTTACAACATTGTTATGGTAATCGATTAATGCGGTTACTTTTTCATTTGGGAATGTTTTTAAATACATATCAGAGGCTTTGCAAACATCTCCACCAGCAATTTGAATAAGAGCATGTGGCATGGTTCCCATGCCTTTTCCGCCCCACCATAATCCTTGGGCATCAGTTGAGACTTTTGTAATACCTGCAACATATGTTGCATAACCATCACCAACTTGGGTTAAATAGTCATCTTGACGATCTGCCATAGAGAAGACTGGAGTATCGCCCGCAACATCTAATACGTCTTTAACATTAGTAGCCACACTTGTTCTTCTAGCTAAAACACCATCAATAACGCTTTCAAGGAATCCAAAGTCTTCATAATGACCTGTAACCTTTAAAACTGGTTCATTAGCTTGAATAATATCTCCATCGTTTAATGCTTCAATGGTGAGGTTTTCTGGATGAATAGCAAATTCGTGAAGAATGGCAATTGCTTCATCAACGCCACAGAGCATCGCATTATCAGTTCTTTGAAACCACTGCATGGTGACGATATGTCCAGGAGCGTTTTCTCTTACGATTTTATTAGACTTTAAGAAATAGTTAGCAGAATAGAATCCACTACCGAGTTCTTTTGGGAAATTGAATGTTTTATTTGTTAAACGAGAAATTTTACCTTGCTCTTTAAGTTTGATTTCAAGTTCCATGTTATTTTTCCTCCAATGTGATGAAATCATCATCAATATTTAATTCGTTATCAATAATAAGCGCACCATTATCAGATATTCCTAAATCTTTATAGGTGCAGAGATGGTTATCATTTGTGAATGTTCCATCAAACAAGAATGTATTCTTTTTAACCAAGATGACTTTATCACCATCTAATAGGTTAAAATAATTACCAAATTCATATGTTCCTTCTTTGGTTTTAACTTCCACTATTCCGTTAATGTTTTTCACTTCTCCAATGTAAAAACCAGAATGTGTTTTATATGATAATTGTTCTAATTTTTCTTTCTTTAAAAAGACATTAACTAGATCAATCATCACTTTATTAGGGGCCGGAATAAGACCTTCCGCATGGATCTTCATCACTTTATCGATACCATCGATGACATAACTCACTAAAACATCATCATGATAAAAACAGAAGACACTCCCTTTTCTTATATCTTTATTAATCTTGAGGTCATTAAAACGAATAGTAAGGATGTTCCTTGCTGTTTTATATGAATAGAAGATTCCATAGTTTTCAATCATAATTATTTCTTTCTTACAATAATTCGGTGAATTTTAAGACCTAAGTCTCTTTTCTTTTTCTCATATTCTGTCATGACATCATCTTCTTGAAGTTGATAATCTTCTTCTAAAGAAGAAATATAGAATCTATCATTATCAAACATCTCTTTGGAGAAAAAGAATAATTCATCGTTATCTGTTTTAAATCTTATTTCACCATCACTCGCTAAGACACGATAATACTTTTCTAAGAATAAAGGATGAGTCAATCTTCTCTTTTCATGTCTTTTCTTTGGCCATGGATCAGAGAAGTTTAGATATAAAATATCTACTGAACCATCTTTTAAGGTATCGAGGACTATTTCACCATCAATGGCCAAAAGTTTAACATTCTTAATCTCTTCTTCAACTAATTTCTTAGCGGTAAAACCAACACAGGTAATGTTTCTTTCCACTGCAATAAACATCTTATCAGGATGTCTTCTAGACATATCTAAGATAAACTGTCCTTTACCGCATCCAATTTCTAAGTTGATATGATTAAGTTTTGAGAGTTCTAAAACAGGAAGAGAAATCTCTTCTTCATGTTCTTCAAAATAAGGTTTAGCCCATGGTTTATATTTTGTTCTCATTATTTCTCTAATTCTTTTCCAAGCAAGACAATAGCACGAGCATAGATAGACATAGATTTAAACATATCTTCTTTTCTACATCCTTCTAAGACTCCATGCATATGGGAATCCCAATCTGGGAATTGGGCTCCAAAGGCCACGACATTGCTGGCCTCTTTTGCGTATGTCCCACCACCAATTGCCAGTGGTTTGCTCACTAAATCACCAGTTTCTTCTTGATAAGCTTTCAATAAAGTTGAGATGAGAGTTGAATTCTTATCGTAGTATAAAAGTGGTGAGTCTGCTAACACTTCAATTTCAAATGGAGCGGAAGCCTTTTTGATGTTTTCAAATGCTTCATTAATATCGCATGTATCCACATAACGATAGTTCACAACGAACTCCATTTTCTCTCTTTCATAATGGAAAATACCAATGTTCATCGATGTCTTTTGTCCATCCATCTTTTCGGATTCGTAGTAGGCATTAATACCTCTGGCATAGACATCTTTATAACACTTTAAGATATGTTCAAGGTTTTCATCTTGATGATATTCATTTAATACTTCTAAAGAAAGCATTGCGGCATTCTTTCCAAGTTCTGGCATACTTCCATGTGCGGATTTACCTCTAACAATAATAGAGAATGTTCCATCATGATTTGGTAAAACGGAAATATTTTCTTTACCTAATCTCTTTTCAAATAACTCTAAAAGAGTTAAGTCTTTTTTATATAATCTTACAACGCATTCTTCAATAACAGAGTTAGAAGCTAGTCCACCATCGATTGAACAAACATTATCAAGCACAAAGTGTCCTTTAACTTTGAAGTTACGGATACCTTTTTCCGCGTAGATTAAAGGCCAATCTGAATCAGGAGAAAATCCTAAGTCAGGTTGCTTTTTATTTAAGGTGTGATAGTAATATTCCACTCCTAAGGATCCGCTTTCTTCATTACC
>CAMOSS010000065.1 GCA_946625055.1 uncultured Caryophanales bacterium
AAGCACACCGCAGTTAGATGGGAAAACTGGGAAGGTATTATTGAAGAAGTCAAACAAGATACCTCTCTTGGTGTAGATGAACTTCCTGGTGACGACTTTGTTGCCTACTATAAAAAGCAAATGAATACGAATATTAATTCGTATCGTTCATGTATCGCGACCAAAGATGGCGAATATGGTTACTATGGAGTCTATGGTGATAGAGACACAATCTATATTGAAAACAAAACCTATGCTTATGCTTGGTCAAGAGGCTTCTTTGAAGGTCTTCTTGTCTGGCCAATTGCTGCATTAACCGATGTTATTGGCAATGGTTTATTAAATGCAGGTGTCTCACACGCTGGTGCTTCAATTCTTGCTATTGTTGTTATCACAATAATTGTTAGATCATTCATGTTAATCTTCACTGCTGGACAAGCAAACAATTCAGCAAAGATGAATGAATTACAACCAGAACTCGCAAAGATTCAAGCTAAGTATCCTAACAACACTCAAAACGACAAGATGAGACTTGCCGAAGAAACACAAAAACTTTACAAGAAACACAATATCCATCCACTTAGATCCATCTTAGTGATGTTTATTCAATTCCCTGTCTTCATCTGTGTTTGGGGTGCATTACAAGGTTCCGCCATGTTATCAACAGGCGAATTCTTAGGATTAAACTTAAGTTTATCAATCAGCCAAGTCTTATTCACAAAAGCTGAATGGAATATTCCAGCCGGTGGTGGTGCTTTAACAGCCTTACTCTTATTCTTGTTGATGTCTGTCGCACAAGCTGCTGCTATGTTGCTCCCACAATTCATCCAAAAATATAGAGCTAAGAAAGTTGCTAGACTTGGTAAAAACCCAGCCAAACAACAAAACGATAGAAGAATGCAAATGTTCACATACATCATGCTCGCTATGATTATTGTCATGGGCTTCTCACTCGCATCAGGTATGGGTATTTATTGGTTAATCGGTGCTGTGTTCTCAATTGGACAAACCATCGTTACCCAAGTTATTAATGACAAAAAATCCAAAAAGGAGAGAAGAAGATAATGAAAGTTTATCAAGGTAAAACCGTCGAAGATGCTCTTCAAGTCGCTTCTAAAGAACTCCAAATCCCAATTGAAGATATTGTTTATACAGTTGAAGATAAAAAAGTTGGTATTTTCAGCAAGAAGCTCGTTGTTGATGTTTATGAAATGTCTGACATCGTCAGCTATGCTGAAGACTACGTCTTAAGAGTGATTGATGCCTTTGGCATTGAGAGTTCTGTGAAAACTAGACTTGATGATGACATCATTAGAATTACAATCGACTCAACCCATAATCCAATTTTAATTGGAAACAATGGTAAAACACTTCAAGCTTTAAACGAACTCACAAAGATCGCTGTGAGCAATCACTTCCACCGTAGATTTAGAGTTTTACTCGATGTTAACGGTTATAAAGATAAGAAGTATTTCAAACTTCAAAAACTTGCTAGAAGATTAGCTCATGAAGTTCAAAAGACAAAAGCTACATACACATTTGATGCGATGCCAGCAGATGAAAGAAGAGTCATTCATAATGCTTGTTCCAATATGGAACACATCCGCACCGAATCCGTTGGTGAAGGCGCACACCGCCAAGTCCAAATCATTTACGTTGATTAGCATAAAAGCGCCCTCATGGGTGCTTTTTGCTTAAAAGGAATTATTATGTTTGAAACAATTGTTGCTTTAGCTACCGCTCCAATGAAATCTGCTCTCTCACTCATTAGAGTGTCTGGAGAAGATAGTTTTAGTGTTGTTTCAAAATGTTTCTCAAAAGATATTACTAATATTGATAAAAGAACCGCTCTTGTGGGCGAAATAAAAGATGGCGATAAAATAATCGATGAAGTGGTTATTGTTTGCTATAAAGGCCCAAAAAGCTTCACAGGAGAAGATCTCGTAGAGATCATTTGCCACGGCTCAATGTTAATAGTGAATGAAATAATAGAATTATTATTATCAAAAGGCGCAAGACTTGCTGAAAGAGGAGAATACTCAATGAGAGCGTTCCTCAATCAAAAGATTGATTTAGTCCAAGCCGAGGCTATTAACGACGTTATTAATGCAACGACAAAAGAAGCAAAAGATCTTTCACTTTTGGCGTTGTCAGGTGAAACATCATCTCTTGTTGAACCACTCAGAAAGAAACTTGCAGACATTATTTCATTAATAGAAGTTAATATCGATTATCCTGAATATCAGGATATTGAAGTTGCTAATAAAGAAAAGATTATTAAATCCGCAGATGAAATTATTGCTCTAGTGGACTCTTTGATTAGTGATGGTGAAAAAGGAAGAATTATTAAAGATGGTGTTAAAGTCGCGATTGTTGGCAAACCAAACGTCGGCAAATCATCTTTGTTAAACGCTTTAATGGGCGAAGAAAAAGCTATCGTCACCGATATTAAGGGTACAACTAGAGATATCGTTGAAGGTGATATTAATCTTAAAGGTATTTTGTTACATCTTTTAGATACTGCCGGTATCAGAGAATCGAACGATAAGATTGAATCTATTGGTATTAATAAATCTATTAAGATGATTGAAGAAGCTGAACTTGTAATTGTTGTGTTAGATGCAACAGAAGAACTTAGCGATGAAGACAAACAAATATTAGAACTTTCAAAAGATAAAAAGAGAATCGTCGTCTATAACAAATCCGACTTATTAGAAAAGAAAGAAGATGGCAATTTATACATCTCTGCTTTAGAAAATGATTTGGATGAATTGACAAATAAAATTAAAGAAGTTTTAGGAATTGAAGATAACAATTTCCATCATCCATCACTCAATAACGCAAGACAAATTGGACTCTTAAAACAAATCAAAGAATCCATGCTTCAAGCTAAACAAGATAGCGAGTTAGATTTAAGTGTTGATCTTGTTTCAGTGTCACTTATGGATGCTTATCGTGCGACCATGGAAATCCTTGGCTTAGCAAGTGATATTGATATTTCAAAAGAAATATTCTCCAGATTCTGTGTAGGTAAATAGTATGATAATCGATACGCACTGCCACCTCAATGATGAAGAATTATATAAAGATTACAAAAATGTTGTAAAACGCGCAAAAGAAGCGGGAATTACGACTCTTTTTGTTGTCGGATGGGATTATGAGTCATCAAAACAAGCTATTGAAATAGCAGAATCTGATGAAAACATTTTTGCTATTGTGGGTTATCATCCTTGTAATATTGAAGGTGTTTCTGATGAAGAATTTGATAAGACAATGTCGCTTTTAGATCATCCAAAAGTTGTTGCTCTTGGAGAAATTGGGCTTGACTATTATTGGGTGAAAGAGACTGAAAAAAGAGAATGTCAAAAACGCTTTTTCATCAGACAAATTAATGAAGCAAACAAACACAATTTACCGATTTCAATTCATTGCCGCGACGCAATTGATGATTGCCTAAGAGTTTTAAAAGAGAATCACGTTAATAAGGGTGGTGTCATGCATTGTTATTCCGGTGGCCCTGAATATATGAACGAGTTTTTAAAGGTGGGCATGTATATATCTTTGGGTGGTCCTGTAACATTCAAAAACGCGAAAGCACCTAAAGAAGTTGCTATTAAAGTTCCATTCGATAAATTGCTTGTGGAAACAGATTCTCCATATTTAGCGCCTCATCCTTTGAGAGGTTCTGTTAACGAACCAGCAAACACTTTGTTGGTGGTTCAAGAGATTGCTAGATTAAGAAATGTTTCTGAAGAAGAAGTGGCCGAGCAGACCACCAAGAATGCGAAAAGATTATTTAATATATGAAGAAACATATCCCTGGTGTCATAGTGGTAGAAGGAAAGATGGATGAGGTTGTCATCAAATCTCTTTTTGATGCCGTAATTGTAAAAACAAACGGATATGATATAAATAACGATGACGTTGAATTTGTAACACAAATTCCTAATAGAATATTGCTCACAGATTCAGATGAGGCTGGAATCACAATTAGAAATCGTTTAAACGATCTATGTGATTTTGTTAATGTTACTGTCGACATCACAAAGTGCAATAAAAAGAATAAACACGGAGTCGCGGAAGCTGATAGAGATTATTTATATAATTTGCTTTTGCCATATGTGTCGAATATTAATGACATGGGCACATTAAAATTAGAAGATTTATATAAATTATCTTTAACAGGAAAAGATGATTCCAAATTAAGAAGAGAATACATTTCAAGCAGATATCATTTAGGTGTTACTA
>CAMOSS010000066.1 GCA_946625055.1 uncultured Caryophanales bacterium
AGAATTCTAAGATGATATCTAAACCGAATGGGAAGTCCGCGGTGAAATATCTTGAATTGAAATCAGGAATGAATTTGTCTGGTTCTAATTCCACCATTGGAGAATAGAGTCCTTTGAATCCTCCGATGCTTTTAATCTTTGCAGTCATTTGAGGAACAGTTTCAGAATCATAGTAGGCAAGGATACCAGGAATATCTTTTACAGGGTATCCATGTTTTTCCAATTCATTAAAGAGTGAGGTGAGTTCATCATCCATATCGGAGAGTAGTTGAGATGTTTCATCATTCCATGTTTCATAGAACAATGGATTCTCATTATAGAACTTACCTTCTTTATAATCAGAGAAGAGATTATATAGTCTTGAGGTATGAAGAATGGCATTACTATTAATAAGAGTAATGTTCAAATAGTTTTCAAGTGGATAAATCTTAATACCATATAAGTCATTGATGAGTTCACAAGCTTCTTTGTTATATGAAGCAGGGATGGATCCAACTTTAAGAAGTGATTTCTTTCCGGATTCTCTTACGAGTTTGTCTTTTTCTAATATTCTTGCGACTGAGTGAACACGTTGAAGACCAGAAATAGTGCAGCCTTTTTTAATAGCGTCATGGAAATAGAATTCTGCGCCTCCGCTTCCTGGGATAAAGACTAAGTGTTGGCCTTTTCTTAATAAAGGAATCATCTCTTTGGCTAAATCTTCAAAGAGGAATGATGGGAAAGTAATGAAGATATAATCAGCAAAATCAACACATGTTTTAAGTGATGGAGTAAGTAACTTAATCTTGGCTGAGTAGGTTACATGGTCATCTGGGCATTCCACAGTCATAAGGTGATCATATTCATCTTCGTCTTGATCAACATTCTTATAAACGACCACATCATTTTTAAGGGAGAACTTGGTCGCTAAAATGCTTCCGAGGTTACCAAACCCGATAACACCGATTTTTCTTCTATTTGTGATTTTATATGAAGAATCTACTGCAATAAGCTCCTCAAATGAATCAATTTCAAGAATTGAATCCTTTTTGCAGAAACGACATTTCATTGGGAAATCTTCTTTATATTTTTCAAAAATACACATCTCCCAGAATTCTTGACGATTGCTTTCAATGGCGTACATCTCTTTTAATCTTTGAGCGAGAAGTTTTCCTTCTTTCTTTGGCCAGTAGGATATACCAAATGCTTGAGCACATCTCTTTCCGCCTTTACGATAATTAGAAATATAGCCATCTTTATCAACATCAAAACACCAGTCATCTGTTTCATCAACAGGGGTGCCTAAATAGTTTGCTTCATATTGATATTTCTCAATGATGTCATCGCCTTTACAAACAAAATCTGCTTCACAGAAATAGGTGTCTTCAAAAAGGTCGAGGACTTTCATTGCGGAAGAAATATTGTTCTCTTTATAGAAATCATCATTATCAATAAATTTGATGAATGGGTAGTCTTCTAAAAGACAATCGAATTCTTTTTTGAGATATCCTCTGACGATGTAGATATCTTTAATACCGGCTTTAAGAATCTTATTGATGAGAGTTTCAATGATTCTCACTCCGTTAACTTTCACAAGTGGTTTTGGGGTTGTTAAAGTAATAGGCACCATACGGGAACCAAAACCAGCCGCCATAATGATGGCTCTTTTTGCGCGGTATGGTTCAAGAGACATCAAACCTTTATTGTTGATTTGATTATCTTCACCTAAGGCCCCATAAGAATCCATAAGTTTTAATTCTTCTTTGCTTAGTGGTAATTGCTTTTCTGCTTTTACTAACACATCAAATAATTGTTTATTCATAGTGATAAGTCCTTAATGCATATTTTGCATACTTTTTAGCCATAAAGTACCAGTTATAGATAACTTCACCCATAACGGAACCAATAGCTTGTTTATATAACGCCCACACAAACCAGTAGTAGGCAATAATAGCGACATAAGACATGTAATGTTCTTCAAGTTCTGGTGTATAGTCATCACCAAGATACATCTTGATGAATTCTTTTGCCTTATCAAAATCATACATAGCGTCGACAATGTAATAGCCAACATCAACACCAGGATCAGCATTACCAGCGTATTCCCAGTCGATAAGAACAACATCTGACATATCATTTTTGATAAGCCAGTTTGGTCTATAGGTGTCGCAGTGGCATAGTCTCTTTGAGACTAAACCATCTTTATCAACTTTATTATAAAGTTTCTTGATATCATTTTTTAGAGATTCGAAATCAGGCATATCAATGTTTTGTTTCTTTTTAATGCCTCTTTCGAGTTTTAAGGCGTCTTTCCAAGGATTGAATTCCCAGTTAACAACACGGTTATCTTCATGGAGTTCTCTCATCTTTTTAATGACAGCTTTTGTATCTTCAATATTGTTATAGTCTGGAGAGTGGGTGTTATCAACATAACGAGAGATTTTCCAGCCTTCTCTAGCGGACATCTTAATATAAGATGGATCAATGTTAAGCTCTCTAGCAATTTTAAGAGCAGCTTTTTCATTATCTCTATCGATGAAGGCTTTTGTCCCTTCACCTGGATGTCTATAGACATATTTCTTTCCTTTAACCATAAAGGTATAGGAAGTATTTGTTAATCCTTCTTGAATAGGGGCGAAGTCTAAGATTTCACCTTCTTTACAATTTAAGACACGAGAAATATTCTCCATAATCTTGGATTGAGTGTTTTCAATATATTTATGGTCGAAGTCACGGAGTTGCTTTAGATTATCAAATTCAAAGATTGTTCCTTCTTTTCTTTCATCAATGTGCATTGGTGGAAGTTCATCGATATATCTTTGAAAAACATTTTCCCAGAAGTCGTTATCAAAGTCTCCTCTTTGGTGATATTCCTCTAAAAGGTTAGAGAAAGCTTTTGAGAATTCTTCATTCCAAAAAGCAAAACCTAAAAGAAGATAAGAATTCTTTTTACCTTTTTCTAAATCTATAATACGGTTATTTGAACCTAAAACTGCATGTGGTTCATCAAGACCATTTTTATCTTTAAAACCAGTGTAGAATGTTTCGTATTCATATTCATTAAATGGGTTAACGGTGAAATATTGATCACATGAACAAATATATGTTCTAGATAATCTATCTCTCACAAGATAAAGGGTCTCACAGTTATTCTTTGTTTCATAATATGGATTGATGACAATTTTGACATCAAACTTTTCTCCTAAATAGAAGAATGATTCTTTCTTATAACCTAAGACAATGGTGATATCATTGATGCCCGCTTCTTTTAATTGTTTAATCTGTCTTTCGATTAAGATCTCGTTTTTAATCTCAAACAAACCTTTAGGTTTATCAAATGAAAGTGGGGCGAGTCTTGTCGACATACCCGCGGACATAATAATGGCGTTTTTCACTTTATAAGGCTCTAAAGCTTTAAGTCCTTTTTCAGTGATACCAAGTTTATTGATTAAACCTTTGTCTTTTAAATTATTAATCGTTTTTGAAAGCGTTCCTAAAGAGAGGGATGTCGCTTTTGAGACATTCCTTAAATTTGAAACTCCATTTTTTAAATAATAACGTAAAACTAAAAATTCGTTTTTCTTCATAGGTTAGATTTTATGTCTGTTAAATAATCCTCTCATCACAAGTTTAAAGACCCCTTGTTTTTGGTTTTCATATGGCTTACCCATAAGGATGGTTTCTAAAACTTTGATGTTATGAAGTTCTTGTGGTTTTGTGGTGTATGGGTTTTGAGAAAGGATGACCATATCCGCATATTTGCCAACTTCTAATGAGCCTCTTTCTTTTTCATCAAATGTGGTCCAATAACCATTGTATGTACACATTCTTAAGGCTTCTTTAATGGTGATGGATTCTTTTGGATTTGAATGGTTACAGGCTTTAAACATCCAATCGATTGGATCAGGAGTGGTACATGGACCATCACTACCAGCAGAAAGAACGATACCATTATCGATAAATGTTCTTAATGGATTGAGACGATTGGCTCTTTCTTTTCCTAAGATTTCTTCTAAGTATTCATCTGGTTCTTGTTTCCATCCGATAAAGGCGGATTGAACTGGCATAGTGATATGATATTTTGAACAGATTTCAATACCTTCTTTGGTTGGAAGACAGTCGTGGATAATACCATGTCTATGGTCTTCTCTTGGGAAATCATCTAAAGCCGCTTTTAAACATCTTGTCGCTTGATCAAAGGCTTTATCACCGATAGCGTGCATTTC
>CAMOSS010000067.1 GCA_946625055.1 uncultured Caryophanales bacterium
GCTTATATGGCTTTCCAAAGAACAGTCTATCTCAACGCTTTAGATGATAAAGTAGAGCTCTATAAAGAATTCTTAAAAAATAAATGTGGTGATTATGCCTCTGTCAGTATCATCTTTGACCAACTCGCTAGAGGTCCTTTCTGGTGGATACATAGAGGAAGATTTGTTAAGCACTGTATCGTTGGAGGAGGATTTACCTCAGAACAAGAATTTAAGTTCTTAGAAAAGAAATATGGTAAAGGCAAATTCATGAATGGGTATGGCCAAACCGAATGCTCTCCAATGATTTCATTAGTCTATCCTGATTCTCCAAAAGAAAAACAAATGACCACGGTAGGCACTCCAATGGAAGGTATTGAACTAGCCTTTATGAATCCAGAAACTAAAAAGCTTCTTCCAAAAGGAGAAGAAGGGGAAATCCTTATCAAAGGATACAATGTCTTTAATGGTTATTATAAATTTCCTAAGGAAAAACAACCTTTTGATAAAGATGGATATCTTCACACTGGTGACTTAGGATATCTCGATGAAGATGGATATCTCGTATTAAGTGGAAGACTCAAAGATATCATCGTTCGTAAAGGAGAAAATATTTCTCCAAAAGAAATTGAAAATGAATTAAGAAAATTCCCTGAATTTGGTAATGTTCGTGTTTTAGGATTCCCATCCGCGGATGAAGGCGAATATATCATCGCCTGTGTGGAACTTAAGAAAAAACCACCGCACTTCGTTGAAGAAAACTATTTCAAAGAAATGCATAAGACTCTTCCTCAAGTTAAGATTCCTTCTCATATCATCTATATGAAGAGATTCCCATTAACGGCGAACGGTAAATTAGATGAAGTGAAACTAAGAGAAATCTGTATGAAGAAATTAGCCTTATATCTAAATGAAGAACTCTTAGCCATCAAAACAAAGAAAATGATGAGAGAGAACCAAAAGAAAAAGCGTCACTAGAATGACGCTTTTCTTATGTAAGAATTACTCTCTTTCTTTCACAGATTCTGGAAGATTCCATTTCTTCATTTTTGACATCACGATGAAGTGAGAAATAAGAAGGAAGGCTAAGACTAAGACAAGTGTTAAAACATAAGTAATCCAGGTCTTTGGGAATGGATGAATCTGACTAGGAACAGATATTGATTTAAGTAATCCTTTGGAGAGGAGAATACCTATTGGTATTGCAAATATCATCGCGACTATATATTGGAAAATAGAGATGAAGAGATTGGAACTGGAAATAGCAATTCTTTGATAGCCGAGAGTTCTCATCGTCGCGAATGTACGTTTTTGTTCTTTTAAGTTTGTCTGCATCATATTAAAGACAATCATGAAACCGATAACAATCGCCATAAAGGTTAATAGTCTTGAAGAGATTTCAAAGGCCGCAAGACGGTCATTAAATTCTCCTTTGATAACATTTGTATAGGCAATATATGTGACATGCTCTGTGTCTTTATATTTATTAAAGAAAGCATCTTGATCTTTAACTTTAACAAGAAGTGATCCTCTCGCGTATTCAGGTGAATAATCTTCAAAGTTTGTATAACTAACTTGATAGAGGTATTCATTTGAAATAGAAGAGACAGTTAATGGAACATCATCCGCTTTAATGATGTCACCAACTTTTGCATCTAATAAATAGGCATGGTATGAAGATAAGACAATACCATTTTGAGGAATAGTAATCGTGTGATAGTAATCATCAACAACACGGATTAAATCTTGATCATTTTTAATACCATTGATAAGAGCGGTGGTCTTTTTATTATTTGAAGTATTAACCATCTCACTTGGAAGATATTTGATATATGTCTTGGAAATGATGTTTCCATCGCTTATTGAGAATGTATTATTAATTTCTTCATCACTTTGCATATTGTCAAAGTAGACTTGAACATCATAATTAATTCTTGTTCCAAAGAGTTGCTTCATCATCGTGTTTTTACTTTCTCCGATAGATAAAGCGACAAAGACAAGCATTCCGCTTGCGAGCAAACAAATACCAGAAAGAATATATCTTGTAAGATTTCTTAATGTTTGAGAGATAGAAACTTTTAATGTAATTGGAGCTTTCTTAAATAATGTTCTTGTTAGAAGTGGAGTTTCATTTTTTGTTGGAGGCAAAGCCTTCATGGCTTCCACAGGTCTAATTCTTGAGATATTTAATGAGGCTAAGAAAGCGGTAAAGAAAGTGACAGTGACAATAATCGCTAAAGAGATAAAGACTGCACTGAGATGCATGACAAATGGTTGAGGGAAGAGTTTTAAGGCACTGCCATAGGCAATATTAGCAATCACTGTAAAGATTGAACCAATTCCGACACCGACAAGCCAAGCGATAAATCCTACTAATAAACCAAGCGACATGAATACCAGTGATATGCTTTTTGTTGATTCACCAAGAGCGCGCATAATGCCGATATCTTTACGACATTGTTTAACGATTTGGAATAAGAACAACGCGGTGACAATTAAAACGACAACAAAGAAGACCATTGGGGCTAAAAGAGTAATAACATTGATTGCTTTTAAAGCGTCATTATAGAAAACGATAGCCTCTGAATCATCATAGGTAGTGGCAAAAGCAATGTTGTTACGTAATTGCTTTACCATGTCTTCAGTGATTTCGATTCCAGCTTCCTCTTTGACATAAGCTTTTAAGAGGTCAATTGTTTCATCGATATTCTTTTCTTTTCCTTCTTCAAAGTTAAATAATAATTCATTGAAATATGGTGCACTCGCGTGATCTTCAATGGTCGCTCTTGGAACATAGACATAAGCAAAGTCACGCGAAGAAGAAATAGAATATGGATCAGCCTTTACTATTGAGGCTTCTGGAGAAACAATAGTGGCGTTAATTGTGTAATTAACGTTATCACCGTTAGGCATTTTAGCGGTGATGGTATCCCCAACCTTTAATCCATTTGATTTGGAGAAATAATATTCCATATAAACACCATTATCAGTGAGTGAACCAGTGACAGAATGTTGTTTTAAGAAAGTATTTTCATCATAGCCGATGAGTTTTACAGAATATGATTTTTCATTAAAGGTAAAGGTTGTGGTATGTGTAGTGCGATATTCAGCTTTTTCAAAGCCCATGTACTCGTTAAAGTTATCTGGGAGCATGGATAAATATGATCTTTCAACTTTACCGATGGTTTGAACATATAAGTCTGGATATCCACATTCTGTGATTAAAGCATTGATGTTTGTGTTTAATGAGTGATAAGCATTTCTTAAACCGATTAAAATGCCACAACCAAAAGCGCCGACTAAGATGACACTTAGTAGCATTAACCAGAAACGTTTTAGATATGGTAGTAATAGCGATTTAACTAATTTCATTTTCCTTACCAGTCAATATCTTTAGCATCGATTGGATGCTCGTTAACTTTTTCTTTCACAATCTTTCCGTTTTTTAAAGTGATGATACGATTAGCCATTCCCGCGATAGGAGTGGTGTGGGTCACAATAATCATTGTTTGACCTTGATTTCTGACGATATCTTGAAGGAGTTCAAGAATCTTTCTTCCGGTTTTATCATCAAGGGCACCGGTAGGTTCATCACATAAAATAATTTCTGCACCTTTCACAAGAGCGCGTGCAATAGAAACTCTTTGTTGTTCACCACCACTCATTTGAGAAGGATATTGTTTCATCTTTTGACTACCTAAACCGACTAACTCTAGTGTCTTTTCACTGAGATGCTCTTCATCCTTTTTAGGAAGAGACATTCTGACATTTTCTAAAGCTGTTAAATCAGGTAAGAGGTTATAGAATTGGAAGATAAATCCAATCTTTTCTTTACGATATTTTGTGAGTTCTTTGTCTTTATAAGCGGTGATATCAATTCCATTTAAAAGGACCTGTCCTTCTGTTGGTGAATCCATGCCCCCGATGATGTTTAAAAGAGTGGATTTACCACATCCAGAATTTCCTAAAAGGACAAGCATTTCACCTTTATAAACATCAAAAGAGATATCATCAAGCGCTTTGACTTGGGAATCTCCTTTTCCGTAATACTTTTTAAGGTTTTTAATTTCTAATATTTTTTCACTCATAAAGACAACCTCTAATTCACTATTTAATTTTACATCAATATAA
>CAMOSS010000068.1 GCA_946625055.1 uncultured Caryophanales bacterium
TGGAGCACGTGACGGGAATCGAACCCGCGTATTCAGCTTGGGAAGCTAACGTTCTGCCATTGAACTACACATGCTTATTAAATAAAAAATACCCTCTCGGGCTTTGCTAATCAGATGGTGGATGCTGAGGGACTCGAACCCCCGACCCCCACTACGTCAAAGTGGTGCTCTCCCAGCTGAGCTAAGCATCCATGGTGCCGACTACAGGAATTGAACCCGCAACCTACTGATTACGATTCAGTTGCTCTACCAGATTAAGCTAAGTCGGCAACTGCCTCGTGCTTAATTATTATATAAAAAAGAGTTGTTTATAACAAGCGAAATTTAAAGAAAAACCCCTCTTCAAAGAAGAGGGATATTCTATATGTTTGTTTAATCTTTATTTTTTGACCTTTTTAATGATCCATTTCACGAAGATTATTAATTCATGAATCAATAATGGAGAGACGGATAATAAGGCGGTGATGAGCCATTCTTGCCATGAAAGGTTGGAGGTTGAGAAGACTGCTCTAACGCCTGGAATCTCAATAACAACGAGTTGTAAAACGAATGCGAATGCAAAGGCGACTGCCATCATCCAGTTCTTGTTTTTGAAGACTCTGAATGCGCTTCTGTTAAGGTTAGACATGTTAAGCATGTGGAAGATTTCAGAGATGGCTAATGTAGTAAAGGCCATTGTTTGAGCTTGATGTCTAATAGCAACATCGTTTTGATATAACTCTTTAAGGGCAAAGAAATCAAATGTTCCTTGTAACCAACCGACTGAGAAGTAAGCGAGTAATACCGCCACTGTAATAATCGCACCATATAGTAATGTATCGCGGAATCCACCATGAGCGAAGATACCTTCTTTTGGATCTCTTGGTTTTTCCTTCATGTTGTTAGGATCTTTTGGATCCATACCTAAAGCGATAGCAGGAAGTGAGTCAGTCAGTAAGTTGACCCATAATAAGTGAATAGCGATAAGTGGGGTTGGGAAACCAATGATAATAATCACTAACATCGCTAAGACTTCAGCAATATTAGAGGAGAGAAGGAAGATAACGGTCTTCTTAATATTGGCGTAGATGCCTCTACCTTCTTCAACGGCCTTTTCAATGGAGGCGAAGTTATCATCGGTAAGAACCATATCCGCAGCACCTTTAGCGACGTCAGTACCGGTAATACCCATAGCGATACCGATATCCGCAGTCTTAAGTGATGGGGCGTCATTCACGCCATCGCCAGTCATCGCACAGATGTTTCCATTAGCTTGGAAAGCTTTAACGATTTGAACTTTATTTTCTGGAGAAACCCTAGCAAAAACCCTAGTTTTCTTACAAATTTCTTGTAATTCTTCAGGTGATAAGGCATCGATTTCTTTACCGGTCATACATTGATCGATAGTCTCAACAATGCCTAAATCTTTAGCGATGGCAAAGGCTGTATCTTTATGGTCACCAGTAATCATAACAGTGATAATTCCAGCTTCTTTAAATTTTTGAACAGCAGGCTTGGCCTCTGGTCTTGCTGGGTCAATCATTGCGGTTAAACCAACAAAGACTAAATCATCTTCTTCGATCTTATCTTTATTGTTATAAGCAAGAGCAAGAACTCTTAAAGCTCTTGAAGAGAAGTCACTATTAGCAGAATAGATTTCTTCAATATCTTTATCGGTAATCTTTCTTACTTTACCACCATCAAGGATTTGAGTGGTGTGAGCAAGAATAGAATCAAGAGCACCTTTAGTGTAGACCACTACTTCTTTACCAACTTGGTGTTTAGTGGACATCATCTTTCTTACAGAATCAAATGGAAGTTCATCGACACGTGGTGTCTCTTTTTCTATTTCACTCTTATGCATATTAAATTCATTACCTAAGACGACAAGAGCGATTTCTGTTGGATCACCAAACATACCTTCGTCAACGGTAGCGTTTGAACATAAAGACATACCTCTAGCGAGAAGTCTTAATGTTTCATCTTTATTTTCAGGATTAAATTCTTCTTGTTTGTAGAATTTCTTAAATGTGTAAGCTTCCACGACTGTCATCTTATTTTGTGTTAATGTTCCTGTTTTATCGGAACAGACAACACTGACAGCACCAAGTGTTTCAACAGAAGGAAGCTTTCTAACGACGGTGTTAGCCTTAACCATTCTTTGAACACCGATGGATAAAACAATGGTCACAACCGCAGCCAAACCTTCAGGAATAGCAGCAACCGCTAAAGCGATGGAGCTAAGAACAGCTTCAATCCAGGCTTCAATATTTCCGCCATGACCATCGACAAAAATCCAAACGATATCAACGATTAACACTAAGATGACTAAACCAAGTGTTAAGATACCTAATACTTTTGATAATTTAGCCAAGACTTTTTGAAGTGGGGTTTCACCATCTTCTTCTTGGTCTAAAGCGCTAGCAATCTTACCAATTTCAGTCTTCATGCCTGTGCCAACGACTATGCCTTTACCACGTCCATATGCGACAGGTGTGGACATATAAACCATATTTACTCTATCACCAACACCGACTGCGTTAGTGAAGACAACATCATCTTTTTTATCAACAGGAACTGATTCACCAGTTAATGATGATTCATTAGCCTTTAAGTTAACAGCCTCGATTAAACGGAGGTCTGCTCCAATCGTGTCACCTTCTTCAATGAAGACGATATCACCGATAACTAATTCAGAAGATTTAATTCTAATCTTCACTCCATCACGAAGGACGGTGGATTCTGGTGAAGATAAATTCTTTAAGGCTTCAAGAGATGTTTGAGCTTTTACTTCTTGAATTGTTCCAATGATGGAGTTCATGATGATGACCGCTAAGATGATAACGACATCTGGCCAGTCTCCAACTTCTAAGAATGGATTAGTAATGGTGTTGCCATTAATTATCCAATCAGCGTTTGCAGCCTTGATTGTTTCATAGATTGAAACACCAATGGTCACTGCGATTGCTGCGAACAAGACGAAAATCATTGGGTTGTTCATCTGTTCAAAGAAAATTCTGATCCAAGTTTTCTTTTTCTTTTCTTCTAACTTGTTAGGACCATACTTTTCTAATCTGCTTTTGGCCTCTTCACTACTTAGACCCTTCGAAACATCAACATCTAACTTTTCTTTGACTTCATCGATAGATAAAGTTTCATAGTCATAGGATGGTATGTTTTCTTTTAATTCAGATACCTTATTTTTCATAATATTTTCTCCAAATAACTTTGCTCTTTAAGTTTATCAAAACCATAAATAGATGACAACATGCTGATTTAAGATTAAAATATTATCGAATATTTTGAGGTCTCAATATGAAGAAAAGAAGTCATGCTGGTTTATTTATAACCCTAGGTATATTAACCGTTCTTTTAGTGACTCCTGTCGCTTTAGCGTTCGGTTTATTTTATGTTAAAGACACTACCGAAATTGAAAAAGAAGACACCAACCTTGCTGAGTTCTCAAATAAATTAATTGTTCAATCATTGGAAAACACTGGTGAAACCGGTACCCTTAATTTCAGCATTCCTCAAAACTCTGTTAATGGTATCGTGGATAATCTTATTCAAACAAAACTCCCAGAACAAGCCAGAAACTATATCGATAGATTCTATCTCACCATGGATGAAGAATATTACCATGTCGTTGGAAACGCTCACGCTTATTTCTTCCCAACTAAAGTTGATTTAAAGATGAAATTCGATACAGTCAAAGAAGCTGAAAATCCAAATGATTGGTATATCAAGTTTAATATTGTTGATGCCAGTGTCGGTCGTTTACACGGTATGACCTCAATTGTAAAATTTGCCGCTGGAAAATTAAAACTTCAAGAAACAATTAACAATGGTTTAAGTTCATCTGGCTTCCATATGAATGTTGATTTGAACAAGCTTGAAGCCACATACACTTATGGTAATTTCATCAAGGATATAAAAGGGCTTGTCTCTTCTTCTCTTTCCATTGATAATGGGGAACTCTATTTCCAAATCATTGAAGAATTCATCGATAACGGAATGGTGGACTTTGATTTTAAGCAAAAAGAAGTTGCGTCTTTGCTTTGTAATTTA
>CAMOSS010000069.1 GCA_946625055.1 uncultured Caryophanales bacterium
CCGGAGTCAATGATGATATTAAGGACACCCTTGAATTAACAGGCTTACTTGATATATTAACAATCAAATAACGAAGAGTGCCCAGTAACTAGCTAATAAAAATATAAGACTACACACCCCACATCTATGTAAAAAAGATGTGGGTTTTTTCTATTGCTCCCATTCATCAATTGCTCTGTTTCATGTTTTGATGTACATCACGAAAAATACCCCTCATCCAGACTATTTAGAATTTGGGGTATGTTTTTAATAACCAATGAACAACTTATTTATAAGCGATAACTGTTTCGTATGGTTCAACAGTGGTTGAGTTAGATAATGTCTTATTTAATTTATGTAATGTGGACCAATATAATGTATATCCAGTTAAATCATATGTTCCGGTATTTCCCGCTCCATTAACGTGGATAATATAATATTCTTTTCCATCTGCATTTATCTTATAAGATAAGGCAGAACCATTAGTGTTCTTTGTTACTTCAATTCTTTGAGCGTTTTCTTGATCAAGATGCAAGCCAGCAAAGTTCTTCTTTAAAGCGACTAGTTTTTGATAGGATTCAAACATATCAAGATGTTTCACTTTAAGAGAATAATCAAGTTCATTCACTCTATATGGTGAGTTATAAGAATTGTGAGAGATATAGTGTTCACCAACTTTAGTGTATGTATCTTCAGTAACTTTATTTAACTCATCTGTGTGGATTTCTTTTGTTCTTAGGAATTCTTCTCCAGCGAGCATGAATGAAGTTCCTTGTGAAGTAAAGATAATAGAGTTAGCAAGAACGTTCATCTTCGCCATAACTGCATCGTCTTCGCCGATGGTGTATTGTCCGGTAGCGGCAAAGCGGTCATATAAAGTGTAGTTATCGTGACAAGTTGCGTATTGAACGTTCTTATTAGGATCTAGAACTGTGAGCGCTCCACCTCCAATGGCACCTTTGATACCAGCTTCGATAGAGTCAGCGTCTCCTTCAAATTTTCCTTGTGCTCTTGTGATCCAGCCTAAATCAGTTGCATCATTCAATCCGCCTTTAATTAGAGCGTCTCTAATCACATCATTGAACGCTCCATAGCCAACAAATTTGTTTCTGTTTGATTGATTGGCAGCAAGACTGCTAACAAGTTGGCTTTCTCCACCGGTCCATGGTTCGCCAAAAACAGTGGCGTTGCTGTTAATTGTTTTTAAAGTAGTGGAGACTTGTTCCATGGTGTCTAAATCATGAAGCCCCATTAAGTCAAAACGGAATCCGCCTAATTTGTATTCTTTCATCCAGAAGCTTGTTGATTCGACGATGAATTTTCTCATCATGTATCTTTCGGACGCAGTTTCGTTTCCGCATCCACTTCCGTTAGAATAATCACCACTTGTTGTTAAGCGGTAGTAATATCCAGGAATTAAAACATCAAAGTTGCTTCCTGCCGCTCCAGCGACGTGATTATAGACAACATCCATGATGATTTCGATACCTGCTTCGTTATAAGCTTTAACTAATTCCTTGAATTCCTTGATTCTTGCATATCCATCATATGGATCAGATGAATATCCACCTTCAATAGTGTTGTAGTTAAGAGGATTATAACCCCAGTTAAATTCCATATTGGTCTCATCGTTTGCTTGATCAAAGAATGGGACGATTTGGACAGCATTAACACCTAACTCTTTAATGTGGTCAAATCCGGTTTTAACAGTTACACCGTTTTCTTCGTATGTAGTTCCTGCTTCGTACATTCCCTTAAAGAGTCTACGATTTGCTTCGGTGCCATTCCAAGTTTGAGAACTTGAAACATCCGCGACATGGGTTTCATAGATTGTTAATTGTTTTCTATCATATGGTAAGAAGTTGACATTTTCCCATCCAGTTGGATTTGTTTTTGAGAAGTCAACAACCATTCCTCTAAGTCCATTAATTCCAGTTGACTTAGCGTATGGGTCTACGATTTCTTTATTTGTGTAGTCACTGTTAGTAACAACATAGGTATAGTATTTACCTTCTAAATCTTCGTTAATGACTTTTGAGAAAACACCTTTATCGCCCTTATTCATTTCAAATTCACGATATTCATCGCTTCCTTGAAGTGAGGCTGGTGTGCCTGTGTTATAGATTCTTAATTTGATTGTGTCACTAAATGGCGACCAAACTTTAAATGAAGTAGATTCTTGTGTATAGACTGCACCTAAATCGGTACCAGAATAATTGAATAATTCACCAAATTTTTCAGTTCCATATAATGGGCTCTTATTAATGGTTTGAGTTATTTCTTCGCTTGTAGCGAGCTTAGCTTCGACGACATATTTCTTTGTAAAGTCGACAGTTCCATCGTTAGGAAGTTTTTGAACGATTGCTTCTCTTGTATCTTCAGGAACTTCAATAATTTTGGTGCCATCAGCAAAAATCTTATAGCTTAAGATTGGCATGTTTCCCTGAATGAGAATAGATGTTTCATTAATAAATGAAGCATTTTTGATTTTTGCATGCATTGTGCCAGCTTTGTCAGTATAGATATTCGCATCGCCCATTCTTAAATAGATGTGATATACATCATTGCTGTCTTTTTCAAATTCTTTGAAAAGAATAAAACGATCGGAATCGACATCTTTCATGGTCCATTCGCCTTTTCTGACGATGAAGCCAAGGCTCTTGTTGACTGGGTCACTCCAAGTGCTTAATGGATAGCAAGCGATAACTCCCCAATCATCTTTGGCGTTGAATTGGAAAGCTTTTCCAACCGAATCTTTTTCCCATAACCATAAGTTCCAGTCGGCATAGTTACAGTCTTTACGATAATAGTGGATGAAAATTGCTGGCTCATCAAATGTTGGAGCATCAGGCAATTGGACGTCAATATTATGTGGACCTTCTGGAGCTTGAGTAACGATTACGTTACATGTTGCAGTATGTCCTCCGTCGTCACTTATAGCAGTAATGACAGCGCTTCCTGCTCTCATACCTTTTACGCGTCCATATTCATTAACTTCTGCGTAATATGGATTTGAACTTTTCCACGTAACTTTTTGATTAGTAGCATTTTCAGGATTAAATGTTACGGTCAAATTGAGAGATTGTTCGGTCTCAATTGTAGCGGTTGTTTGGCTTAAAGAAATACTTTCTACCGCGACAGTTTTAACTTCTGGCTCAGTGCTTCCTTTTGGGGCACATCCAAGCGGAGAAAAAGCTAAGACCGACACAAAAAGTGGAATTAAAAATCTTTTCTTCATATTTTTTTCCTCGACTATTATTTTATCACTTTCAAAAATAAGTGATTAAAAATGTGTTAAAAATCTGATGCGGTAATGACTTCTTTGACTCTTTCTATATCGTAGTAGTGAATGAACTTAAATTCCATCATTCTTGCAATGTATGATTTAGGGAAACTGTTATTCTTTGGAATGAAATAAAATTCATAATAACCAATGTTGTATTTTGATTCTTCGTTTTCTTGTGCAGAAGCGTAGTATATATCGTATTTAAATGAACCACTTCTAGTGATTAAATAAATAAATGCATCTGAACTGCTTCGAGCAACCGTTGTGTAAATAAATGACCCGTTATATTCTATAAATCCAAGCGGTCCATCGCCTTCAGAACGGAGGTGAGTTCTTTCTGCCATTACCGGAATAAAAGAATTGTTTTCTTTGATGATTGTAAGTGAAAATGTTTTATACAACCCATAGTTATAGTTAAAGTATCCTTCTTCATAAGGAAAAAGATAATCTACCAAGCGTGTTTTTCCTTTTAATGATTCAATATATTCTTCTTCAGAATGGCCCATTTCAGCAATTTCTTTGCTATATTCAAAATTGCTATATACAGAAGCTATATCTAAATTTTTATCAATTTTTAAGCAATTCGGATCATCGCTTCTAAAACTGCTTGAGATATTTTCAATCCACTCATCCATATAATCTTTGCTTACAAAAATATCTGTGAGCTCGATGTAAATCTACATGCCGCAGCGG
>CAMOSS010000070.1 GCA_946625055.1 uncultured Caryophanales bacterium
CCTACTTGTAAGCAGTCACCAACAAGATATGTGTTCTTTCCTTTTTCCACTAATGGGGATGGGATATATCCAACTGAGGAAATAACTGAATCACATTTAATCTCTTGTTTGTTGTCTTTTGAATCAACAACAATAATAGATTTATCTTTAACTTCAGCAAGTTTTGTTTCTAAATAAACAGGAACTTTCTTATAGGCAAAGAATTCTCTTAAATATGATGAGTTAGCAAGACATACACCTTTTTGAGCGACTAAGTCATCTTTCATTTCAACAATGATTGGTTTCTTACCTTGAAGGAATAATTCATAAGCGATTTCTGAGCCAGTTAATCCTCCACCGATAACTGCAACTGTTTCGCCAACTTCCTTACCGTTTAAATAATCACAGGCTTCAATCATCTTTTCTTTTCCTGGGACTGGTAAGATACGTGGTTTACTTCCGGTGGCGATTACTACAGGCTCACCATTGAATTCTTTGATATCTTTAACTTCAGTATTGTATCTAACTTCAATACCAAGTTTATCCATTTGGTGACGATACCATTCAAGTAATAATCTAAGTTTACCTTTATAAGATTCACTACTGGCAGGGATGAATGTTCCACCAAGAACATCACTCTTTTCATAGATGATTGGATTATGGCCTCTAAGTTTTAAGACTCTTGCGGCCTCCATTCCTCCGATACCTCCACCGATAATGTGAACATTCTTTGGATGTTTGGTAGGAACAATCTTATGTTTCTTCCATTGCATCATTTCTGCGTTTACCGCACATCTTGATAGATGTAAGGAATCACCTAAATCTTGATCATTAGGGACACCTTTATAATGACACATATTGAAACAACCATTATGACAAAGAATACATGGTCTGATTTCTTTTTCTTCATCATTTAATACTTTAGTGAACCATTCTGGATCCGCTAAGAAGTTACGGGCAAAACCAACACCATCAAGTTTTCCTTCTTTAACACTCTTGGCACCAGCTTCAAGTGACATTCTTCCAGCGCATACTACTGGAATATCAACATATGGTTTAAGTTTTTCAACATATTCAAGGTTACAGTTTTCTGGCATATAGATTGGTGGATGTGCCCAGTACCAGGCATCATATGTACCGTTATCACAGTTAAGCATGTCATATCCTGCTTCTTGTAATAATTTTGCGGCTTTAATTGATTCTTCAAAGTCACGACCAACTTCCACATATTCTTCACCTGGAATAGCCCCTTGTCTAAAGCCTTTTGTCTTACTGACAACAGAATATCTTAAGGAGACTGGGAAATCGTCTCCACAGACCTTTTTGATGGCTTTAACAATCTCAATGGCGAATCTATATCTATTTTCTAAACTTCCACCGTATTCATCTTCTCTCTTATTGACATATTTTAAGGTGAATTGATCTAAAAGATAGCCTTCATGGACAGCGTGGATTTCCACTCCATCAACACCAGCGTCTTTACAAAGTTTTGCACTCTTAGCAAAGGCTTCAATAAAGAATTCAATTTCCTTTTTGGTCATTTCTCTTGATGGAACTTTATCTGACCATCTATTTGGAGAAGCAGAAGCAGAAGCAGTAATCTTATCAAGATTCATCACTGGTTTGGCTAAAACATTTAATACTTTATTTGTGTATAACATTTCCATCATTTTAGAGATGGTAAAACTTCTACCAAATCCAGCGGTTAATTGAATGAATAATTTAGCCCCAGTCTTATGGAATTCAGGCATCCATTTCTTGAGGTCATTAAACATCTTCTTATTCTTATATAACCATTGTCCAAACATTGGGTTATAGACAGGTTGACAACCTGGAAGAAGAAGACCGCAGTTATTTTTTGCAACTTCTAAGATGAATCTTGCGCCATCTTTATCAAAGTGGTTCTTTTCCATCCATCCGAATAAGTCTGTACCACCCATGGATGTTAAAACGATTCTATTTTTAATTTCACAGTTTCCTATTTTCCAAGGAGTAAGTAATGGTTCTAATTCTTTTCTCATAGTCTTTATTCTCCAACGATAACTGTTCCATCTTCTTTAACTTCAATCTTGTCTCCAGTTTTAACAAAATCTAAGAATTCTTGTCCCAGTCTATCGATAGCGATGACTTTGGAATTTTCCCAAATTCTCGCTAAAACGATACCGGATGCGGCTAAAGAATCAATGGATTCTGAGAATAAGAAACAAGCAGGAGCAATACCCATTTGACAGACTGTTTGAATAACTAAGCCTCCGGTAGTGGAACCAATCGTGATTGGTAGGCATAATGCCTTACCAGTAATATTGACTCCAAATAAGTCTTTGTTATTTTGATCTGAAACATATACTTGTTTCGCATTCTTTAATGCACTTTTTTGGAATGATGCTAGAGTATTAAAACCTTGATGAGAAACAGCAGCTTCTCCCTTAAATGTTCCTCCAGCAATGACACGGCCTTTAAACTCTTTCATAATTATTTACCAGCCTTTCCGACAATGAAGTCTAAGATTTCTTGATCTTTCGCGTATCTAGCAGTGGAATAAGTTCTTAACTTATTAGAACTGGTATACACTCTTCTAGCTTTGGTTAATGGATTATTCGTGTACATCAAAGGACAAATCGTGGTTAACTTTACACCAGTATTTAATAATTCTTGATACTTAGGTGTTTGTTTAAACTTATCCGCGATATCAGGAGCAGTGGTCATAATTGTTCTAACCACAACTTTCTTCTTTCCTGTCTCTTTTAATCCATTTTGGATTCTATCGGTCCAACTATTAAGTTGTTCAAATGTCAGATGTGGACATCCAATAAAGACAAGGTTTCCTTTCTTTTCTGGTTTCTTCCACATGATTGGATATGAACGATAGACTCTTTCAATCTCTTCATCATCGATGACATATTCTTTCGCATCATCTAAGATGAGTTTTTCTCCAAGTCTCTTAGCCTCTGGAGTTAAACCATCGATATGATAAAGACCAACCGCTCCATTAGAGGCGGTAGCAGCACCGAAGTCTTTAAGATATCCAACGACTTTATCATTTATTTCATTTCCTAAGAACTTATCTAATCCGATGACATATGGAACATCTTCCATAACTTTCATTCCAATTGCAGATCCTAAGATTTGAGCTTCTGGTAATTGTTTACACTTAATAATGATTCTCCATTTGGCTTTTCTTCCTTCATCAGTAATAAAGCCAAATTCAGGAACTAATCCTAAGATAGATCCAAAGAGATCTAACATACCAGAGTTTCTATTACATCTTGCTCCTAAAACTGAGTTAGCAAAAACAACCGCAGATGATTCAGCCCAAGATAAGATGTCTCCTTCTTTTGGAGTGTTACCAATCTCTGGAAGATAAGCAGCGCATGAGAAGGCATTACTATCTTTAAGACCAACCTTTCTCATTTGTTCTTCATACATATCTTGTTTGGCATACATAATCTTTGAGAACACTAGTTTCTCTAATAGATTACATTTAACATTTTGATAATCGATTGGGCGTGGATCGACAGTAAAGTGTCCTTTAGTCTTAATTCCAGCTTCAATGATTTGATCCATTGTTGAAAATAATGGTTTTAATAACTTAATGCCAAAACTAGTTACTAAGTGGCCATCATCGTGAGTGACTTTCACTAATCTTGGGGCACCAAAAATATCACCAAACATGACGACAGTTTCCATAATCTTCGCCATGACTGGTCCTTGTT
>CAMOSS010000071.1 GCA_946625055.1 uncultured Caryophanales bacterium
CATTAATCGACAATTGGACTTTGAAATGTATTCATTCATCGACAATTGGAGACAAGTAAAAAATAAAGACACGTGTTCAAACGTGTTTTTTTAATTTTCTAATAAAATACATTCAATATCAACGTCTGGTCTTTCCTCTTTTTGTTTAGCTTCTTCATTAACGTGCATAACAATATCATTTGAAGAGACTATGTTTGTTTTTAAAACGTATTTTAAATTCTTCTCGATTAAGGATTGTTGAAGTCAATAAAAATGATAAATACAATTTATCAAATGATACTATAAAACCATTCGCATTTTCGTTAATAGATTTTTCAATTATTTAAGAAGGTATGATAAAATGAATGAGATGTCGAAGAAAAATGTAATCACTAATGCCAGAACTATTAACAAGATGAGATGTATTGTCGGTCTCATCCTTTGTTCCATTGTTATTGTTTTAACTATGGTGGCATTTACGCTAAATGTTATAAAGTTTTTTGATGATGGTACTTCTGAACCAGGAATCGGAACTTTAAGAATGTACACCACTCTTTCTAATATTCTTGCTGCATTAGCAGCATCCATCTGTGTTCCATTCCAAATTGATGGACTTAGAAAGAATAAATATAAACTTCCTAGATGGGTTGTTGAATTAATGTATGTTGGAACAGTTGGTGTCTTTTTAACATTCACTGTTGCTTCCACTGCTATTTCAATGGCGTCTGGATTTGTCGTCTCGATGTTTGGAAAATCAAATCTTTTCATGCACACCCTTAATCCAATATTTATTACTTTATTATTTGTTGTGGCTATTCCAGATGCTCACATCAAATTCAATCGTTCATTCTTAGCCTTAATTCCTACAGTTATCTATCTCATTCTTTATTTCATTTTTGTCTTTGTGACACACATTTGGAAGGATCACTACCATGTCAGTGATTACCTCCCATGGCCAGTGGCTTTAGTCTTAGTCTTATCTATTGCCTATGGTTTAGCTGTCCTATTAATGTTCTTACATAACCTTAATAACAAACATGTTTTAAAGAATATTGAAAAGTATTATAAAGAATCTCCAGATTACGAATTTGAAAAGATTACACAAGCAATTGAAAAACTCGCTAAACAAGAATCAGTGTATTATTCAGAAGGTGATGATATCTCTATTCCAGTAGATGTCATTGGTCTATTATCAGAAAGATATAAAGCCACTTCTCTTCCACTCGACATTCTTTACGATATCTACTTAGAGAACTACTTATTAAATATTCATCCTAAGCAAGAGGAAAAGGAAAATAAAGAATAAAGAAACACATCGTCACTGATGTGTTTTTCTTTTAATTGGGTTTTTGGATCTTCTCTATAAATCCCTTTACTTAATTTATCCTGCAATTCATTGATTTCATCTTCAGTAAAGCCAAGGTTTTTGATATAGGCTTTAGCCTTAGAATAATAACCAGTTTTTAAGAGATTTGTCTTTTAATCTACTAACACTATGGGCTTAAAGTTTGCAGATTTTTCATCATTATTATACTCGTTGCGGTCATTGCTATAATAGAGGGATAAAGTCTCTTCAATCTTTTTTTATATTTATTAACCTCATTTAAAGCAATTGTGACCTTTGTTTTTCACCGCATATAAAAACCTGTCATCTAGACAGGTCTTACAGGTCTTTAATAAGTTTAGATTATTCTTTTTCTTCTTTAACAGGTTCAAGGACTGGTTCAGCTTCAGGAGCAACTTCTTCTTGGACTGGCTCTTCAACTGGTTCTTCTTGAACAGTTTGAGTGGTTCTATCTTCTTCTTTTTCTTTTTTGTATTCTTCTTGGGCTTTGATGATTTCAGCTTCGTCAACACTATCAACCTTACGAGCAGAGGCTCTGATAGCCGCTCTTCTTTGAGATTTTTCGTATTCTCTATCAGCTTTTCTAGATGTTAAGAGTAAAGCGATAACCGCTCCGACAGCAGCAATAGCAAGGATGATTAAACCCCAGCCAAAGAATCCTAAGCCAAAGGCTTTAACGATGGCGTTATTACCATCAACGAGTTTATTATCAGCATCAGGAATAGGAGCGTATGCCGCGACTAAACCTAAAACGATATATGTAAGTCCCCAAAGACCTAAGCCGGCCATTAAGGAATACCAAACTATTTCAAAGATAGATAAAGGTAATTTCTTTGTTTCTTTTTTCATAATCTAAACCTCGATTTAATAAATTAAGCGTCTTTACCAGCAGCCTTGTTTTGTTCAGCGATGACATCGGCTAAAGCTTTTTCATAAGCTTCTTTCCAAGCTGGTTCATTTGTTCTAACAGCAGCGTTAGCTTCTCTATTGACTTCTTCAAATAAATCTTTGAAGGATCTGTTATCACGTCTATCACGTCTACCTTCACTCATTTCAAGGACGGTGATAGCTTTATCAAGCATATCAAGTGTGGTGTTATCAGTGACATGTGTGTGGCTTCTGGAGAAGCGGATTAATCCGGCTAATTTTTGAAGCTCGTTTTGAACGATGAAGTTGGATTGTGGGGTTGGTTTACCTTGAGATTCACCCATAACCTTTTGGAATTCACCAAATGATTTTTCAAATTCACCCATGACGAGCATGTTAACGATAGAACGGTATAATCTTTCATCTCTAACCACTAATTGTTCGATTTCTTCATCGAGTTCATTTCTACTTTTCGCGTAGTTTAAGTATCCGAATAAGATATCTCTGACTGATTCAGAAAGTTGAATTGTTTCTTCGAACAATTTAATGTTTTGAGTGTGGTCCACTCTCACTTTATCACCTGCGACGGTTAAAACTGTGGAGTTGTCAGAATAGAAATCTTCGATGAATTCATCTAATTTTTCCACGAGTTTTTCGGCTTGTTCTTTATTATTGTCTAAGAAGTTTCCGAATGCGGAACCAGATTTCTTTCCTTCGATTAACACTGTTTTTCTTTGGTTATACAAATTGACGTTATGTTCTCTATCAATTGTAAATTCCAAAGTATCTCTTAAGTTGAGGAGATAATGATAGATATTGAAGATGTATTGACTTGTTTGATTCATGATTCTTTTTCTCCTTTCAATACGTACTCTCTTAGTTTGAAGACTCTTGAAACAACATGTTTCGCATATTTCTTCACACTCGGATAGGCATGCGACATGACATAGCTGTTTTCATGGAATTCATTAAACATAGAAATATCATTTCCCGAATCCCCAACAACGTAGACGTCTTTTTTATCAATCCCGAAGTAATTGCAGTAATATCTTATTCCATAAGATTTATTGCAGTTAAGGGGAGTGAGCTCATTGACGATCAATGTCCAAGAAGACTCAATCATTGGGTGTTTTTCTCTCAAGAGTTTATTCAACTCTTTAGATAATTTCTTTTTATTTCTACCAAAGCCATAGAAGACCATGACTTTGTAGACTTTTGAATTTTCTAATTCCTTATCAAAGATATCATTATCGATGATATATGGTTCTTGATAACATCTTTGATGTTTGTAATATCTGTTATAAGACCATAGAAGGAATTTATTTAATGGGACGTTTTGCTTAATGATACATGGGTAGTTTTCTGTGGTCATTAAGTAGGCAAATGGACGATGTGTTTCATCAAGGAAGTTGATAACTTCTTTTAAATCCTTTGGTTCCATAGGAACATCTCTAATTACTTTATCACCAGCATAGATT
>CAMOSS010000072.1 GCA_946625055.1 uncultured Caryophanales bacterium
ATATCAAAGTCCACTTCATTCTTCATAAAACGAAGTAAATCACCTTCTGAAAGTGTGCCACAGTAATGTCCATCAGAGTCCACTAGAGGGACAATTGTAAACTTATGGACATCAAATCTCTCTAAAGCTTGTCTCACCGTGGAATCAGAAGACATAAAAGCAGTTTGCTTTTTTGGAGTTATTAATGAAATTAATGAAGTCATATATTACTTTTATTATATATCAAAAAATCCTTATTGAATGTAAAATATATACATAAACATATACGAGGTATCATATGGCAAAATTATTTGAAGTTACTTTAAGTGACGGTTTTAAGATGAAAGGTAATTCCTGGCTCATCGAAAATGGCAAAGCTAACTATGTTTTTATCACTGGTATGCAAGAATACTCTATGAGATATGACAGAATGGCTAAATACATGAATGAAAAAGGAATTAACGTTTGGATCCTAGATCATATCGGTCAAGGTGAAAACGCGAAATCAGTCGAAGAACAACAACAATGGTGTGTCAACGCTTTCGATAAGATTGTTGAAGGTTTATATTTAACCATTGAACTTGCTAAACAAAACGGTTTACCAACTGTTCAAGGTGGTCACTCCATGGGTTCATTCATGACTCAAGCAAGACTTGAAAGATATCCAGAGGCCGCTTCTAAAACCATCATCGTTGGTTCTAATGGAGGACAAGGATTCTTAATGTCCATGGGCTACTTCTTAGCAAAGCTAATGGTGAATAAAAAGAACTGGGATAAACCAAATAAATTCTTATCTAATTTAGGTTTAGGTGGCTATTCAAAAGCCATCAAAGATAGAAAGACAGATTTAGACTGGCTTTCATATAATGAAGAAAACGTTCAAAAATATATCGCTGATCCATACTGTGGTCATCCAAACACTTCTGGTTTCTGGAAAGAATTCTTAAAAGGAATGAGACTAATTTGGAAAGGTAAAGAAATGAAGAAGATCCATAAAGGAGAAAAAGTCTTTATCACCTCTGGAAGCGAAGACCCTGTTGGACAAAACGGTAAAGGTCTTAAATGGTTAGAAAAGAAATATCAAGAATTAGGTGTTGATGTCAGATTAAAACTCTACGAACACATGAGACATGAAATCCATAATGAAGATAACTATTTAGAGGTCTATAACGACTGGGTTAACTTCATCCTTGAATAAATATTCAAACAACACAAAAAGGTTCAAATTGAGCCTTTTAAAATACTTAATAATTAGATGATTGTTAAGATATCAGAAAAGCCGGTTAATTCAAATGTTTCCATGATATCGGAATTAACATTTATGACCTTCATTGAACCTTGAGAAGTCATGGTCTTTTGAGCGTATAAAATCACTCTTAAGCCCGCGGAAGAAACATATTCAACCTCAGCTAAATCAAGGATTAATTCTTCCACTCCTGGCATCGCTCCTTGAAGGAATTCTAATAATTCAGGGGCTGTTTTTGTATCCACTCTTCCAGAGATGAAAACAGTTAATGTTTTGTTTTCTTTCTTTTGTTTGATAGTCATACATTTTCCTCCTATATTTTCTTCTTAATGGTCAAAATGTTTTTATTATCTCTTCTATCGTATTTCACTTCATCCATTGTGTTCTTCACAATGAAGAGTCCTAATCCACCCACTTCTCTTTCTTCAACAGAAAGTGATATATCTGGATCTTCATGGGCTAATGGATTGAATTCTTTACCAGAGTCAATGATTTGAATCTTAATCATTCTTGGTGAATCTAATAATTCATATTCAATACGAATATCACCAGGTTCAGAATCGTAAGCGTATGAAGCAATGTTCACTAATACTTCTTCTAAGGCTAATTCAATCTTATAAACAACTTTATGTTCCACTCCTAAATCTTCCAAGAATTTAACGATTGGAGTAATACCAATAGAGACATTGTCTTTATCAGCTGGAATTTCTATACGATTAACTCTATTTTCATATCCACGATATTCAACACATAACATGGTAATGTCATCGAATTGAGGATAATCACCAATATATTTCATCACATCACTAACGACACCTTTACAGAGGTCTGTTGGATTAAGATTTTCATATTTTTGTAAGGTTTTAAGTGTTCTATCCATTCCGAATTGTTCACCAGCGTTTCTAGCTTCTGGTACACCGTCGGTGTATAAGAACAATTTAGAACCTTTTTCTAATTGAATTTGATATTCAGAATATGGAGTGTTCGCGAAGAATCCAACAACGAGATTATGTTTATCTTCAAAGACTTCAAAATGTCCATCTGGAGACTTAAGAATTGGTTTTTCATGCCCTCCGTTAGAGGCGGTGATAATACCAGTTTCTAAATCAAGGATACCAAACCAGATTGTCACAAACATCTCGTCTTGGTTATTCATACAAATTTGTTTATTCACTCTGGTTAATACTTCTTTTGGAGAATAGCCCATTAAAGCGAAGTTTTGAACCATAATCTTAGAGGCCATCATGAATAAGGCCGCTGGAACACCTTTATCAGAAACATCGGCCATGACAAGACCTAAATGAGTATCATCAATTAAGAAGAAGTCATAGAAGTCTCCTCCCACTTCTTTGGCTGGATCCATTAAGGCATAGATATCAAATTCTTGTCTTTCTGGGAAAGCTGGGAAGATGCTTGGTAACATATGTTTTTGAATGTTGGTGGCTAAGCCTAATTCTTTATTGGTACTATAGAGTTCTCTTTCATTACCAGCAAATAATGAAGCATAGATTAAGACAACAGAAATCATCATGGCTGCATATTCAATCGCAGTCCCTTTTTCCATTTCTCTCATAAAGAGAGTGAGAATTGGAAGAGCAATAAATCCAGAAATGATAAGTTTTGTTTTAATCTTTTCTTTAGAAAGTAAGATAGCGACTAATGTACTCGCAGCAATATAGATATGATATGAACGAGCAAAGATGTCCCACATCGTATCAACACGATAATAGGAAGCATTGCTATCAAAACCAAAATAGAATGGAACAAACACATTAACAACAGGAAGAATAGTAAAGACAAACATTAATCCAGCAGCAATATAGTTTAAAATATCCGTCAATTTGCCTTTGCTCTTTAAAACCATGTTCGCATACATCCAGAAGAAGAACATGACATTGGCTTCACAAATAAAGGCAACAACAGTAACAATCTTGTTAAGGACTAAGAGTTCAGGTTTACCATCCACTAAAGCTTGGAACAAGTCGTAAGCACATGTGGTAGAAAGGAAGAAGATAAGAGTGACAAAGATACGAATGTATCCTGTTTGTCTCTTATAAGTTGGAACAATGGATAAAACAATCATCAATCCAACAAACATTGTGATAACCTCACAAGCAATGTTAAAAGTTTGAGCGTTAGTGAAATTAGAAATGTCCACGACTTCAATCGCGACGATTGAGCCGACTAGATAGAGACACATTATAGAAAATAAGACAATAATGACCCAATGTTTCTTGTTTAAAAACTGTGATAATTTACTTTCAATAGCCATAAAAACTTCTTTTTTTCATTCTATCAATAATTGTTATTACTTATAAATATATAAAATAAAAAAACAGCTTTGTACGAGCCAAAACTGATGAATATTAAGTGGTGCCGACTATCGGAATCGAACCAACAACCTATCGATTACAAATCGATTGCTC
>CAMOSS010000073.1 GCA_946625055.1 uncultured Caryophanales bacterium
CGCCTGTAACCATCGCTAGTCTTGCATCTACGTGCCACAATCTAATGCCAGTAGCGTCAGGACCTTGAGGATATACACTATTATATTTATAGTTAGTGTCAAATTGATTTAATCCTGTCGGTGTATAAAGTTCTAATAATAAGTATTCATCAAATGCAGAATCTTGGGCATTCCAACTTGGAGTTAATAAAATTAACTCTTTTGTTGTTTGGAAAGCTCCAATTTCAATTGTGCAGCTCTTTGTTGGAATATATGGATCTGCCCAACCATAAGCCATAACTGAGAAGGCATCATGACCACCGACATTGTTGTCTTGCATAGAGAATCCTCCAGCAGGATTATATCTATTACCCGAATAGTCATAATAGTCATCTAATCCTAAAACGTGACCCATTTCATGGATGTATGTGTGAGTATCAATTGTACAATGATCTGTATCTTCATACATGAAATCATAAGATGCCCAGAAGAAGACGTTTGATGTTGGGGCGCTTGTGCTTGCATCATTACTGGTCCAATAGCAATATGCCCATAAGTTTTCATTACCACCATTATTGTTTGGTGCGCCATAAATAAGCATGACGCCATCTAAATAACCATTTCCGTCTGTATCAAAAGACTTTCTTTCAGATGAATGTGATAAGAAATACCAATCAACAGCTTCATCCACTAATTCTTCAGTTTTGCTTTCATCACATGAAGAAGATGAAACGTCACAACTCCACCAATCAGAAACGGTGCCAGTCAGTGATAAAGCGCCATTAGACTCTTCTTCGTAGAATGTTTTAACACTTCTCCAGCCTGTTTGAGCATTTGTACCAAAATATGCTGTTTGAATATTATTTCTAATTGTTGTTTTTTCAGAACTTGAAATATAACTACCTGAATCTGTAAACCAAACAGGGATTACTAAAAGTTTTGGATTTCCTGTCTTTGGACAGTAATCACAGCCATAAGCATTAGCCTCTGCATAATCTTGATATGTTTGTTTAAGATGGGTCTTTTGAACTTTTGTTTCTTCAGAAGTTGAGGTTTGGCTTGTTCCACCTTGAGAAGTAGACTCTTGTGAAGTGTTTCCACCTTGAGATTCAGAGGTTTGGCTTGTTCCACCTTGAGATGTGGTGCTTGTTTGTTCGCTTTCAGATTCATTTCCACCTTGTGAAATTGGAGATGTTGAACTTTCAGATTCTTCTGAAACTTGTGTTTGAGTAGATTCTTCTTCTGAAAATGGCCAGTCTCTAAAAATTTCAATCGTACATCCACTTAAAGCGAGAGTACTTAAAATAGATAAAACTAATAATTTCTTTTTCATAGCGGTTTCTCCGTGGCTATATTCTATCACTTTTTATAGAAATTATTTAGTTTAAATAGTTTCAATAAAAAAATCCCCGATTGAATCGAGGATATTTTCATTAAAGAACTTCTTTAATACGTGCGGATTTACCTGAACGTTGACGAATGTAGAAGATTTTGTTTCTACGAACTTTACCTCTTCTGACCACTGTTAATGTGGCGATAGATGGTGAGTTCACTGGGAATGTTCTTTCAACACCGACACCTGAAGAAATCTTACGAACTGTGAATGTTTCTCCGACACCTGAACCACGTCTTTGAATAACAACGCCTTCGAAGTTTTGTAATCTTTGTTTGTTGTTTTCAATGATTCTAACGGACACTCTAACTGTGTCACCAGTTCTGAATTCAGGAAGATCGTGACGAATTTGTGAAGCGGTAATTTCATTAACTAAATTGTTGTTCATCGCTTTTTCCTCCATACATAATGTTCTCTTGATGTTCATATTCATTGACAGCGGAACACCCGTAGCGTTTTAACACGCTCAATTATGTTATCAATTATTGATAAATGTTGCAACTATTTTATTTAAGAAAAATTTTAATATCCGTAAAGTAAAAATGCTTGACACCTAAAAATGATAGCTTTATTATATAAAAGCTTGCTAGGAGGAAACTATTATGGCAGTGAAAATTAGATTAACAAAAATCGGACGTCATAAGGACCCATTCTACCGTGTTGTCGCTGCAGACTCACGTTATGCCCGTGATGGCCGTATCATTGAACAAATTGGATACTTTGATCCAGATAAGGGTGTCGAAAACGCCGTTATCGACGAAGAACTCGCATTAAAATGGTTAGGTTTAGGTGCTCAACCATCCGATACCGTTAAAGCAATCTTCAACCGCAAAGGCTTACTTAAGAAAGCTGCGGAATCCAAGAAGTAGGTGGCTTTATGGATTATCAAGCAATTATCCACGCTTTAGTGGATCCAATTGTGGATCATCCTGAATCTATTCTTATCCGTGAACTTCCTAATGAAGATGATAAGGATCTCACATTCTTAATCGTCACAGAAAAAGATGACACCGCAAGACTTATCGGAAGAAAAGGCATTATCGCCAACGCTCTCAGAGAAATGATGTCAGTCGCTGGTAAGACCGAGAAGAAAAGAGTCCATTTAAAGTTCGAATCATTCGATGGTGAAGAGGATTAATTCCTCTTTTTCTTTTTCCTAAATTTTCATATTATTATAAGTGATTATGGAATATATCAAACTCGCAGTTATTATTGATTCTTTTGGTTTAGATGGTAGGCTCAAAATCATTACCACCACTGATTTTCCTAAACAAAGATTTAAGAAAAATAACAAGGTTTTGCTGCAAAAAGCCTCTAATTTAGAGGAATTTGTGGTTGTTTCTTATTCTAAAGCTGGGAAGTTTGATCATATAAAACTTGAAGGAATTGAGACCAAAGAACAAGCTGAATCATATAAAGGTTATGAGGTTGTCATTCCTAAAGAAGAAGCAAACTTGCCAAAAGATTATTACCATTTTGTCGATTTAGAAAAATGTGATTTATATGATGAGGAAGATAAACTCATCGGTCATGTCACAAAAGTCGAAGAGTTCCCTGCTCAAGTAACCTTAAGAGCAAAATCACTAAACGGAAAAGAATTCTTTGTTCCATTTGTCAAAGAGTTCATCAAAAAAGTTGATATCGAAAATAACAAAATCATCATCCATGTCATCGGAGGCATGTTATGAAAATAACTATCTTAACTTTATTCCCTGAAATGTTTGATGGAATGATGACTAACTCCATCATCAAAAGAGCAATCGCAAAAGGATTGGTCTCTTTTAAGATTGTGAATATCAGAGATTACACTTTAGATAAATATGGTCGTGTTGATACCCCTCCAGTTGGAGGTGGGGCGGGTCTTATTATGAAGTGCCAACCAATCGTTGATTGCATCAACCATAACTCCACAACCGCAACACATAAGATTCTTCTTTCTCCTAGAGGAGAAACATATAATCAGCTCAAAGCCCATGAACTTAAAGATAACTATAATGACATTATGATTATCTGTGGTCATTATGAAGGTGTCGATGAAAGAGTTAACGATTATGTTGATGAATTAATCTCAATCGGAGATTACATTCTCACTGGTGGTGAAATCCCAGCGATGGCTATCTCTGATTCAATTGTTAGACTGCTTGATGGGGCAATTTCTAGTGAATCCATCGTTGAAGAATCATTTGAAAATACACTTCTTGAATATCCTCAATATAC
>CAMOSS010000074.1 GCA_946625055.1 uncultured Caryophanales bacterium
TGAAAACTTCTAGGGAACATGTCTACTGGTTGAACCACTTCAATTTCATATGTTTGTTCTAAAATTTCTAGATCCCTAGCAAGGGTAGATGGCTCACAAGAAATATACACTACTCTATTAGGTTTATTTTTCATTAATGCATTTAAAAATTCTGGTGTTGATCCTTTTCTTGGAGGGTCTAAAATCACGATATCAAAATGCTTTTCGTTTCTTAAAAGATATTCAGTGCAATCATCTTCTAAGATTGTAATGTTATTTATATTATTACGTTTAGCGTTTTCTTTTCCGTTCTTTACAGCTTCTTTAACGAGTTCAACTGAAGTCACGTGCTTCGCGTGTTTTGCACAGATAATTCCAATTGTTGCAACTCCAGCGTAAGCATCAAGAATTTCATCATTTTGAGTGATTTTTGCATATTTTATCGCGGTTTTGTATAGTTTTTCGCATTGAACTGGATTAACTTGGAAGAACGATTTTGAAGAGATGCGGAATTCAACATCTAATATTGAGTCAGAGATATATCCTGGTCCATATAAGACTTCTTCCTTTTCTCCTAATATGACATTTGTGTCTCTTAAGTTAATGTTTTGAACAACGGTTTTAATCTCTGGATGCATCTTGGTTAATTCTTTAACAAAGTTATTTCTTGACGGGAATGTTAAAGCATTTGTGACAAGCACTACCATTACTTCTTCCTTTACCCTACTTGTTCTTATTAAAACATGTCTAATAATACCTTTTCTTGTATCTTCATTATATGGATCAATTCTCATTGATTCCATTAGATAGGCGATGTCTTTTAAGATAGGTGCGCCCATCTTATCTTCTATATAGCATTCTTTAATTGGAATGATTTTATGAGTATTTGTTTTATAAAAGCCATAGACAATATGTTTGTTTTCTCTACCAAAAGGAACTTGAATCTTGTTTCGATAATAATATGGTTCGTCCATACCAATGACATCATTAACAGGAGTGTTTATGTGTCCAATCTTTCTTAAAGCGTCTTCCACTTTCTTTTTCTTAAACTTAAGTTCATAGTCATAAGAAACATTTTGGAAAGTACAGCCACCACAAGCGCTAGAAACTGGGCACAATGGTTGGATTCTTTCTTTGGAAAGCTTATAAATCTTCTTTATTCTTGCGTAAAAGACTCCTGCTCTTTGATATTCAATTTGAACATCAGCTTCTTCGTTGAGCAAAAGATTTGGAACAAAGATTGTCATCCAATTAGCTTTGATAATTCCTAATCCTTCTGAAGATATATCTGTGCAGATGCCTCTTATGATTTGTTTCATAACACATAAATTATAGCAAAAGAAAAGAAGGCTCACAAAGCCTTCTCATAGATAGCTGTTATAAGGTTTAGAAATAACTCACTAAACATTATGGATTCGCTTGGAATGGTTGTTAATTACGGAGAGTGAATTCTTCGTATTCATAGTCTTCGAGAGTAAGCTCTTGAACGGCTTTAATTAATTTCTTGAATAATCTTCTTAACATTGGTTATACCCTTTCAACAACGAATCTATCGTTGGAGTTTAGAACATATTCAACCATATGTTTATTTTCTAAAGCGAATTCTTCTTCTATCTCAAGATTATATAAATAATGTTTATTACAGTAATTAAAGGCGTAATCTAACGCAGAACTACGTGAGTTGAATTTCTTATCAAACTTAATGGTTTGACCTTTGATAATAGCTTCTAGTGTGTAATTTTTCATAAATGAATACCTCACTTTCGGTAGTTTATTGTCATGCCTGGGACAGGAGGTATTCTCACTGAAGGATATCAATTATAGTCACATTTTTTAGATAGTCAATAGATTTACAAAAATATTTTTTTATTTATCATTATTTATAATAATGGGTATTTTTGACTCAAAAAAAGAACAAGGATTTTTCACCTTATTCTTTTGGTTTCATCATTTCTTGAATGAATTCCACTTCCACTTGATTATCTAATCTTGGGAAGAGAGGATCGCCTTTCACAACTTGGAAACCATTAATGCATCCGAAGTGATAAACACTTTCATATCCTTGCTTGTCTTCTGGGATGCCTAATTGTTCATAGGCCTTCTTAGAAGCATTAACAAGAACTGGTTCATATAATTTAGAGGCAATAAATATTGCGTTAGCGAGATGGACCATAACAGAAGCGAGTTCTTCTGTTCTTCCTTCTTTTGCTAAAACCCATGGGGTTGTTTCATCAATATATTTATTCGCACGATTAACAAGTTCATTAACTTGGGCGATCGCATCAGTGATCTTAAGATCATCTAATAATGATTCATACATTTTCACTGTGGATTCTGAGGCACTTCTTAAGGCTCCATCAAACGGAGTAACATCGCCTTTATATTCAGGAATTAATCCACCGAAATATTTGTTGATCATAGAAACAGTTCTATTGAGTAAGTTTCCATAGGAATTAGCTAAGTCAACATTTATTCTTTCAACAAATTGTTCTGGAGTGAATGAGCCATCATTACCAAAGGTAATTTCTCTGGTTAAATAATATCTCACTGAATCAACACCGAAGTGTTCCACAAGTGGGAATGGGTCAACAACATTGCCTTTTGATTTAGACATTTTAGAATCTTTCATCATAAGTAATCCGTGAACGAATTCTCTATCAGGAATTCTAAGTCCTAAGGACATTAAGAACATTGGCCAGTAAATCGCATGGAATCTGGTGATATCCGCCCCTAAGATGTGAATGACTTCACATTCAGGATCTTGCCAGAACTTATTGAATAATTCTGGGTTGTCAGAATCATATCCTAATGCGGTGATGTAATTGGTTAAAGCGTCTAACCAAACATAGATAACGTGCTTTGGATTTTCTTTAATTTGGATACCCCATGTAAATGAAGTTCTAGAAACGCATAAGTCATCTAATCCTGGTTTGATAAATGTGTTAATCATTTCGTTCTTTCTGGATTCTGGAATTAAGAATTTAGGATTGTTATCAAAGAACTTTAATAATTCATCAACATATTTACCAGTCTTGAAGAAATAGGCTTCTTCAGAGGCTTTTTGAACTGGTCTACCACAGTCAGGACATAAATGATCAGGACCCGCTTGTGTATCAGTCCAGAAGGATTCACAATCCTTACAATACCAGCCTTCATATTTACCTAAATAGATGTCACCTTTTTCTAACATCTTAGAGAAGATGTCTTGAACGACTTTTGTGTGTCTTTCTTGAGTTGTTCTAATAAAGTCATTATTAGAAATTTGTAAGAGATCCCATAATTTATGGAATCCTTCAACAATACCGTCAACGAACTCTTGAGGAGTCTTGCCTGCTAAAGCAGCGTTTCTTTCAATCTTTTGTCCGTGTTCATCAGCACCGGTTAAGAAATAACATTCAAAACC
>CAMOSS010000075.1 GCA_946625055.1 uncultured Caryophanales bacterium
CTTCCTTTTAGGAAGAATGTAATATTGTCTAAATATTCACAAATATCGTCTTGGTGAATGCCTGTCCAATCTGCTACAGAAGCGATTGATTTTCCGCTTTCGCCCCAAAGTAACCAATTAGGATCACTAAGAGGAAGCGTATATTCAACAAACTCACTAGTTTTTAAGTTGAGAACATATTTAAATTGAGGAGATAATGTTCTTCCTTCAATAGTCATTGGTTTTAAATTCATTAACACTGAACATTCATTAATAGAAGGTGCCATTAATCTAAATCTCAAAGCGTTAATTGATTTATCTAAATGATTAGTGTCTAATAGTTTTCTAAATTCATATCCAACACCGTTTTCCCAGGCATTGAATCTTAAGGATTTTTCTCCTTCAACAGATTTCTTTCCAAGAGATACTGACGCTGCGGTTTCTGTTGTCCATTTTTGAGTTGAGCTGTTATAACCTAACGCTTGCCATCCTTCATCAATCATGGATGCAGAGTTTTTATAACTTTCAAAATCATCAATCATCAACTCTTCAGCGTAAGCAGAAAATGTTGAAACATATGTTGTATCTTTTGTAACTGGTAATCTAAGGGATGGTACCCATTCTTTAAATCTATATCTATATGCATTTTCGTCTGCTTCTTTTACTGGAATTGGACCATCATATGTAACAATGCTTCCTTCTTCTACATTATTCATCACATGGATGACCTGACCTCTATCCACGAATGTTAATGTGTATTTATTTAAAGGAACGGATTCTTCGCTTGATTCGCTTGATTCGCTAGATTCACTTGATTCGCTTGGTTCAAGGGATTCAATACTTTCACTCGTACTGTCTTCACTTTCAATTGGAGAATCAGATTGTTTTGGAGCTGGTGTTCCACAGGCACCCAAAACAAGCATGAGTGAAACAATCATGGATGTAAAAATGGATTTACTCTTATTTGCCATAAGATGATTCCTTTCTTGCATTATGCAGTATAGATTCGGAGAGACTCCTTTACACTCTCATTATAAAGTAATGAAATGCAACATTTGAATTAGAATGTAATAAACAAATGCATATTTTTTGTAAACATTTCGTAAAGTTTACTTATTTTAGTAAACATTTGTATTAATTCTCACGGCAATTATATTTATAATTAAAAGAAAAAATGTTCCTATTTTCTTAGTAAACATCTTAAATATTGCCATCTTAAATCTTTAAAAAACACACTTTTTAAGTGTGTTATATTAAATTGTTTATTAACTCAATTAATTCTTTGCTCATTTCATCATGACTATCGACATATGCGTGATTCGAAATTGCAGAAGAATCACCATTGAATTTATGAATAAATAAGTTCTTATATAAAGGGGCTAAATACTCATATGTCTCTTTATAGAGATAGTAAACTTGTTCTTCTTTTAATGTTCCATAGACCATCAAGATTTTGATGTCTTTATTTTTATTTATTTCAGAGTCGATTAATAATTTATATTTTTCTTTAAACTCATCGACTCTTTTTTGATCAACATATCCATCCTTTTGGATATAAGAATTATCGTTTGTGCCAAGAGAAATAATTAAGAAATCATATTTATCTTCGTCTTTCCATTCTTCATCTTTAAAGACTCCGACTTTATCAATAAAATTGATAATTCCAATATCATTCGGATTTGTGTATATGGAAAATACTAATCCAAAACCAGAAGCTGAGAATATATTCATATCCATATTTAATTCATATAAAGCATGGAAACAAAAGTCTCTTACTGAATCAGAATTATGAATCGAAGCTTCTCCATCATGAGAGAGTATTCCAAACCCCGCAACCGTGGAATCTCCATACACTTTCACTCTTCCATTATACTGATGGTCATAATCAAGAAGTTCACCTTCCACTTCTAATCCTTTTAAAAGAAAAGTGTTATCATTTGATTCATTAGCCTTAACAACATCAATATAATGCACTCCACCTCTATCAAAGTTATAAGTATAAATACCCTTAGAAAATAGGACTTTGATCTTATTGTTATAATCTCTATCTATGATGATATAAAAGTATCCCTCTTTTGGAAGGAATTCTAAATCAAGAGCAACGCTCTTTCCATTCATCTTAAAAGAAAAACCAGAACCACCATTATAAAAATAATAGTGATTATTTCTAAAAGTGTATCTTCCAATTGGTTTAATATTCATCTTCACTTAATCTCTAACATTTTATATAAAATTAGTAAACATAAAAAAGTCACTGTTTACAAAATTACATGAATGTTTACGAAAACTTTGGTTTATTATATAAGTATGAGAAAAGTGTTTAAATTATTGTTATTATCCCCACTAGCTTTTACATGTGCGGGATGTCAAAACAAAAAGGCTCCAAAGCCTGTTGATGTTGTTGTTATATCTGGACAATCTAACGCTGTTGGATGTACACGTGCAGATAAGATTCCATTATCCATTGGATATTCTAAGTATTCAGAATGGATGGAAGGTTTTGAAGATATCCAAATCGCTTATGATTCTTGGACAAAAGATGGAACTTCTTTCTATTCACAAAACAAATCAGATGATGACACATTCATGAGAGTGATGCTTGGACAAGGAAACTCTATCCTCACATTTGGTCCAGAAATCGGTATCGCTGAAAGAATGCATGAAAAATATGCGAACAAATTATTCTTAATTAAATATGCCTGTGGAGCCTCTAATCTTAAAGATGACTGGGCAAAAAGAGATTCTCCAATGTATGGAAGACTCGTTGACTATGTCAAACTCCAAATGGGTAACCTTAAAAAGATGGGTTATGAACCTACTATTAAGGCCTTCTGCTGGATGCAAGGTGAAGGTGATTCATATCCTGGATACTATGATCAATATCAAGATAACCTAAGAGGTTTTGTTGCTAACTTAAGAACTGACTTAAAAGAAGAATCAGGAAATAAAGACTTCCCATTTATCGACGCTGGCATAAATGACAACAAGAAAGTTTGGGAATATGGTAAACAAGTAAATGAAGCCAAACAAGCTTTCGCTGCTGAAAGTGAAAATAACTTCTATATCGATACAAAGGCTGCTGGTCTACATACCGATCAAGAACCAACTGAAAGTGAACCAGATAGAGCCCACTACGACTCTGATTCAGAAGTTCTTCTTGGTGAATTATTCGCTGAAGCCTTTGAACAATTCTTAATGCCAATTGAAGAAAACGACTAATTATTTACAATCCTAAAAACATTGATATCATTTTTATAGAAGATTTATTTCTTCAAAGCCGACTGAAGTTCAGGCGATCTAAGAGCTAAGCTGCCA
>CAMOSS010000076.1 GCA_946625055.1 uncultured Caryophanales bacterium
CATTATATCAAAGAGTTCAACAAGAAAAAAGCCGCCATTCCTGACGACTTCTATTCAAACTGCCGAAGACGATCCGTTTTGTCCAAATTTGGATAAGTGGGTTTGGACGACGACAATAATGTTTAATCTGGTGGATTCAAGGGGAGTCGAACCCCCGACCTTCTCGTTGCGAACGAGATGCTCTACCAATTGAGCTATGAACCCAGAGCAGTATTATTATAAATACTTGTCCTTCTTTTTTGAAATGTTTTTATTGATATATAATGTTTGTAGATATGGAAATAAAGAAACGTTTAATCGACGGCAATAATTCTTTTATAAAAAGAGTGAGCAATAAAGCTGAAGTGAAAAATCTCGTGAACGGTCAGCATCCTTTTGCCTTAGTTATTACTTGTTCTGATTCAAGAGTGATCCCTGAAGAAATCTTTAATTGTTCATTAGGTGAACTTTTTATTATTAGAACTGCAGGTAATGTGATTAATGAAGGCGAGTTAGCTTCCATAGAATATGGAATTGAGCACCTTAACATTAAATATGTTCTTGTTTTAGGTCATACTCACTGTGGGGCGGTTCACGCTTCAATCCATGATGAGAAAGGAACTTATCTTTCCCCTATTCTAGATAACATTAAAGCGACAATTAAAGACGAACAGGATGAGTTGATCGCTACGTTAATGAACGCGAATAGACAAGTAGAGTATATAAAAGAAAAATTTCCCCACTACGATGGAGAAATTGAATCTGCTTTATATGATATAGAAACAAATAAAGTTATTTTTGAGTCAAAGATTTAAGCGGAGTAGTAAGAGCTTTCATAAAAGACTTAATAAGTTTATCAAGGATCATTTTGATCCTTTTTTGTTCATCTTTTGGATATTCTTTTACTATTTTATTTCTCTTAGTGATAATCGCTGGTAAACCAATAGAGATTAAATCATAAACAGTCTTTACTTCTTTGAACAATCTAAATAAAACATCAAAGGCTAATTCTCTATCTTCATTGCTAATGCTATTCATCCAGTTATTAAATCCCACTTCACTCTTCTTTGAGATAGCACTTCTATCTCTTTTCTTTTTGAAGGAGTGAGTCTTAATATTCACTTGCCAATAGAATGGGTCGTGTCCTCCTAAAAGAACACCATTGGATTCCACGATATGTGGTTTTTTATGTTTGTTAAAAACAACACCGATGACATCGTTATACGTCATGTATTTCACCAGTTTATGTTCGATCCTATCAAGTGTGTCATGGTTAATAATATCTTCTTTAAAACCAGGTCCATCAAATGAATAGGCTTTAATCAATCTATCTTCATATTGTTCATCTATATTTAACGCGACATACATAGCGAGGTTTCCACCTTTAGAGTGGCCACCTAAATAGAAATTGCCCTTAATGTGCTTAATGACACATTTGAAATATTCCATGGATTCTTTTTGAGACAAGACTAAAGGTTTAAAGGTCATCAAGAAATCTTCTTTCCAACCGACCATTGTAATATCTGTTCCTCTAAATGATAAATAAGCATCACCGTTAGGAAAGATGAAAGTCACCGCGAAGAATTGATTATAATTTTTTTCATCAAATATTCTATGTGTGTAACAAACTTTGATGTCTTGGAATCTTTTAGATTCCATCATAAGTTTTAACATCTTTTCATTCCTTTTGTTATCCACACTTCCATAAGATATCGCACTTAAATGTGTTAAATCTAAATCCTTAATATGAGGTTTCTTTGCTTTTGGATTATGGATTGAAGGAGCGACTAAATCTAAATTCATATAAGAGAGCTCACTTAAAATCAATGAGTCTAATTCATTAAACTTCATTTGTTCAAATGTGAGATGTCCTTTACGTTCGATATAGTTATTAATGTTCATTAAATCTTTTTGTCCTTCCAAAACATTATAAAGTATCTAAACATATTTTAGATAAATAATTACAAAATTTTTTATTCCTAAAAAACTACTAAAAATAGGAATTATGGAAACTTATTTTTTGATGGGGAAAGAAGATAAAAAATCAAGACTGAAAAGTAAAAATTTTTCTCCTTATAATAGTTCCACCATGAAAGATAAACGTGTTATTGCAGTTGTTGATTTAAAGGCTTTTTATTCCTTTGTTGAATGCCTGGACCGCGGTCTAGATCCTTTTAACACACCTCTAGTTGTCGCGGATAAAGATAGAGGTAAAAATACGATTGTTCTATCAGTTACTCCTTACTTAAAAAGTAAAGGAATACCATCCAGATTAAGAATCAAAGAGCTACCAAAAGGTATTGATTATATCTATGCAGTTCCAAGGATGGAAAGATATATTGAAATGTCCACGAATGTCATGTCTACATTGTTAGACTTTGTCAGTGAAGAAGACTTACATATCTATTCTATAGACGAAGCATTCATGGATATCACGAGTTATCTTAATTACTATAAGAAAACACCAGAACAATTAGTGAAATATATATTAGATACAATTAAGGATAGATTAGGGCTATGCGCGACCGCGGGTATTGGAGATAATTTCTTCCTTGCAAAAGTGGCCTTAGACATATATGCGAAAAGTGCCCCTAATGGAATCGCTACTATCAAACAAGAAGATGTTAAAGATAAAGTCTGGCCTATTACTCCACTACATAAGGTTTGGGGTATTGGGCATAACTTAGAAGCGAGACTTAATGCTTTTGGAATCTTCACAATGAAAGACTTAGCCTTATCTAATGTTGAATTCATCAAAAAGCACTTTGGTATCATTGGAGAACAGATGGTGAACCATGCAAACGGCATTGATGATTCAGATATCCATGAAATCTATATCCCTGAAAGTCGTTCTTTATCTATTGGACAAGCTTTATTTAAAGACTATCCATGTGATGAAGGAAGACTAATTATTAAAGAGATGTGTGATGATGTAACAATGAGAATGAGAAATGATAATCTCACCGCTGGAAGCATTTCTTTATTTATTGGTTATTCAAAGTCTGGTGGCTTCGCTCGTGAATCTAAACTATTTGTGCAAACCAATTCCACAAAAGCTATCATCAAAGGTGTTCTTGATCTTTATGACAAATATATTGATAAGAAACAAACGATTAGAAGAATATCAATCTGTCTTGGTATGCTGAAGACTAATGATGATTCTGAACAACTCACCCTCTTTGAAAATCATATCGAGAATGAAAAGAATCACAGCATTGATAGAGCCCTAGACTTCATTAAAAAGATATTTGGAGATAATTCGGTCTTAAGATTATCTTCTCTTCTTCCTTATAGCACTGCTATTGAAAGGCA
>CAMOSS010000077.1 GCA_946625055.1 uncultured Caryophanales bacterium
GCTAGTTTTCTAGCATTAACAGCAATGCCAGTTTTGGCGTATTCAATCTTAAATTCTCGAAGAGAACCAGTTATTGCTCACGCTGAAAGAGAAGAAGTTAATAATCCAGATGTTGTTTCTGGTAACACCTTAAACATGCGCGTTGCTTCTAAACTCTTGTATTGGGATGCAGTCGCAGGTGCAACTGGCTATCAAGTTTATATAAGAAAAAACGGATATACTGTCCGTTCTTTAGATACAACTAATACTTTCGTTTCTATTATTACTGAAATGAACGTATTAAAACTCGATTCTGGTCAATATTTATTTGAAGTTGGCGCTAAAGGCGTTAACAAAAGTGGTTCTATGCAATATTACTACACAAGTCATGTTGATCAACTTGAGGCACCTCATGGTCTCCAATGGATTGGAAACAATGCTTGCTGGGAAGAAGTTGAAGGCGCTTCATCATACTTTATTCAACTATATAGTTTAACTGATCTTGTTTATAGCACTGACACTGCCTCGAATGCTATTTATGATTTGTCGTACTATGAACCACAAGATGGTTGGATATTTAAAGTTCGTGCATTGGGCGATGGAACTTTCAACGGCAAAAGAGATAGTTTATATGCTGAAAGTCCTGCAAAAGGATCAAGAAGCAATACAATACCAGAAGTTGCCTCTGGCAATTCATTACATATGACTGTTGAATCAAGCGGACTTCTTGCTTGGGATGCAGTTGATGGTGCAACTGGCTATCAAATTTCTTTGAAATTAAATGGTATGCCAGCCTCTAAATTTGACACTGTAAACACTTATTATCCTCTTCGTACAGAAATGAACAGCTTAAAGCTTGATTCTGGAAGATATTTAATTGAAGTTGCCGCAAAAGGCGTTAGTAAAAACGATAACATGTACTATTACTACACAAGCCATGTTGATCAACTTGAAGCCCCTCGTGGCTTACAATGGTGGGGTGGTGGTTATAAAGCCATTTGGAATGAAGTTGAAGGCGCAGACTCATATCGTGTTAGCCTTTACAATTTCTTTGGATTAGTAACCACAACTTATACCTCTGATCCAATTTATGATTTTGAGGGCTATCAACCACAAGATGGCTGGACATTTAAAGTTCAAGCACTAGGTGATGGGACATTCAATTCTAAGAGAAACAGTATATCAATCGAAAGCCCTGCCTTTGTTGCTCCTAAATACTCTATTGGAGTACTTATTGCTGATGTAACTCTCGATCAAGCTGATAGTGGTGGTCAAGTCTACTTAGAAACAGATAAAGGCGTCCGTGATTGGACATCCTCTGGTGGATTTTCTTTACAAGCAACACTTAGTACAACTGTAACTTTAAAAGCAAAACCTGATGCTGGTTACAGATTTATGGGTTGGAGATCAGATGACAATTGGGTGTCTTCTGATCTTGAATATCAATTCACCGCAAATGAAAATAGAACATATTATGCAATGTTTGAAAAAGTAGATTATTACTTTATCTTACAACCAACAAATAAAACTGTTGCTGTTAATGATTCTGTCAATGTAGTGTGGTCAACAAATTTAGTTGTTGATCAAATCTTAGTTAAAAACTGGGATGAAACACTTCAAGATTGGGATGAATGGGAAGTTGTTGTTCCTTCTCAAAAACAATGGAATTATGACTTCGTTTATGATGTAGTTGATGTGGTTCTTTTCAAATTAGAAGCTTATAAAGATAGCATTCTTGTTGCAACAAGTAATGAATTTACTATTTCATGGGTTGAACCAGAAATCGATGTTGCTCAAGCAACAATTGCAGCACCTATCGCAGGAGAAAATCCATCAACAATAATTACAACAACCGATGAAAGATATACAGTTTCTGTTAATCAGTGGCGTAAAAACTTTGATGACAGAGCTGTCCTTGGACCATCTGATGTATTTGAAGAAGGCAAAAGTTACCAATTAAACGCCTATTTCTTGGAAAACACTGGATATTCATTTACCGCTAGTACAGTCTTTAAAGTTAATGAAAAGACTTCAGATCTTCATTGGGGCGGCGGTCTTGGAATGATACAATTCTTCTTCACAGCAGAAGCTCCAGCTGTTGAACAATATAGTGTTTATTACGGCGTTGGAACTGGATCTGGAAGTGGAGACCTTGACTATGTCGATGCTGGAACAGAAATTACATTAAAAACACCTCAGGAATTAGGATTTAGTGCTCCTGATGGACAAGTCTTTGATGCTTGGGAAATTAATGAAACCAAATTTGAACCAGGTGATAAATTCACTATTAACGCAGATACGATTATTATTGCCTTATGGAAAAATGCTCCTATCGTTGCAACAACCTTAACAGCAACTTATAACGGTGAAAACATTATCACCGATCATAAGATGAACCTTTCTGACATCTCAATTTCAATTACTTATAGTAATGATACAAAGTCACCTGTTAATCCTGGAGATGTTGAATATTGGTATCAAGATTCTCAAATATTAGATCCTGCTAACTATGTGTTTGAATCCGCTGGTGTCTATCAATTCACCATTAAATACTTAGGCTTAGAAACAACAATGAATATTACAGTTGTTGATCCTGTTGCTCCTAAGACCTTAACAGGTATTAAACTAGGTGGAACTTATAAGACAGAATATACAGTTGGTGATTCGTTCTCCACAGATGGAATGGTCGTCACCGCTCTTTATTCCAATGGAGATGAAGAAAATGTTCCTTTAAACGAAGTGACATTTACTGGTTATGATATGAATCAAGCTGGTAATCAAACTGTCACCGTTTCTTGGTCTGATAAAACATGTCAATTTGTTATTCATGTGAATGAGCCGGTTCAACCAAGTGAACCATCAGAACCAGAACAACCAAGTGAACCAGGTGAAAGTGTTCCAACAAGTGAATCCACACCTTCATCCAGTGAAGGTAGTGAAGTCATTCCAACAAGCGAAACCGAAAGTGTACCAGGTTCATCTGAAACACCAAGTAAGCCTTCATCTAAAGGTCTTTCTGGTGGCGCGGTTGCCGGCATCGTTATCGGTTCAGTGGCAGTGACTGCTGGTATTGGTGTTGGAGTATTCTTCTTATTAAAAAAGAAAGGCATCATCCTTAAAAAATAATTAAATAATTATTAATATTCATAAGCCTCTATCGTGGATAGGGGCTTTTAATTACTCATAAAAATCTT
>CAMOSS010000078.1 GCA_946625055.1 uncultured Caryophanales bacterium
CGAGTCTTTCTGGGACCATGTTTTCAACCATGTAACCAGAGATAACTGGGCTCTTACCTTCTTCGAAGGTGGCGATATAGTCACAATATCTTTCATGAATAATCTTAGAGAATAATTCTTTTTCTTCTTTGGTGGCATCCGCGTATTGTGCGAAGTAATCAAGAGGTGTGGTGACGATTAATTTATCGAATTCTTCGACTTTTTCTTTACCGTCTTTTCCTCTGATGGTCACTAAGACTTTGCCTTCTGGACGTTCAACTTTAACAACTTCAGTTTCTAAAATGGCTGGGTGTTTAAGTTTTTCATTAACGTGGACATAGATTTGTTGTGTTCCATCTTGCCATGTCCAAAGACCCATCTTAACGAATTCTAATGCAGTGGTGACGTCAAGATATTTCATGACTAAGGCTGCTGGAATTTCATCGAAGAATCCATAACCGAAGGATGTGAATGGAGCAATCCAAATTCTTTGGACTTCTTCAATCTTATTGATACGGCAGAATTCTGCGAATGGGAGAGCTAAATCTTTAAGATTTGGGTTTGTTCCCTTAATGTAGTTAGGGAAGGAATTTTCTTTTGTGGCTCCACAGTAGCCATCGACACCCTTAGAGATACCATAGTATTCACCTTTGGCAACACCTAAGTGTCCGTAGCAGTCGTAGCCAACATACTTTGTTTGCATCAACTTATTAAGCTTTTTCATTTGCTTCTTAAGTTTGACTAAACCAAATAATTTTTTGAATGAGAAGTTGACTTTTGGTTCAAATGGATGATCGATTTCACCGTTTAATTTACGGAATTCTCTTCTCATGTTTGGTTCACCTGGTTTGAAATCAGGACCTTTGTGGTAGTAACCACCGAATTCTTCCATTTCACTGACGGCATGGTATGTGATAGCACCCATAATCGCGCCGGTTTCAAATGATAATTCTTGTTCAACACCATTGTGTTTAACTTTGATTTTTGGTGACCAACATTTTCCGCCAACTTTGTTTAACTTTTCATAGATGACGTAGTTTTCGTATCCCTTCTTTTCAAGATACATAGCAGCAGAAAGACCAGCTGGCCCACCGCCAATAATACAAATTCTTTGTTTTAAATCGCTCATTATAAAAAAATGCTCCTTGTATTTATATCATAATCTTATTTCTTAGAAAAATAAATAAGGAGAGATTATACCATGAGTGTGATTGTTGACTTTATCAACAAAGAATAACTATAATTTTTCTCATAGGAAGGCTAGAAATATGAGAGTCTATCAAAACATTTTAGAGACAGTTGGAAACACCCCACTCGTCGAACTCAATAATATTGAGAAAAAATATAATTTAGAAGCAAAGATACTTGCTAAGGTTGAATCTTTTAACCCAGCAGGAAGTGTCAAAGATCGTATCGCAATTGCGATGGTTAAAGACATGGAACAAAAAGGATTATTATGTAAAGACACTGTTTTGATTGAACCAACAAGTGGCAATACCGGTATTGGATTATCTATGGTGGCAGCCTCTAAGGGTTTAAGAGTTATTCTTACTATGCCTGAGACTATGTCTATCGAAAGAAGAAATTTATTAAAGGCCTATGGAGCGGAAATTGTTTTAACTGAAGGCTCAAAAGGTATGCCAGGGGCTATCGCTAAAGCAGAAGAACTTCAAAAAGAGATACCCCATGCTATTATTCCTTCACAGTTTACTAATATGGCCAATCCTAACGCTCACTACATGACAACAGGAAGAGAAATTTATAACGACTTAGAAGGAAAACTTGATTACTTTGTCGCTGGTGTTGGAACAGGCGGAACTATTTCTGGAACTGGTAGATATTTAAAAGAACAAAACCCAAATATCAAATTGGTGGCAGTGGAGCCTTTAACTTCTCCAATGATTTCTAAAGGAGAAAAAGGACCACACAAGATTCAAGGTATTGGAGCAGGCTTTATTCCTCAAACTTTAAATGTGAAGATTCTTGATGAAGTCATCACTGTTAGTAATGAAGATGCATTTAGATATGGAAAAGAATGTGCAAGAACCGAAGGCATTTTAGTTGGTATTTCTAGTGGCGCTGCTTTAGCAGCAGCTATCCAACTAGCTCAAAGAAAAGAAAACAAAGGAAAGACCATTGTTGTCTTATTCCCAGATACTGGGGAGAGATATCTTTCCACAGAAATGTTTACAGATTAATCTATTAGTTTTCTCTTATTTCTTTTAAGAGAATATAAAAACATGCGATAATTAGATTAACTATGAGAGAAGACGAATATAACATAGTTAAGATAAATAACGATGGTAAAAAAGGATTTGGGGAATTCGGTAAAATCCAAAAAAACGAATTCACTTCTTTTGGTGAGAACAAAACATCTGCTAAACCGAATGGTTTAAATGATGATCATACAAAAAATGATAGTGTTATTGAAAACACTGGTTTAGGTGAGGCTCCAAAATATAACGGTAAAGATCAAGATGTGATTAATCAAGCCTCAAACACAACGGCAACAACGGCTTCTACAGCAGCCTCAACCGCCTCAACTGTTTCCACAACAGTGGCAACGGCTGCATCTGTTATCGCTGTTACAACCGTGGCGGCTACAACTGGTATTGCTGTGGTGACAAACAATAACGCTAGTGCTGAATTAACAAAATTTAGAATCACCTCTAATCAAATGACATATGCCTTGACACTTAGAGATTGTGGCGAAGATCCATTTGTTATTTCAGTGGAAAATGCGAACTATCAAAGCGTGAGACCGCTCCATGAAGGAATAAATGAAGGCATATTCAGTGGTTTAACCCTCGGACAAACTTATAATGTCTATGTTAGAGAAGATACTTTAGCGGGAAAAACCATTCTCAGTGAAGTCTTTACGACCTACACAAATAGTGAGTTCTTAAAGTTTAATTTTGATAAATCTGCAAACTTCCAAGAAGAATATTTTGAAATCAAAATGGACTTTGAAGATGCCGATGATATTTACTCTGATTTCGAATTTTATTTAGAAGATTCACTAAAGCCAGAGGAGAATTACACATCTATTTTGGAAAAAACCAATGAAGTTCAAAGATTGAGCACTAACATTCCC
>CAMOSS010000079.1 GCA_946625055.1 uncultured Caryophanales bacterium
ATGATGGGTTCTGGTGGTGCGATTGTCATGGACGAAGACAACTGTATGGTTGACGTCGCAAAATTCTATATGGAATTCATTCGTGATGAATCTTGTGGTAAATGTACTCCATGCCGTATCGGTACAAAGAGATTACTTGAAATCTTAGAAAAGATTACAAGAGGACAAGGTGAGATGTCTGATTTAGATGACCTTGAAAGCTTAGCGGCTTCCATCGCTGATGGAGCCCTCTGTGGTTTAGGTCAAACAGCCGCTAACCCAATCCTTTCAACCTTAAGAAAATTCAGACACGTCTACGAAGAACACATCAATGAAAAGAAATGTTCTGCCGGTGTCTGTAAATCCCTTATTCAATTCAAGATCGATCCAGAAAAATGTAAGAAGTGTTCTATGTGTGCAAGAAACTGTCCAACATCTGCAATTACAGGTGTTCCTGGAAAAGAACCATACGTTATCGATCAAAAGAAATGTATCAAGTGTGGTACATGTGTCACCGTCTGTCGCTTCGGCGCAGTCAGTAAGGAGTAATGAATATGGCAAACAAAGTTACTATTTATATTGAAAATAAACCTTACGAAGTTGATGGCGATTTAACAATCTTAGAAGCCGCAAAACAATGTGGTTACCATATTCCATCTCTTTGTAACTGGAGAGACCATGACTGTTCACTCGCTTCTTGCCGTGTGTGTTTAGTCAAAGTCGAAGGAGAAAGAAGATTAGTTCCATCCTGTGCTTATCAAGTTCGTGATGGCTTAAAGATTTCTATCTCCGATCAAAAAGCTGTTGATGCCAGAAGAACAAGTGTTGAATTATTACTTTCTAACCACTCATTCAACTGTCAATCATGCAAAAAGAACGGCAAATGTGAACTTCTTGAAGTCTCACATAATGTCGGTGCTAGACCAGAAAAATACATGGGTGAAAAGTCTGAAAGTTATGAAGACTTCATGACACCTGCTATCGTTAGAGATACATCTAAATGTATCTTATGTGGTAGATGTATCGCTGCATGTAAGAAAGCTCAAGGCATTGGAATCCTTTCATTCCAAAACAGAGGTTTCAATACAATCGTTGCCCCAACACAAAACCGTTCATTCAACAATGTTCCATGTATTCAATGTGGCCAATGTACACTCGTTTGTCCAACAGGCGCATTAATGGAACATAATAATATCGACCAATTAGATGAAGCCTTCCGTCAAGGAAAGACTGTTATCTGCTTTGCTGCTCCAGCTGTTAGAGCCGCAATTGGTGAAGAATTTGGTAACAAGATTGGTACAAATTCCACAGGTAAATTAGCCGCTGCATTACGTAGACTTGGCTTCTATCGTTCATTCGATATGAACTTCACTGCTGACTTAACAATCATGGAAGAAGCTCATGAATTCGTCGAAAGATTTACCCATGGTGTTCCAGGACCAATGTTAACATCCTGTTCCCCAGGTTGGATCAACTATATCGAACTCAATTATCCAGAACTCTTAGACCATGTTTCATCATGTAAATCACCACAACAAATGTTTGGTGCTATCTTAAAGAGTTACTATGCTGAAAAGCACAACATTCCAAAGGAAAACCTCTTCGTCGTCTCCTTCATTCCTTGCACCGCTAAGAAATATGAAGTTCAAAGACCAGAATTTGAAAAAGATGGAATTAAGGATGTTGACTTAGCCTTAACCACCAGAGAATTAGGTGACTTAATTAGAAGAAATGGTATCATTTGGAACAGACTTCCAGATGAAGACTTCGACCATGACTTAATCGGTGAAAATACCGGTGCTGGTGTTATCTTCGGTGTTACCGGTGGTGTTATGGAAGCGGCTGTTAGAACAGCCTATAACATGATCACAGGCGAAGAAATGGAACCAGTCGACTTAATGCCTGTTAGAGGTTTTGAAGCCGTGAGAGAAGCTGAACTCGATATCAAAGGTACCAAAGTCAGAATCGCTGTTACATCAGGTATGATTAACGCTAAAAAACTTCTTGATGATATCAAGGCTGGTAAATCCAAATATGACTTCATCGAAATCATGGGCTGCCCAGGTGGCTGTATCAATGGTGGTGGCCAACCATACGTTCACCCATCATTACTCCCAGATGAAGATCCAGATATTTGGTACACCTATCGTCAAAAGAGAGCTAATGTCCTCTATGAAGAAGATAGAAATAAACCTTTAAGACGTTCACACCAAAACCCAGATATCCAAACTCTTTATAAAGATTATCTTGGACATCCAGGAAGCGAACTCGCTGAAGAATTATTACATACTACCTATAACAAAAATAGAGAACAATATCCTGATCCAAAGAAATAGTTCTTTATGAAATAAAGCCGGAGCAATCCGGCTTTTTATTTTACTAATTTTATATTGTTCTTATTTCTTATGATTATATTCTCTTTTATAAGCCTAGAAATAAGCCTTGAAAGAGTTTCTCTTGCTAGTCCCAAAGTTTGAGATAAAGAAGTGATGTTTTTAAAGGTGATAGAGCCTTTATTTAGATACATGTGGTACATGAATCTATCTTCAGCGTTATCAAGCCCTAAAAGCTTAATGCGAGCGTTTAATGACTTTCCGAAATTTGATTGAATTCTTAAATATTCTATTAAGAATGATTCATTCTCTTTTAACAACTTAATAAGTGTATTTTTATGGATGATTGCAAGTTTAGTTTTTTCTTTAGAAATAACGTTTCCTCTAAAATATGGTTTATCAGAGAAAATGAGATTATTTCCAAAGACATCACCTTCTTTTAAATTGTTATAGACAATTTCTTTTCCAGAAAATGAATAAGAAAGAATATCAATTGTCCCTTCTAAAATAATACAGATAACATCACAAAAATCATCTTCATGAAAAATAGTGGTCTCTTTCTTATAAGAGGTGATTCTAATCATCTCTTTTTCTTTTTTTGTGAGGGCATCGTATAAACTTGACATAAGTGTGACTTCAATCACATTTATTATATTGGCTTTATTTATAATAACAAGTGAAAGAAGGACTTTATTTATGAAAAAGTTATATTTAGTCGCTCCACTTGTGATGGTTCTCGC
>CAMOSS010000080.1 GCA_946625055.1 uncultured Caryophanales bacterium
ATTTTGTCGGCGATGAATTTACAAGTGATGATATTTCATTTGTAAAGGTTAAAAATGATTTTACTTATGAGAATGTGAACACTATTGAAGTTGCCCCATATACTTTTACTGAAACTGATGCCACAAACCAAATTAAAACACTTAATTTTAATACACCGATGAATAACTTAAAATTCATTGCATATGTCAAACATGGTGGACTTGAATCTTGCTCATATCAATATACATTTACGGGTTCTGCTGCTGGAACACCTTTAAATCCAATTAAAAATAAGGCAGCAACGGATAATGAATTGACTCTTGATGGAGTTGCTTGGATTATTCGATGGGACGAAGGAGCAATCGGAACTGGCAGTGCTGAGAACGGAACAAAGTTTGGAAATGGAACAACTCCTGTTAAGAATCTTTCTTTTATTACAAAAGAATCAGTAACGATTGATAAAGCATACATTTCCCTCAATGCTGCTAGCAAACAAACATACAAATTAACCATTAAAGTTGGTGATGAAACTATTGTCAATAATATGACAATCAATTATAATAGTGCAGGACCTTTGGCTTATGGTGTTTCATTAGAAACAAGTAAGACAGGCCGCTTGTCATTCCTTCTTAGTGAAGTGACTAGTGGTGCGGCTACGGTTCAAACATTAGCAATGAATGTTGTTAATGCCTAGAAGACACGTTGTTAAGACATACTCTACTTAGCGAGTTCCTGATGGTGAAAGGGGAACAAGAAAATCTTAATGATATCACTTCTTTGTACGATCTCTGAACTAATAGTAAGGATCAAAAAACTAAAAGAGTGCTAAATACAAAGTATTTAGAACTAAGGTGGTACCGCGCTTAAAGGCGTCCTTAGAGGACGCTTTTTTATATCTTAAAGGAGTTTATTATGGAATTTAAAGACACCCTATTAATGAACAAAACAGACTTTGAAATGAAAGGCAATCTTTTCCAAAAAGAACCTATCTTAGTGAAGAAATGGGAAGAAGATCGTGTTTATGAAAACATGAATCTTAATAGAAAAGACGCTATCGAATTTGTTCTTCATGATGGCCCTCCATATGCCAATGGTGATATGCACTGTGGTCACATGCTTAACAGAATCTTGAAAGATTTTGTTGTCCGTTATAAAAATATGAGAGGTTACAAGACTCCATTCGTTTTTGGATGGGATACACATGGACTTCCAATTGAAAACCAAGTAACAAAATCTGGTGTTAATAGAAAAACAACCCCAATCGTTGAATTTAGAAAGATTTGTGAAAACTACGCTTTAAAACAAGTGGAAAAACAAAAAGAACAAATTAAGAGATTAGGTGTTTTAGGTGATTTCGATCATCCATATATCACTCTCAAGAAAGAATATGAAGCTCGTCAAATCGAGGTCTTCAAAGCCATGGCATTAAAAGGCTTAATCTATAAAGGATTAAAGCCAGTTCACTGGTCTCCATCCTCTGAATCTGCTTTAGCAGAGGCTGAAATCGAATATAAAGATGTGGAATCACATTCCATCTACGTAGCTTTTAAAGTTAAAGATGGTAAAGGTCTCTTATCAAATGAGGATTCGTTAATCATTTGGACAACCACTCCATGGACTCTTCCAGGTAACTTAGCTATTTCTGCTCATCCTGACTTTGTATATGGTTTATATCAAACCGAAAGAGGAAGATTTGTCTTCCTTAAGGAATTCTTAGAAAGATTAACTGAAGAACTTGAACTTGGAAAAACTACTCTCTTAAAAGAGTTTAAAGGCCAAGAACTTGAAGGTGTTGTCTGTCAGCATCCATTCTATGATAGAGATTCTTTAGTCTTAGTTGGTGAACACGTCACAAATGAAAGTGGTACTGGTTTAGTTCATACCGCTCCTGGATTTGGTATGGAAGACTATCAAGTCTGTTTAAAATATAACATCAAGCCATATTGCCCAGTTGATTCCAAAGGTTACATGATGGATGATACCGGTGATAGACTCAAAGGCATCTTCTATGAAGATGCAAACAATGTTGTTTTAGATATCTTAAAAGAAAATAACGCTTTATTAAAACACTCAGTCTTTACTCACTCCTATCCACATGACTGGAGAACAAATAAACCTCTTATCTTTAGAGCAACAAAACAATGGTTCTGCTCCATTGACCCAATTAGAGAAGATTTAATTAAAGCCATTCATGAAACAAAATGGTTCCCAGAATGGGGTGAAAATAGAATGGTCAACATGATTAAAGATAGAGCTGACTGGTGTATTTCCCGTCAAAGAGTGTGGGGTGTCCCAATCCCAATCTTCTACTGTGAAGATGAAACACCAATCATCGATGAAAAAGTCTTTGACCATATCATTAAACTCTTTAGAGAGTTTGGTAGTAACGTTTGGTATGAAAGAGAAGCTAAAGATTTACTTCCAGAAGGATACACAAATCCACATTCACCAAATGGTTTATTCACCAAAGAAAACGACATCATGGATGTCTGGTTTGATAGTGGTTCCTCATGGAATGGAACATTAAATGAAAGAGGAATCAAATACCCAAGTGATTTATATCTCGAAGGTAGTGACCAATATCGTGGTTGGTTCAACTCATCATTAATCCTTTCTGTCGCCTTCTCAGGTCAAGCTCCATATAGAAATGTTGTTTCTCATGGTTGGGTTTTAGATGAAAAAGGCGAACAAATGCACAAATCCAAAGGTAATGGTGTGGATCCAGTGAAAATCGCTAATGTATACGGTAGTGATATCTTAAGACTCTGGGTTGCTTGTGTTGATTATCAACAAGATGTTCGTATCGGCGATAACATCATCAAACAAGTCGCTGATCAATATCGTAAGATTAGAAATACTTTAAAATTCATTTCATGGAATCTTCCTGATTTTGATCCAAAGAACTATGCGAAAGAATTTGAAAAAGTTGATTTATTCATCTTAGCGAAGTTAGAAGACTTAACAAATCAAGTTATCTCTG
>CAMOSS010000081.1 GCA_946625055.1 uncultured Caryophanales bacterium
ATAAAGAAGTTAAACAATGTATCCAATCCTTCATTTATGGTGTTAATACACCATCTAGATGGGGCACACAAGCACCATTCACCAACATCACCTTAGACTGGACAGTCCCAAATGATATGGCGGAACTCCAAGCCATCATCGGTGGTGAAGAAATGGACTTCAAATATAAAGATTGTGTAAAGGAAATGGCCATGATTAACAAAGCCTTCATCGAAGTGATGATCGAAGGTGATGCTAATGGTAGAGGTTTCCAATATCCAATCCCAACTTATTCCATTACCAAAGACTTTGACTGGTCAGATACAGAAAACAATAGATTATTGTTCGAAATGACCGCTAAATATGGTACACCATATTTCTCTAACTACATCAACTCCGATATGGAACCAAGTGATGTCAGAAGTATGTGTTGCCGTTTAAGACTTGACTTAAGAGAATTAAGAAAGAAATCCGGTGGTTTCTTCGGTTCAGGTGAATCCACAGGTTCTGTCGGTGTTGTCACCATCAACATGCCAAGAATCGCTTACTTATCCGTTGATGAAGCAGACTTCTTCGCTCGTTTAACAAGATTAATGGATATCTCTGCTAGATCCTTAAAAGTCAAACGTCACTTCATTACAAAATTATTAGATGCTGGTTTATATCCATATACAAAGAGGTATTTAGGCACATTCAATAACCACTTCTCCACCATCGGTTTAGTCGGTATGAATGAAGCATGTTTAAATGCTAGATGGTTAAGAAAAGACTTAACAACCAAAGAAGGTCAAGACTTCACCATTAAAGTTCTTAACTTTATGAGAAATAAACTCTCTGACTATCAAGAATTATATGGTGACTTATATAACTTAGAAGCCACACCAGCAGAATCAACCGCTTATCGTTTAGCCAAACACGATAAAGAAAGATATCCAGATATCATTACCGCTTCTGATAATGATGAAACACCATACTACACCAACTCCTCACACTTACCAGTTGGTTACACAGAAGATATCTTCCAAGCTCTTGATATTCAAGATAACTTACAAACACTTTATACATCCGGTACTGTTTTCCACGCCTTCTTAGGTCAAAAACTCCCAAGCTGGCAATCATGTATGAATCTTGTGAGAAAGATTGCTGAAAACTACCGTATTCCTTATTACACAATGTCTCCAACATATTCAGTCTGTCGCCACCACGGCTACATCACTGGTGAACAATATGTCTGTCCACATTGTGGCGAAGCCACTGAAGTCTATTCAAGAATTACTGGTTACTACCGTCCAGTCCAAAACTGGAACGCTGGTAAGACCGCTGAATTCAAAGATAGAAAAACATATGATATCGAACATTCAGTCATGGCTAATAAAGCCTCTGAAGAATGTGTCAAAGAAGAAGCACATGGACCAATCGTTGATCACTTAATGCTCTTCACCACACAAACATGTCCAAACTGCAAGATGGCCAAAATGCTCCTTGCTAAAGACAAAGTTGATGTCGAAATCATCGATGCCGAAGAAGAAGATGAATTAAGCATCGCTCTCGGTATTAAACAAGCTCCAACATTACTCGTTCCACATGGTGATCACTTCGACATGCTTCAAGGTGTCTCCCAAATCAAAGGATGGCTCGAATCAAGAAAGGCTAACTAATTATGAAACAATATGATGTTGTTATCATAGGAGGTGGCCCAGCAGGAATGAGCGCTGCTCTTAACACTAAAAGAATGGGCAAATCTGTCATCATCTTAGAAAAGGAAGCTTTCGGTGGACAGATTGCCACTTCTCCAAGAGTGGAAAACATTCCAGGCTTCAAAGAGATCAGTGGAGTTGACTTCTCCGGAATCTTCTTTGAACAAATTACAGAACTCGGTGTTGACTTCGATTTAGAAAACGTTTTAGAGGTTAAAAAAGATGGTGACTTATTCATCGTTAAAACCGACTATAACGAATATCAAGCAAAAGCGGTTATCATCGCTCAAGGATGTCAACATAGACATATAGGCGTCGCCCGTGAAGAAGAACTCGTCGGTAAAGGTATCAGTTACTGTGCCGTCTGTGATGGAGCCTTCTTCAAAGGGGAAGATGTCGCAGTTATTGGAGATGCAAATACTGCCTTACAATATGCCTTAAATCTCACAAATTACTGCAATAAAGTCTACTTATGCATGTTATTTGATAGATTTTTCGCCGATAGCATCCTCATCGATAGAGTTCTTCATAATGATAAAATTGTCATTACCAAAGAGATCGCTCTTCAAGAATTCTTAGGTGATAAAGAATTAACTGGTTTAAGATTTAAAAACACCAAAACTGGAGAAGAAGTCACATTCGATGTCAAAGGTGTCTTCATCGCTATCGGGCAAGTTCCAAATCCAAATATCTGTGGTGATCTCGTCGACTTAGAAAAAGGTTATATTCTTGTTAACGAAAACATGGAAACAAAAACCAAAGGATTATACGCCGTTGGTGATTGTACCAAAAAGAATTACCGTCAGGTTGCCACTGCTGTTAACGATGGACTTATCGCCGCAGTGCATGTCTCAAATAACTTAAAATAGTCATCAAAAAACTCATCGCAATTGATGAGTTTTTCTTTTGCCTAACTAACAGCGGTAATATCTTTCTTAAAGCAATTATTTGTATTTGTTGTGAAGTTATAATAACTAAGCTGTGTTCCTGTAGAATAACCTTTTTCACTAAGCCAATCCTTCAAGATTGTTCGATATGGATTTGTTAATGTATCGAGCACCACTCCATTTGCAGAAGCAAAATAGTTGTAGTATCTTGATGCGTTTGTATGGACT
>CAMOSS010000082.1 GCA_946625055.1 uncultured Caryophanales bacterium
GCTGCATTAGCAGAAATCGAACCATTACAACAAAAAGACTTCGAAGGTTTATTCGAAGAAATGGATGGATTAAATGTAAACGTTCGTTTACTCGACCCACCACTACACGAATTCTTACCACAAGAAGAAGACAAGATTGAAGAACTTGCTAAAGCAACAGGCCATTCAGTCGAATTCATTCATAAGAGAATCGCTGACCTCCACGAATTCAACCCAATGATGGGTCACCGTGGCTGCCGTCTCGACGTCTCCTATCCAGAAATTGGTGAAATGCAAACCCGTGCTATCATTAAAGCTGCTATCGCAGTCAATGCTAGAAAAGGTTTACACATCGAACCAGAAATCATGATTCCATTAACCCTCGACATTAGAGAACTCAAGTTCGTCAAAGCAATCGTTTGCAAGACAGCTGATGAAGTCATCAAAGCCGCTGGTGTTAATATGAAATATCACGTTGGTACAATGATTGAAATTCCACGTGCTGCATTATTAAGTGATGAAATCGCTCAAGAAGCAGAATTCTTCTCCTTTGGAACAAACGACTTAACACAAATGACATTTGGTTTCAGCCGTGACGATGCTTCCAAATTCTTACCTGACTACTATGCCAATAAGATTTTAGAAGAAGATCCATTCAAGACCTTAGATCAACATGGTGTTGGCAAACTCATCGCCTACTCCGTTAAGAACGGTAGAGCCACAAGACCAGACCTCCACATCGGTGTCTGTGGTGAAACTGGTGGTGAACCAAACTCCATCGAGTTCTATCACAAAGTTGGATTGGATTATGTCTCCTGTTCACCATTCCGTGTTCCAGTCGCAAGATTAGCTGCTGCTCAAGCTGCAATCAAAAATCCAAGAAAATAAGCACTATCAAAAATAATCCCGGGCATCACGCTCGGGATTTTTCTTTTGTTTTTTTATTAAGAATTATTTAAGAACTCTAGTAAGTTTAACTGTATATGTGTCTTCTAGCTCATCAGCAATTTTCTTAAGTATTTTTTTGTCTTTAGATAGGGCATAGACAGAGCTACCAGATCCGGTCATTCCGACGATTTTTAGGCCAAAACTCTTTAAAAGTTCAATAATTTTTCTAATTTCTGGTAATAATTCACACGCTGGCTCTTCTAAGGCATTGTAGATAGAAGCCGCTAATAAATCTTCATCACCAGTTTCTAAGGCCTTCACAATGTCGTCCATATTTCCGGTCTTAACATCCACCACTTCATCAAATTTGTCGAAGACAGCTTTGGTTGATAATCCTTCGTGTGGTTTGACGATTAAGACGAAATAATTATCCTTGACATTAATTGGTTCTAAGATTTCTCCGATGCCTTTCATTCTTGATGGTTTACATTTAACAAAGAATGGACAGTCGGCACCTAATGATTTACCGATGTCATAATATGTTTCATTTGGAACATTAAGTTTCAATGATTTAGAAACTGCTTTCATTGCGGCGATTGCGTTTGATGAACCACCACCGAGTCCAGCTTGCATAGGAATAACTTTATGAATGAACACAGTGAACTTAGTATCCACTTTATAAAGAGATGTTAATCTATCGATAGCAAAACTTGCGATGTTGTAATGAATTGATCCTTGGGAGAAATCATCCACGGTAACATATGTCTCAACACCGTTTTTAATTTTATTAACGATAATAGAGTCATGTAATTCAATTGGTAAAACGACGGAATCTAATTCATGATATCCGTTTTCTTTTTTACCAAGGACATTAAGTCCAATATTGATTTTCGCGTAGCTCTTAATTGAAATCATAATACTATTATCCTTCTTTGATTTTAGAAATTAAAAGAGAAATTTCTAAGAATTTTTCAGGTGGTATCTGTTCTGGTCTTAAGTTTTCCATAATGGAAGCATCTTTAAGAATAGATTTTGCTAATTCTTTATCTTTGATAAAGTTAGATAAATTGTTAAAGATAGTTTTCCTTCTATTTAAAAACAAAGACTTTGATACTTTATAGGCTTTAATGATATCTTCATTTATTTCTTTTTCAATATTGATTTCAAAAACTGTGGAATCCACTTTTGGAACAGGATAAAAACAGCCCTTACCAACAACTAAAAGTCTATTAATGGATCCCAAAAGGTGAATCAATATGGATGTTGGTCCATATTCACTTCCTGATGTGTTAAAGAAATGCAAGAATGTCTCATTCTGACACATCAAGACCATCTTTTTAGCCTTCTTAGCATTCATCAATAAATACACGATTACTTCAGTTGTGATGTTATAAGGAAGGTTTGCAACAATCTTGGTGTATTTAGAAACATCATGTTTTCTAATATCATTTTCAATGATATTAATGTTCTTATTATCTTGATAAACAACATTTAAAAAACTTGTCATTTGATAGTCGATATCCACAACATCAATGTTGTTTTGATACATACTTAAAAAGTGTGTAAGTGAGCCAATTCCAGGCCCGACTTCTAAAATGACATCTTCATCATTTATATCAAGTGAATCAACAATTCTTTTAGAGGTGTCTGGAGTAATTAAAAAATTCTGCCCATAATCTTTTGTTGGGTGGATATTTGATTTTCTACAAACCTCTAAAATGTTGTCTCTATTTATTTCCATATTCTTTTAATGATTCTTCTAACTCATTATATGAGATTTTTAAAAGATTTAATCTCTCTAATACAGAGCATTTACGGAACATGCTATTCATATTTAAAACATTATTAGTATTGAAATTATTAAGATTTAATTCTTTTAATGATGAACATTCA
>CAMOSS010000083.1 GCA_946625055.1 uncultured Caryophanales bacterium
CATTACATGGAGCATCTAAACCATATAAGGCTTTGTAACACTTTTCTCCCACTGCTGCCTTCTTAAAGATAGAAGTGAAGTGTTCGCTAAAGGAAACAAGTTCATAGTTTGATGGATCAATACGATATAAAGAGTAATCAGAAGTCATGAGAATGCTATTGATTTCTTTATATGTTTCATTGAATGATGCTTCTCTTCTATTCATGATTAAATAATCACCAATACGATAAGAGAACATGAATAATGATTCTCTGATGTATGAATCAATCATGAATGGTCTATTCTTGTTAAAGAAATAGACGATAGCGATTAATTTATCGTGGTTATGGATAGAGTAATAGAATCCACTAGCGATATCGATTCTATCAATATAGCGCGCAAGGGCCACGTTAGCGTGGTTTCTTTCGGAGAAGTAATATGAATCATCCGGATCACGAACGGCCTCCAAAATGTCTATAAAGTCCCTTTGAACCTTATCTCCTTCTTTGAAGAGCTCGCTGTTTTCAGAGTTTGTTTGAATTTCTGAAACAAATTCATCAATCGTGTCATCTAAGACAAATAATCCCGCGTAGTCCACTTTTAAATATGTGGCTAATTGCTTAAGCATTCTTCTAATCGTATTCATTGAAGACTTGTTGTCTCTTGTTGAGATGCTTAAAGTCGATAATGATTCCATAATCTTTGTCATGTGATTTAAGTTCACAGAGTTTTGCATGACAATGTTTTCAGAAATGGAAGATAAACGGTTAGGGAAATAGAAATTGATATTTTGTCCTTGTCTCTTTGCATATCTTAAGTCAGGGAAAAGTTCAGAAACATCGGAATATGGGTAACAAACAAGAGAAAATCTAGCATGGATGCTTGTTAAACCGTCATATGTCTTTTTAGAAATGCTTAAATCTTTTATCGCATTTGTGAGTTGCTCATTAATTCTTGAGAATGTATCAACATAAGGGATGAAGATGAAGAATCCGGTCTCACTGTCATTGACCATAAATAAAGATTGTTTATAGTCAGCAAAGATGAGTTGAATCTTTCTTAAAAGACGATTCTTTTCTTCTTCGGAAAGTTTTTCTTCTTCTAAATCATAGAAAACTTCAACAATCACGTTTCTATAGTTTTGAGCAGAATAGATTAAAGCATCTAAATTTTGTTTGAACGATTCAAGGGTGACAATACGGCCACTCTTATCAACATATTCCAAAGGAATATTGGCTTTGCTTAAATCAGTGGAGATAAGAGTTGCGTTATTGAATTGAACTTGAAGTTTGGCTAATTCGGTATTTAATTCTTTAAGTTCTTTAATATCGCCTTCGGGATATCTAACATTTGACGGTTGGTTAGAACCTAAATCTTTAATCAATTGATCCGTTGAACCATATAAACCATCTTTAAAAACTACTTTCATACGGTTAACGATATTCGCACAGATAAAGGAATATAAGATAACCATGACGATAACATAACCGGCTAAAGCAAATAATAAGGCTGGAGAATGGTTATATGCATAAAGGATAGCGAATAATAATCCACCTAAAAGGGTTAAGGCCATTAAGCCACCAGGGATGAATATTGCAAGGTTAAAGACTTGCGAAATAGATCTAACTTTCTTTTGTTTTGCCATAATCTATTCCCCCCTAATAATATCGTTTCTACCGATATCACCAATACAGGTAACAACGGCTTTACCGACATCTGAATATTTCTTTAAAACAGCGATATAAGCATCCGCGTTTCCCACTTTTTCAATTTCTCTTTCAACAACTTTGATAGAGATGCTTGGAATTTTATGGATATGGCAAGCCACTGCCGCTCCACCGGAGATGCAGTCAAAGACAACGTTATCTTTATGTCCTAAGACATATCCATCCATATAAATGTTTTCAATCTTGGCTTTGGAATCCAAAATCATATTCGCGGAGATAATGGTCGCTAAACCATATTTTGTAAAGCTTCTCTTTTCAAGAGAGGCAATCATATATTGTTGAATTTCTTCTTCTGTTTGGAAGGATCTTGGGAAACCAGGAAGTTGACCGAGTTTCACTCCTGCTTCTTTTGTTTGGTCAACATCGCCAACAATAATTCTCTTGGATAAGGCAATATCACCTTGTTTTAAGTCTCCGTTAAAGGAAACGCATTTTCCAACGATGAAGACTAACATAACGAAATATTTCTCAATGATATGAGAAGTAATTAACGCGGAAATATAGGAAGTATAAACATCGTGAACAAGAACGACTTCTTGATTGAAGATTGTTCCAATTTGGACTGGATAACGTTCCAAAACTATTTCTTCACGTTTATTAGTCATGACGCTTTCAAAGTAAAGGATATCGTCATGAGTTGACCCTAAAATCATGATCATAAGTCGGAACCTTCCTTTCTTTCAAATGGGTTGGACATCAAGAATTTCTCATATTCTTTAATTGGCAAGGCCTGAGAATAATAGAATCCTTGAATGGTATTACATTTGAATTTCTTTAAAACTTCCACTTGTTCTTTATTGTCGACACCTTCAGCGATAACTTCCATGTCGTTAGCCTGACAAAGTTCAATTAAGAACTTCACAATAGCTTTTGACTTGCTATCAAAAGCGATGTCATCAATAAATGATTTATCAATCTTAACCGCATCAAATGGAATCTTTCTTAAGTTACCGACGTTAGAGAAACCAATACCAAAGTCATCCA
>CAMOSS010000084.1 GCA_946625055.1 uncultured Caryophanales bacterium
TAATCGCTGATGAGCCGACAACTGCTCTTGATGTTACTATTCAAGCGCAAATCTTAAAGCTCATGAACGATTTAAAGAAAGAAAACGGTACATCCATTTTATTCATTACCCACGACTTAGGCGTTATTAACGAAATGGCAGATGATGTCGTCGTTATGTACTGCGGTCAAGTCGTTGAGAGAGCGCCAGCGAAGACCATCTTCACTGATTGCGAATACTCTCACCCATATACTGAAGGCTTAATGTTCTCCATTCCTCGTCTTGAACTTAAGTCCAATCAAAAACTCGAACCAATCCCAGGAGCGGTTCCTCATCCATTAGATTTGCCTAAAGGATGTAAATTTGCTCCGAGATGTAAATATTGCACTAAGAAGTGTTTAGAAGAAGAGCCAACCCTTGAAGAAGTGGTTCCTGGCCAATTAGTCAGATGCTTCTATGCGAAGAAGGAGGATAGACGTAGCGATGGACACAAAAAAGAAGTTGTTAACGATTTCGCATCTTAAGAAATATTTCCCAATTGCGAAAGATTCCATCTTCCAAAAAGAGCAATATTTCGTAAAGGCTAACGAAGATATTTCATTTGATATTTACGAAGGTGAAACAATCGGTTTAGTCGGTGAATCCGGATGTGGTAAATCCACTTTAGGTAGAGTTATTCTTCAACTCTACGAACAAACCGCTGGTTCTACAACATACTACGGTAGAGACGTCTCTGAAGTCGCTCCTGTCTATGTTAAAGAAACCTTAAAAAACTTCGATAAATATTTAAAGAAGTATGCGAAAGCAAAAGCAAAAGCTGATGAATTAAGAGCCAAAGTTAAAGAAGTAGGTGTGGATAACGCTGACTTCTTCCTCTTGCAAAATAAATCCTTAGCGATTGCTAATGAAAAGACCTTATTCAATAAAATCGTTCGTATCGTCGGTGGTTTCTTTGCTGTCGAAGAAAAGAATTTAAGAGAACAAGGCTTTAAAAAGATGCTTCACATTTACGACTTACAAGTTTTAGTCGCTAAAGGTGATGCACACCTCAATATCTTAAGAATTAACTTAGATCACCAACAAACTTTGGATCATCCAAATGAAAATACAATTGCTAAGTTACATATCGATATTGAAAAATACTCCCACATTAGAGAAACCAATAAAGCAAAATTAGACGAAGCAGAAGAAGATCTCAGAAAATTTAAAGAACAATTTAAAGACAATGAGAAATTCCAAGAATACGAAGCTCTCATTGATAATGGTGTTGATTTAGCGAGACTTAAATATCGTGAAATTAGACGTTTAAGAAAAGACTTACAAATCATCTTCCAAGACCCATATTCATCCTTGAACCCAAGAATGACAATCGGTCAAATTATCGAAGAAGGTTTATTGACTCACCATTTCTTCCATCGCGGTTCTAAAGCGATGAGAGACTATGTCTTAGAGACGATGAGAAAGTGCGGATTACAAGATTACATGGTCTATCGTTATCCTCACCAATTCTCCGGTGGTCAAAGACAGAGAGTTTGTATCGCTCGTTCTTTAGCGGTCAAACCTAAATTCGTCGTTTGTGATGAATGCGTCTCCGCTCTTGACGTTTCTATTCAATCACAAATCATCAACTTACTTGATGAATTAAAAGAAGAAGAGAATCTCACTTATTTATTCATCTCTCACGACTTATCAGTTGTTAAATACATCTCTGATAGAATCGGTGTTATGTATCTCGGCTCCCTAGTGGAATTTGCCGATAAAGATATGATCTTCGATGATCCTAGACACCCATATACCGTTTCATTATTATCATCTATTCCAACGACTGAAGTGAGCGATAAAAAGAAGGAAAGAATTATTCTTGAAGGTAATATTCCTTCACCAATCAGACCTCCACATGGATGTAAGTTCCACACAAGATGTTTCATGGCTTGCGACAAATGCAAACGCGTCCCACCAGAACTTCAAGAGATTGAACCAGGACACTTTGTGGCATGTCACTTCCCAGAAAAGAAATTAGACAAAGACGGCAATTATCTATTCAAATTGAATAAAGGTAATGCTGATGGGCAAGAAAATTAAAAAAAGAGATGGTTTCTTTAAACTCTTTCATAAATATAACTCCTCTGATGCTTATCAAAGGAGACAGAAAGAGTTAGAAGAAAACGATATCCAACTTGAAAAAAAGGATTGGTGGTCGATGTTCTTAGCAGCATTTCTCACTTTAATCCTTCCCGCTATCTTGGTCTTAGGGATATTAGTCCTAGTGACATTTCTATTCTTTAGAGTAATTTAAAAGCATTGGCGAGCAACCAATGCTTTTTCTTTGCATCTATTAATAATTTGGCCAAACAAATGTTGGATATGCATAAGGAATTATACTTAATCATTCACTTTTTAAGACAGTGATTTTTCCGCTTTTTGTCTGTTTCTTATTATTTTAGCATATGATAAAATTTAAAAAATAGGACAGTCAAAAGCAAATGTTTCGATTTAATCAGCTGTTTTTGGATTATTTGTTTTTCTTTCAGTGTTGAGGAGTATGAATAATGATTAACTTTAAAAAGCACTATATTGTTTGTTTAATGCCATTCATTCTTTTA
>CAMOSS010000085.1 GCA_946625055.1 uncultured Caryophanales bacterium
CAATGGATTTTTAAAGGTTTATTCTTAGATGGCTATGCTAAATATATAGATATGCCAGTTAACTGGTGTGAAGAACTCGGTACCGTTCTTTCAAATGATGAAGTAATCGATGGAAAGAGTGAACGTGGAGGATATCCAGTTGTTCGTGTCAATATGAAACAATGGGTTATCGACCAAGCAAAATTTGGTGAAGAATTATTAGAAGGCTTAAATAGAATTGATTGGCCAGAATCCACAAAAGAGATTCAAAGAAACTGGATTGGAAAATCCTATGGGGCTTTAATTGATTTTAAAGTAGCTGGCACTGAAGAGAAATTTACCGTCTTCACCACACGTGCTGACACCATCTTTGGAGCGACGTACTGTGTCCTTTCTCCAGAGCACCCACTCGTCGAAAAGATTGTTCATGAATCTTGCCGTGATGCGGTTATGGCTTATAAAAAAGAAGCTGCTTCTAAGAGTGAGCTTGAAAGAACTTCTCTTAATAAAGAGAAGACTGGTGTTTATTTAGGAGTAAACGCCATTAATCCTTTAAACAATAAAGAGATTCCTATCTATATATCTGATTATGTCTTATCAAGTTATGGAACAGGGGCTATTATGGCCGTTCCGGCTCATGATAGTAGAGACTATGCCTTTGCAAAGAAATTTGGAATTGAAATCATCCCTGTTTTAGAAGGTGGAGATATTACAAACGAAGCCTTTGAAGGCGATGGACTTCATATTAATTCTTCTTTCTTAAATGGTTTAAATAAAGAAGAGGCCATTAAGAAAATGGTTGAATATTTAAGAGAACATCACCTTGGTGATGAAAAGATTAATTATAAGTTCAGAGAATGGATTTTTGCCCGTCAAAGATATTGGGGTGAACCAGTCCCTGTCGTTCATATGGAAGATGGAAGTATCCGCGCCTTAGATGATGAAGAACTTCCATTAGTTTTACCGGTCCTTGAAGATTATAAAGGACATAATGGTAAAGCACCTTTAGAGAATGCCGAAGAATGGAAATATGTCACCATCAACGGCATGAAAGGCAAAAGAGAAACCTCAACTATGCCAGGAAGTGCTGGTAGTTCATGGTATTTCTTAAGATATGTTGATCCACATAATGATAAAGAATTCGCTAATAAGGAATTATTGAATCACTGGTTACCAGTCGATTTATATATCGGTGGACCAGAACATGCAGTCGGTCACCTTATCTATTCCAGAATTTGGACTAAATATTTATATAAAAAAGGATATATATCCTTCGATGAACCATTTAAGAAACTTGTTCACCAAGGAATGATTTTAGGTAGCAATGGTATCAAGATGGGTAAGAGATATCCTGAATATGTTGTTAATCCAAGTGACATCGTAGAAAAATATGGTGCCGATACATTAAGACTCTATGAAATGTTTATGGGTCCTCTTGAAGCTTCAAAACCTTGGTCAAATCAAGGAGTAGAAGGGGCGAGAAGATTTATTGAAAGAGTCTACCGTATCATCATTGAAAATAACATCATCGTCGATGAAGAAGTTAAAGACTTAGAAATGATCTATCATCAAACCGTGAAAAAGGTTTCTGAAGACTATGAAGCCTTAGCTTTTAATACAGCGATTTCTCAAATGATGATCTTCATTAATGAAGTCTATAAAGTGAATAAATTACCAAGAGAATACGCCGAAGGATTCGTCAAAATGTTCTCTTGCATCTGCCCACATATCGGTGAAGAAATGTGGAGTGAACTTGGTCATCAAAAGACTATTGCTTTTGAGCCATGGCCAAAATTTGATGAAAAGAAGATTGTCTCTTCAACAGTCTCTATCTCCGTTAGTGTTAACGGTAAGTTTAGAGGCGTTTTAGAGGTTAAAAAAGATATTGATGATAAAGAGCTTGAAGCTATGGCTTTAGAGCTTGAAACCGTCCAAAGACAAATGGAAGGAAAGCAAGTGAGAAAAGTCATCGTTGTCAAAAACAAGATTATCAATATTGTCGTGGGGTAGTGACATGAATATTTGTGTTGATGTCGGAAATACCGAAATTAAAATCTCATTTTTTAGAAATGATAAACTAATAAATTCCATGAGCGTGATGACTGATTCTTCTAAGAGTGAAGATGAGTTTTTCGCTATATTTGAAAGACAATTAAAAGTTAAGAATATTGAACTTGATAAGAATAACGATTTGATTTATTCGTCTGTTGTTCCATCAGTGAATTTAAACCTCAAAAATGCTTTAAAACGTTTATTTAAACCAGGTTTTAGCATTGATTTAGGTGGAAAAGTTAAAACATCTCTTCCGATGAAAGTTGACAATCCGAGTGAAGTTGGATCAGATTTAATCGCTGATATGGTCGGCGCGAAAGTTAAATATTTCGCTCCATGTTTAGTTATTGATTTAGGAACAGCTTCTAAAATTCTTCTTTTGGATAAAGATGGATTCTTCTCAAGTGCGACCATTATTCCTGGAATTAAGATCTCTATGGATATCTTGGCCAATAAAGGTGAACTTCTTCCAAACATTAATTTAGAAATGCCAAGTAAGGTCGTGGCAAGAAACACCATTGATGC
>CAMOSS010000086.1 GCA_946625055.1 uncultured Caryophanales bacterium
CATGTCATTAAAAGCTTATAAGGAAGACATCCCATTAAAAGATAATGGCTATGAACTCTTAAAAATATTAAAAGATAACGGTGTCAAGCTTGCAATCGCCACTGCTAATTCCAAAGAACTTTATGAACCATGTCTTAAAAGATTAGGAGTCTGGGAATTCTTTGATTTTGCCATCGATGTCAATTCCACTAAAGAAGGAAAGAATTCTTCTGAAATATACGACACCGCTTCTTCTAAGTTTGGCTTAAGCAGTGAAAATGTTGTCATCTTTGAAGACTTATACGAAGCGATTATGACCTCTTATAAGGCAAAATATCTTACAATCGCAGTTTATGATGAACATTCGACCAGAAAAGTTGACGAAATTAAGTCTAATTCGCATTTATTCATCCATAATTTCAACGAAGTAATTAAATTAATAAAATAACTCAAGGCAGCAAAAAAGACCGGTTGAACCGGTCTATTTTATTAATCGTTAGATGATCTACTTGTTTTGGTCACCTTTTTATAAAGGTAAATGGATTTACGATAATCGATATTTAGAGAATTATCTCTCACATAATTAGCGGCCCCATATTGGAACATGACATTCTTGTTTTGTTTACGCATGATGAGCAAAATTGTTGTGGCAAGTGCGATGCCAATACCTGCACCAATAAGTAAACCGACCACCATTTCTTCTGCGAGTAAACCGATCAAGGCTCCGATACCAATACCGACGACAAAGAATAACATCCAGAACAAGATAGATTTTGGAACAGAAATTGGTAAGTCACCAGCAGTCTTTCCTGTTTGACCGTTAATGGCGAAACGGAAGGATTTTTCTTTCCATTTGGTATTTAATATCCATACTGGATATAAGGCGTAGCAAGCATTTGTATTTGAGAATTGTAAGTTGGAATCTTCAACGGTGACATTGTCATAACCATGAATGTCGTTTCGGAAGGCTTGCACTGTTCCTTCACGGAATCTCACAGTGGCTCTATTAAATGTTTCATCTTTAGAAACATCGTAACGATCCGCACCGATACCAGCTAAGAAGGCGACATTGAAGTCTTTTGCGTCACCAAAGTTGTATGGTTCGATAGATTCCATTAGTTTATCTTCCATCTTTTTAGAACCATCGACTGGAACATGATCAAAAGCGATTTGACCACCACGGAAAATGGAATAATATTTTGTTTCTTTATAGTCGTAGTTTGAATCTGACCAACGACGGGTTGTTTCACCTTTGAAATGGACTCGTCCGTTTACCTCAGCATCAAAGAGCCAAAATGGAACGTATAAAGGTTTGATTTCTTCAACGACGTTATCTTTAGAGAAAGAGTTTGGAAGCAATGGTTTCTTTTTAAAGAATTTCTTTAAAGATGCCATTGTTTGATCTTTATCTAACATGAATGGGATAACGTAATTTGGTCTTAAATCACCTTTTAATTCTTTGGCGACTAAAAGATTGTTTCCACAATATGGACACACGGTTGATGAGGTGGTTTCTTCGCAGATGATTTCCCCACCACAAGAGTCACAAGAATAGATTTTTACGCCTTTTTTCTCTTCGCCTGTGAAGGCTTGAACCATTGATTCATCCCAGGAAGTATCTTCTACTGGAGCATTTGCGAGCTCATCAGTGTAGGCTTTTAAATCTTCAGCGGTAAACTCTGAATCACAATATGGGCAAACAGTGAGTTGTTTTTTATCATCAAAGTGTAAGGCACCACCACAGCAAGGGCATTTTAATTGAATATTTCCCATAAACTATTTGTTATCTTCTTCGTTGATTGGATCACCACATTCTGGACAGAACTTTGGAACGTTATTTGGATCTTTTGGTTCCCAGCCACATTTATTACATTTAATATGTCTTTCTTCTGGTTTTTTAGTGCCGCATTCAGGGCAGAATTTGCCTTGTGCTTGAGCACCGCATTTTGGACAGACCCACCCTGCTGCTGCTTCAGGTTTCTTGGTTCCGCATTCTGGGCAGAACTTTCCTTGAGCTTGTGCACCACACTTTGGACAAGTCCAAGAACCTTGTGGTTCTGGTTTTTTAGTGCCACATTCTGGGCAGAATTTACCATGTGCTTGAGCGCCACATTTTGGGCAGGTCCAAGCATCGGCGGCCATTTGTTGGGCTTTTTGTTGATTGGCGTTTTCAAAATATTGTTGAGCATCCATCTTTCCACCAACATTAGCAGCCATATTTAAACCATAGAAGCCCATTGCTGCACCATTGGCATTACCAGCAGCGGCTTTCATAGCTTCTGCTTGTGCTTCTACTAAAGTAGCGCCGGCCATAGCTTGGTTACGAGCATAGACATTCTTTCTTTGTAATTCTTTGATTAAATCTTCATCTTCTTTTGGTAATGTCACACTACCTAAAGCGACTGAGATAACTTCAACACCACGTAATGAACCCCATTTTTCATCAAGAACTTCGTTAAGAGCGTTCTCTAAATCGGTGAGGTGTGTCATGATTTGGTTTGGTCTAAGTTGTAATTCACTTAAACGACCAAAGGCTGGTT